>DALYDS010000125.1:0-1511 GCA_031973055.1 bacterium | reverse complement strand
GAAAAATCCCCTCAATTCTCCTATGATTGTATCGTACATAGTTCTATCTTTTGCCTCGAGAGCGACTTTGAGGAGAGGTTCAGTGTTTGATTTTCTCACACAAAACCAATAGTCAGGAGCTTCTATTCTGATCCCATCAAGTGTTATTTGTTCATATGCTTTGTATTTTTCTTTTATGGCATCAATAATTTCATCTTTTTTTTCTGTTTTGAATTGAAATACTTGTCCACGAGCATAAGTGTTGTACTCGGCAATCATCGATGTTGCGTTGTCATAATTTTCGAGAACCTTGAGGAGGTAATAGAGTCCTGCGAGAGGCATCTCTATTGTTCCATATTCTTTGAAAAGGAGATGTGTCGATACTTCACCAGCGAGGAGACCATTCGCTTCTATGACCTCTCGGACAAACGCTTCACGACCAACTCGAGTCATACGGAGAGTACCTCCGTGTTTTTTTACGACGTCACCGACGATACGACCACAGAATACTTCTTGAAATATTACTTTTGTCCCAAGTCGTTCTGCAGTTCCATCAGTGAGGAGCTGTTTGCCAATAATAGAGAGGAGTATATCACCTGTGACGACGGTACCATCGGGGATAACCATACCAAATCTATCAGCGTCACCATCAAAAATAAAACCAAAATCACTGCCATTTTTCTGTATCTCTGCTATGAGTTTTTCATAGCTCGCAAATCGAGAAGTATCTGTCTCGTGTGCCGGAAATGATCCGTCTGGAGTTGTGAAAATATGTGTCGCATTTTCTCAGAGGATCTCTCGGAGAAATGCTTGCTCAAAATGTGTCGCTGCACCATGACTGTAGTCAATCGTTATTTTTGGTATTTTTTTGAGTGTTTGAAATTTTGTTTTTAAATCAGTCAAGAGAGACGTGATGCGTGTATCATTATATTGTTTCAATTCTGGGAATGTAGAGCCTTCTATCATATCATGCTCATGTTGCTCAAACATTCTCCGTAAATCATTTGATTTGATAGAGAGACATTTATTGTCGACGATTTTGATACCCACATACTCGCTCGGATTGTGTGATGCTGTGAAGATACAAGCGCAGTCAAATGTATCGATAGCGGCATAGTAAGCCATAGGTGTTGAGCAGACTCCGTAGGTATATCCTGTGATTGAGGGGTCTTGCCCAATCACCGTTACTTCACCTACTCCAGCAGTTTTCATGCCGCGGAGAAATTCATCGATAAAGAGTATATTTGCCTCACGTACATCAGAACTAATCAGAATCTTTGGTGTTGTGTATTTCTCGATGAGATGGAGGCCGAGTGCGTATCCCATGATACGGCCGAGCTTTTCATCGATTTCTGTCTGCCAGACACCACGGATATCGTAGGGTTTAAATGCTGAGAGTGAGTACATAAATAGGGGATATTATGAATTAGCGTTTTATATCGAGCTTGATATCGTCCGTCATTTTCGTCCCATTGAGAAAAATTTCAATATCATTTCTATTTTTGCTGATATTCATCTTGGTTTTCAGTTGC
>DALYDS010000124.1:0-1524 GCA_031973055.1 bacterium | reverse complement strand
TTTTGGTTACGAAGATCATACCCAAGAGTTTGGAGTTGAGATCACCGAGGATACCTTTGGAGAGATTGATGAGGAGAATCTTGCCCGTATTCATGATGTCATCGACCTGAAATGAACTCTTTGTTTGCCCGATAATATTTCGGAGAAGTTCATTGGTAATAAAGCCTGAAAACTTCGCTTGGAAGTAAGGGATCATTTCTTTCTTTTCTCGATCACCCATGGCAGCATAGGTATAGTCCCACCATGATTTTACGATTTTGTTTTGGAGAGTACGACGACGTTCCATCTGAAAATTTTCATCTGTAAAGAGACGTACTATATCAGTAAGAGCGCCACCAGCTGGATACTCCATGAGAGTATGGACGCCATTGAGAAAGTAATCCTGAATACGAGGCCCAAACACTTCATTACCGAAGAGTTTTATCATCATCTTGGTTGCATCTTGTGCGACGAATTCTCGCTCCTCGGCATCACGTGCTTCGAGGAGATTGAGGCCCATTGGGCGTGCTGTATCGCTCGGGTTGAAATAGATGACATCATCCGCCCGGCTTCGTGGTATGTGAGGGAGGAGTCCACTCGCGAAATCTCCATGAGGATCCATGACAGCCATTCCATGACCCTGTTTGGCATCTTGGCGTGCCATGGCTTCCAATATAGTTGTTTTACCTGTACCTGTCTGACCAATGACATAGAAGTGTCTCATTCGGTCTTCTGACTTCATATAGACGGGTACTTTTTTACCACGATAGACGTTGTGTCCGAGGAGTATTCATTCTTTTGGGAGATTATCTGGAGCTTTGACGATTTTGAATTTCTGCCATTTTATTTCTGGTGTGAGATTATATTTTGAGTGAGGAAAATGAAATATAGAGGCAATTTCTTCTATATTGAGAATCATTGATTTCCATTTTTTTACTCCTGGACGAGAAAATGTACGATAGAGTATATTGCGGACCGTACGAGCACTGGCATGCTCATGAGTTTCATGAAAATGATTGGTATCGGGACTACGAAATTGTTCAAATGAAGAAATGATATTTTTCATCTGCATTTCACAGGCATGATGGTCGCGAGCGACGGTCATTATGCGGATGATAGTGTCGTATCATATTTTTTTACTTTTTTCGTCGATGAGCTTCACTTCTTCTGATTCGAGAGCTGAAGGTCCTTCTTTTTCTTCTTTTTTGTGTTCGTCCTTTGTATCGGTTTTCCAGAAATCAACAAACCCCTTGAGGAGATCGAAAGGAGACCATCCTCCGTGATGACCACCATTTTTCTGGAGATGGCCTGCATGTTTACTTGCGTGCTTTTGCCAGTGATTATCCGTAGGGCGAAGCATAATCTGAATCATGCATGATTCGTCCTCATCGAGTTTTGAGAGAGCGTTCGTAATATTGTTGATTGGATCTGATTCGAGTTTCTGGTGTGTCTTGATAGGGTAGATATAGTTATGGCCGAGAGTGAGACACTCTGTTGCATAGTGGAGGTTTTCACCTTCAAAGAGATTTATTTCCTCGACTTCTT
>DALYDS010000123.1:0-1527 GCA_031973055.1 bacterium | reverse complement strand
TGTTTACCTGTTAAAATGCCTGATAAAAGTTGTTCTACTTTTAAAATAGATCAACTTCTTATATCACGAAACCTCATCGTTTCTCTGGGGCTATGAGTCTTACAATATTTCACCATTTCTGGCATTCTTCAGAGTACAAATCACATACCGGCAAAAGAACCAGAAGACGCAAAAATAATATGGTCAAAATCTGTTGGTTCAATGCCAGCCTCCACAAGTGCCGCCATCATACCAATACTCGACGAAGCACGATACTCCCCAGGATCAACTATGAGAATGCGTGTTCATTCGGGTCATAATGTATGATTCTTTATACCCTGAAGTACTCTATTATCGATAGATATTTTTGGTTTTTCGGCTTCTTTTTCAATATTTTTCAGTGACATAATAATACAATACCATATGCTGACCTAAGTATCAATTTTTGATTCGGTGTTTGTTTTTTGATATGTATGACTACAATTCGCTCTAAATCATGAAGAAAAAACCAAAAATCATCGCCCCTCGAGTGGCGAATAAAGCAGGATATCAAGTACAAGATGTCTGGTTTCATAAAGCCAAAGCTGCAGGATATCGTGCAAGAAGTGCTTTTAAGCTCCTCCAAATCCAGGAAGAAGTAGAAATCATAAGACCAAACATGATAGCTCTCGATTTGGGTTGTGCTCCTGGGAGTTGGTTACAAGTTCTCTCAAAACTGGTCGGAGAAAATGGTCGCATCCTCGGTGTCGACCTCCAGGAAGTCTCACGATTTGCTCAAAAAAATATCACCACGATGGTGGGCGACATGACTGTCGCTGAAACACATGCGAAAATCAAATCTTACCTCGAATCCATCCGTGAAGAGTGAAAAGAAATACAAAAACAAGAAGAAGAGGCTGGTATCTGGGGACTCAATGATAACAAAAAACTTAAAACCAAATATTTCCAAATTATTACCTCGGATGTTGCTCCCAAAACGACTGGCAGAAACGATGATGACCAATACAACAGTGCTATGCTCTGCCTCGAAGTGCTAAAAATTGGAGAACGTTTTCTCGCGCCAGGTGGTAACCTCGTGATGAAGATATTTCGTGGTCGGGATCTCGGAATTGTCCTCAATAAAGCAAAACAGCAATTCAAAAAAATACAATGCATCAAACCTCCTGCATGCCGTGATAGAAGCTTCGAAGAATACGTCGTGTGTCAGGGGTTTAAGGGATAACAAATAAAAAAAGCCACAATTGTGGCTTTTTTATTTAAATTATAACTCTAGAACGGCACATCCATTTCAGCAGCTTTGGTTGAAGGTCCAGATGGAGCTGATGTAGCCCCATTTGCTTCACGATTTTTCTGGTAATCATTTTCGACGACGTAGTGAGTGTCACCATACTGTCCGAGTTCTTTACGTTTGAGAACAGACATATTGACGTAACCCTTTTCATTGACGATTGCCTGCATATCCTCGAGTTTGAGTGAGAGATTGAGGATATCACCATATTGTGTTGAGACTGCTTTTGCAGAACCACCGATATATTTTTTGTCAGCCAT
>DALYDS010000122.1:0-1597 GCA_031973055.1 bacterium | reverse complement strand
TTTGCAGAGTGCCAATCAACCAATGATCCCAAATATGATACCTATAGTACTGGGATGAATTCATACGAATGTAATGTAAAAAATAAGTGTGTAGGTAATTCATACGGGGGTGATTACTGGAATTTCAATACCGACAAACAGCTCATAATAAAACATGACGCAACGAAATATCCAAATCTACAAGAAACAGGCGCAGGACTCGCTTTCGAAGATGTCAGAACTATCTACCATGATACGCAAAATAAGATCATGAATTGTGCCGTCCTCAAATCAAAATATACACTACACAAAAAAATAATCGATGATTACAAAATCTCTGAGAAAGCAAAAGGCATACTCGAAAAAGCAAACACCATTATAGAAGGACAAATCACGGAACTCGAATGTGTACCGCCGAGAAATGGTGATAAGATATATAATTACAAAGATCTCCTCGACTCCATGAGCTACGAACACTGTGGATATAACATGTACCTCTGGTACTATAGTGCATCCTGTGATGGGGGCATAGGGAGCTGTATAGGGAACAATGAACCCCAATCAGCCCTCGAAGTAGCACTACTTCTACAAACACAAGGAAACAAAATCGCAAACGAATACGATCTCGCCTCTCGCACGATGGATACTGCCCTCTCGCTCTATGAAAATTTCGAGAAAACTTACATAGCACACGTTCTACTCGAAATGATGGAAGCAGAATTAACCGAAGATAAGCGTTATATGGGTGTCACTGTCAATGCTATCATGCAGTGGCTCTCCCTCGCACGCAATGCTCAGAAACAGAGTCACTAAAAAGATTTTTCTTTACTTATAGAAAAGTTGTACTATACTGTGCTCGTTGTCCGTGAAACGTGTTTACAAAGTGGTTTTCCGCAGAGTGGCGTTCTCAGACGATAATTATTTTTTTCTTTTTTCAGTTATGGGCAAACGCCTTTTTGTCGGAAATCTTCCGTATCGTGTTACTTCTGACCAGTTAAATGAGATTTTTTCTCAGAATGGTACAGTAGTTGATGTATTTATTCCTCTCGATAGAGAGACACGACGACCTCGTGGTTTCGCTCTCGTAGAAATGTCTACAGACGAAGAAGCAAATGCAGCTATCGCAGCACACAATGGTGTTACTGAGATTTCTGATGACCGTGGACCACGTGTTATCACTGTAAACGAAGCTCGTCCAAAAGAAGAGCGTCCTGCAGGTGGTGGATTCGGTGGTGGTAGCCGACCTCCTCGTCGTGAGGGTGGATTCGGTGGTGGTGGAAATGGTGGTGGTGGAAATCGTTGGTAATTCTCCGAAAATATCATCCAAAACTGCTCCTTCGGGGGCAGTTTTTTTATGCACGCTCAGACGTAAATGTATAGACTATAGACTTGAAAAAATACCTCCAGACCTACAATGAGCATGCTTTATTTCCTATCTCTTATTTATCATGAAAGCATTTGTCACTCTCGCGAGTCTGAGTCTGATCCTCGTATCATGCAGCCTCTATCAAAAAACTGCTCCTATCGTCGAAACTCCAAAAACTCCTGAGGCAACTATTGCTCCAGTAGAAACAAGTACAGAACAAACAACTGGTGTTGATGCTAATACTACCAAAGA
>DALYDS010000121.1:0-1613 GCA_031973055.1 bacterium | reverse complement strand
GAAAGTGTTGGATAAAATCGATCAGCTCATCCGTATGGGTTATATTGCCAAGAATCCTTTTGGTGGATATCAGGTCCTTCGACGATTCGAAGAGACGCACCAGCTCGCTCTCCCATTTTTTGGTTTCGCTCAGTGTGGAAATGCAGGGAAGAGCATCCTCGCGGAATATCCTCGCAAGAAACTCGAAATCGATAAATATCTTATCAACGAATCAGAGAAAGAGAGTTATTTTATCACTCGTGCCAAAGGGGATTCGATGGAACCATTTATTCATTCGGGAGATTTCCTCCTCATCAAAGTCCAACAGGGTTTCAATCCTGAGGATCAGGTGATGGTGGTCCACAATGGCCTCCCAAAAATCAAAAAAGTATTACAAGACTGAGACAAGCTCGTCCTTCGTTCGTTTAATCGAGAATTCGGTGACTTCATCGTCGAGCCAGATGACTCAGCGGAGATAGTCGGTGTGGTGAAAAAACGATTTCCAAAAGAAACATTTACTGTCTAAAAAACTCATGACAAAAATACATCCACAGACTCACATAGGTCACGTCCATCTCACGGTGGCCAATATCGAGCGTTCGCTCGGTTTTTATCGTGACATACTCGGTTTCGAAGTGACGACGACGTATGGCAGCTCAGCGGTATTTCTCTCTGCTGGATGATATCACCATCACATCGGACTCAATACGTGGCAGGGTGAGGGCGTACCACCTCCACCACCTCGCACGAGTGGACTCTATCACTTCGCTATTCTCCTCCCGTCACGACTCGAACTCGCGAAAGTCGTCAAGCGTCTGCTGGATGCTGGCTATCCTCTCGAGGGTGCGAGTGATCATAGCGTGTCTGAGGCGATTTATCTCCGTGATCCTGATGGTATCGGCGTCGAGCTCTACTGTGATAGACCTCGTGACCAGTGGAAATATGCTGCGGATGGCAGCGTGCATATGGTAACTGAGGCACTTGATTTGGATGAGTTGTTGAGAGAATTACAATAATTTATTATTTTTCATTATGTGAGTCAACGATTTTGTTACCAAAGATGCCTGTAATATTTTTGGGAGAAATAATGGCCTTGAGTCTTGGACATGGTCAGAATATCATGTTCACAAAAAAGAATTATGAGACAAGCTCGTCTTGGTTGATATGATAGGTCATCCTCTCGAAGGGAGTATACCTCTATCTGATGACTTATTTTCTGGGGAATATCCAGAAGGTACTTCATTTGCTCTCTACTGTCATAGTGGATGATCGAGCGGGTATCTCCAGATGAAAATAGCTCCACAAATGCCACAATATCAATTCATCAATATACAGGGAGGTATCCTGAGTTTATAAACAGTTATAGTATCAGTCCTTCTATTCTCACCCCTCATTCCGACTCAGGAATTTGCCACAAAAAAATCCCGTCACAAGGACGAGATTTCTTTTGATGGCATTTTGGTTGGGAATGGGAGTTTTGCCTTGAATGGCAAAACGAGTAATTCGAACCTTGGTGAGAATCCTGAATGTTTTAATTATGGTTGGGAATGAGGGGGAGGAAACCAATGCTCTGGTTTCCGAGTCAACCCGAACGAAGTGAGTGGTTCGAAGACCGTTTGTTTTAATTATGGTTG
>DALYDS010000120.1:0-1664 GCA_031973055.1 bacterium | reverse complement strand
CATTGTTCATATGGTAGCGATTGTATTTGGAAAAAGCTTAATGCAAGATTTCTTTTAGTGTAAAATGATTAAGATGCTATACTGTTTTGTCTTATCTTTTTAATCCCTATTTTATGAAATTTATTATTTCTCTCTTGTTATCTGGTGTGGCAGTATTTGCTGCGGCATATCTCGTACCTGGTGTTGGTATTGATGGATTTGTCACTGCTCTTATCGTGGCAGTTATTCTCGGTTTCGTCAATGCTACTATTGGTCTCCTCCTCAAGATGATTACTGCGCCACTGAATTGGATAACGCTCGGACTTGTTTCTCTGATTATCAATGTCCTGATGGTGCTGCTCGTTGATAATTTTATCAACGGATTTAGTACCAATGGTTTCTGGGCTGCGGCAATATTTGCGCTCGTCCTCGCTATCATCCAGTCATTTCTCGGAGTACAGAAAGATTAATCAAATTTGTCTTAGAAAAAACCTCCCATTTTGGGAGGTTTTTTATTTCGACAATATTTTAGGTATACCTCTTTGTGAGTTCCATGAGCTGACTAGCACTATGGACTCCAGATGTCTGCGTCATGATTTGCCCATCTTTGAAGACAATGAGAGCTGGTATTCCCATAATGCGAAATTTTTGCGCAAGGTCCATGTTTTGATCGACATTTACTTTTGCGACTTTGACGCCTTCTGATTTCTCTGCAAATTCTGCGAGATTCGGAAGCATCATCTGGCATGGTCCACACCATGGTGCCCAGAAATCGACGAGTGTAAGACCGCTTGAGACCTCTTTTTCGAAGTTTTGGTGGTTGAGTTCTATAACGTGTGACATAAAAATAAGGGTAAAAAATAAATTATAAAATGTGCTGTAACTCCTGTATGAGAATAATTGAGCCGAGTATGAGTACAAACCATCAAAAGAGAGGCTTGAGTGTTTCTCAGGATATCTTTTTTGATATTTTATTACCGATAAATATACCGATGATAGCTAGGCCCGCTATCTGTAAAAGGAGTGTCCAATCTATTGAAACCAGATGCAGCCCACTCGTAAATCCAATGAGAGAATTCAGCGCTATGATAAAGAGTGATGTACCTATGGCTTCTTTTATTGGCATTTTATTGAATATAACTAGTGCGGGGATAATCATAAATCCTCCTCCAGCACCAACCAATCCAGTAATTGTTCCTACTACCATCCCTTCTAACATGATCCAGATGATGTGTTTTTTCTTGCCAGTATTTTTGAGTTTCAGTGGCAGAATCATGGAGAGCGAAGCAGCTATCATCAGTACTGCGAAAAATCCAAGCAAGAATATATCCTTTGAGATAGAGATGTTTCAGATGAGTATCTCAGCAGGGATATTGGGCATGACCCATATACGTGTCAAAAACACTGCAATAACTGCTGGAATTCCAAATACCATCACCTGCTTTGGTTTTACGAGCTTCTGTCGTGTGTATTTCATACCCCCTACGAGGCTCGTGATTCAGACTATGAAGAGGGAATAGCTCGAAGCTGCTACCATAGGAATACCAAAGAGATAGACCAGAATGGGGACAGTGAGTATGCTCCCGCCTCCACCGATAAGTCCCAGTGTGACACCGACCAGAATAGATGCTATGTAGCCGAGGATAATCATGGAAGGGGATTATGAGATGGTGAGTTTTTGTGCT
>DALYDS010000119.1:0-1668 GCA_031973055.1 bacterium | reverse complement strand
AGTTGGTATCAGGATAGTAAGAAAGGACAAAACAAACAGTGAATTATTCCGAGCAGCCTCTGAAGTGTCAGTAGCATACAGCTTGAGTGAAAGGAGCGCCAAAATAATACACGTCACCAGTGAAACACTCGATGTCATAGCACGACCATTATCACTCCAGTTAATAGCATTCATCACGAGTACATACCATATAATAGTGACAACAAGAGGTATCAGATATATAGTGCTTGCTCCCATATGCCACTGAAGCGTCTCGAATTGATCAAGAGAAATAATACCTCAAAAAATATTGGTTATATAACCTATTTTGATGGCTGTCAGACCGAAGAAAGCACCGAGAGATATCTGAAATCCGAGACGCAAAATAGGAGACAGCGTGCGTTTCTGATCATCCCATGCCATAATCAAAGTCGTGATAAGCCCTGCTATGATAACATAGAGTGCTTTTTTGAAATCGGCATCTGGTACCGCCTGAAGTATCCAGGGTGACCAGAGGATAATATTTGCGACGAGTACCACTCCTCCTGGATATGGAAGTGGTTGTCTCCCTTTCTCATGGGGGTACATTTCTGGTTTATCGACTATACCAATGCGCTGAAACCACTTAAACACATATGGAATAATCAATAAAATTGTTACTGCAGATAAACAGAACGGTAACAGCCAAAAAATCACATCATTCATAAAACTATTTTAATCGACTTTGGAAAAAAGAAATTATTTAGTTTTATTTCTCCACATATAAATAATAACTCCAATAACAACCACTCCAAGTAATACGTAGTTGAGATATTGTAGTATGACTTCGTAGTTCTCGACTGCAAAGACTCCAATAAGAAGAATTGAGACAGCCCAGAGAGATGAGCCAAATATATTGGCGAGCCAAAATCTCGCTCCAGACATCTTGTGTGAACCTGCGATATAAGGAATAAAGGAGCGAAGAAGGTTGTGAAATTTTCATCCAACGATAAACCAGAATCCATTTTTATGGATTTGTTTTTCGAGCCATCCGAGCTCACGAGGACCAGCTCAGAAGAATGCCCCGTATTTTTTGAGCGTTTCTGGATTTCCATATTTTCCCATGAAATACCCGAGAGCATTTCCGAGACAAGCACCTATCATCGCGAGGAGGGCGGCGAGTGGAAAGATATCCCACTGACGAGCAACAAAAAATCCTCACACCAAAATCATAATATTCATACCGGGAACGACTGCTCCGACAAATGGAAATGATTCCGCCATCGCTGTTACGAGAAGTATGACATAATTCCATTCGCCCCATGATTTGATTTGTATACCCATCCAGTCGATACCGAGTCTCATGATATCGGGACGAAAAAGAGAGAGCAGCCCAATACCAACCATCAAAACAACTAACAAGACATGCAGGGCTGTGAGAAAATATTGGAGAAGTTTTCTGGATAAAAATGAAAAATTCCTATAATTCGCGTACTCTTACGAAAAACTCAAATTTTACTCTTTCTTCTCCATATCAGTGCTCAAAAATAGACTCACCAAATACAGTATTCTCTTATGACTCCTCATCTTCAACATAGGATGGTGGAGCTATATTGACAGACCTCGAGAGGTGAAACCCTCACCTGACAAGCTCGACTGTGTCAGCTATAATCCGTATAAAAACGAATATAGTCTCGATGAGAATAAAAA
>DALYDS010000118.1:0-1677 GCA_031973055.1 bacterium | reverse complement strand
GTCCGTGACGATGTCTCTCGTGGTATTACGATGGGTAAATCACTCGAAAACGATCCCCTCTTCCCTGATATGGTCACTCAGATGATCAAAGTCGGAGAAGAAACGGCAAAAATCGATGTCATCATCGTCAAAGTCGCAGACTTTTATGACGAAGAAGTTGACGGCTCTGTCTCTTCTATCAACAAAATTATTGAACCAGTCATCATCGTCACTATGGCTGTCATTGTCGGCTTCATCGCTTACGCTATCATGACACCAATTATGCAACTCTCTGATGTTATAGGGAAGCAGTAGTTGCAGCAGTTTCGGTTCTTTTTGTTGCTTGAAGTTTTTGGAGAGTAGTATTGTGTTGCTCCAGGGTAACCATGATAGGTCTACGATAACTCACCGAAGCTTTTTCAGCTATGAGTGCATCGATATATTTATCAATAAAAGCATCATCAACAGGAATGCTCTTATGTTCTTCTGTTAACTTTGGGACACGTAGTACATTCTTTAAAGTTTTATATGCCTGACTTCCTATCATGAGAGATCCGCGAGGTGATCATTGGAGGGTTTTTTCTAGACGAATTTTGAGTAACTCACGTCATCGAGGTGATTTCCTCAAACTCATAAGACGTTGATTTCTGTCTTCTTCTAGCAGAGACTCTTCTCTTGCAGTACGTGCCTCTTTTCTAGTCCTGTCTCATCGAAATTCTATTGCCTCTTTCGCATACATCAACATACATATCATGCCTTCTGGCGCCTGAGTACAGAGAGTCTCTAATTGTTCTCTCGATTTTATATCTTGAATTATTGTCGGTAACTCATCCATAGGGAAAAGATTCGATTCTGTAGTTCCTTCCTCTTCTTGTCACTCTCTTTCAAGAGAACTTACGTGAGCACCATCATTTGCCGTGGATTTCTCACCCTCTTCCTGATTGTCTTTTACAACATACATGACACGGGCATCTCAATTTGCCAGAGATTGTTCAAATATGCCACACAACAATAGTGCCTCTTCTCTAACATCTATTATTTTATCTTGTTTGTCTCGAGTAGCAAAACAGAAAAAATGAAGGGACTTGAGTAATTCTTCTAAATCATGTATAGCTCTCCTCTGAGCACTCGTGAGCTTCTCTGGTTTTATCTTTTCTCCCAAATCTCGCATTCCAGGCATAGTTTTTGAATGCCTAGATCGTGTAAAAGTATTTTGTTCCCTATTGTATATGAGGGAACATTGAATGTCATCTAATTTGAGTGTAATTGAATCCCCCTCTCGGGCCATATAAATTCTTGCATGATATACTCAGAGTGACTCATTCAAGGATGGAAATGGGTTTCCAAGTTCCGCTCCACGTTCCTTTGAAGGATTTCATCGATGTGCTCATCTCTCGTCCTTCTTGAATTTATAACCATTCAGACAGTCAAAAATTGGCTGTAATTCAGCTCGAAATGCGAGATATTCTGGATCTGGTTGATCTGCGAGTGCTTTCTTTTTTTCATCTTCTTTTCTCTTCTTTTCTCGATAAAAATCTTCTACGATAGTACACATCATCTCCTGACATTCACTATTAATTTCAGGACTGAAGCCACCCTTCTCTGAAAAACGTATTTGATGATATTCCGGAGGCAATTCGTAGCCCACTCAGTCGAGTGAAGCAAGTAATGTGAAATCAAAACACAAAACACCATCTG
>DALYDS010000117.1:0-1743 GCA_031973055.1 bacterium | reverse complement strand
AAGTAGCAGCAAGTTTTGAGAAAAAATCTATTGGTATCGAGGATTTCCTCCTCGCACTCATCAAACAAACGAATTCTTGGTTCGTTGAGTTTCTTGATTTCATCCGTATCAATGTCCGTGATTTTGAGTGAGCTCTGATAGAGATGAACAGACTCCAATCCGGAGCTACGACAGGTAATCCATGAGACTTGGGGAAAATCATGAATGTATTAGAACAAGGACTCCTCTCAGGCGTCGCTATGGAAGACGTCGAGCAAAATCCGGTATTTTCTCAGATGAGCCAAGGTGACCAGAATTCCAAAAAACAAGAAAGCCAGACCCCCGCTCTTGATTTCTTCTGTACTGATATCACCAAAGAAGCCGTAGAAGGGAAAATCGATCCAATTATTGGACGAGAGAAAGAAATCGACCGACTCATCTCAATTCTCAATCGTAAGACAAAAAATAATCCAGTATTAACAGGCGACCCAGGTGTCGGTAAAACTGCTGTCGTAGAATGACTCGCTCGCCGTATATCTGCAGGAGAGGTGCCTTTTGCTATGCAGCACAAGAAACTCCTCGTCCTCGATATGACATCTCTCGTCGCTGGTACGAAATACCGTGGTGAGTTTGAAATTCGTATGAAACAGGTTATCGAAGAGGCGACAAAACTCGAAAACGAAGTTATACTCTTTATAGATGAAATACATACTATTATAGGAGCAGGCGGATCAGAAGGTATGCTCGATGCTGCCAATATTCTCAAACCTGCGATGGGACGAGGAAAAATACGCATCATTGGTGCCACAACACTCTCTGAATATCAGAAATATATCGAAAAAGATGCCGCTCTCGAGCGACGATTCCAAAAAATAGAAGTCGATGAGCCATCAAAAGCTGTGGCGGCAGAAATCATTCGAGGTCTCCGTGGAACATTTGAAGATTATCATAATCTCGTCATCGAGGATGATGCCATCGATGAGGCAGTCGAACTTTCTGTCCGTTATATGACAGAGCGCTTCCTCCCAGATAAAGCTATCGACCTCATCGACGAAGCCTGTAGTGCGAAGAGTATGACCTATGTTCATGGTGAGGATGAGATAAAAACTCTCAAACTCGAAGCAGAAAAACTCCAGAAAAATATCACAGATTTTGTTACGTCACAACAATATCACAAAGCTTCTAGAGCGAAGGATCAGCTCTCCGAAATCGAGAGTACTATTCGAGAAAAACGTCGGAAAATCACCATTCCTCGAGAAAAACGTCATCATATCCATTCAGCCGATATTCAAAAAGTAGTTCACGATATCACAGGCGTACCAATGAAAACACTCTCGGCTGAAGATATCAAAAAACTTCAAGATCTGGAAAAGCACATGGGGACAAAGATTATCGGTCAAGATGACGCGATAAAGGCTATTGTTTCGACTATTAAACGTTCTCAAGCTGGTATCTCTGATCAACGTCGTCCACTAGGGAGTTTCCTCTTTCTCGGACCTACGGGTGTCGGTAAGACGGAACTTGTGAAGGTGCTCGCTCGTGAGTACTACGGTGATGAGAAAGCTCTCGTCAAAATCGACATGTCAGAATTTTCTGAGCGTCACTCTGGTTCAAAACTCATTGGTACGACAGCAGGATTCGTCGGGTATGAAGAAGGTGGTATGCTCACCGAAAAAGTCAGAAGAAAGCCTTATTCAGTGGTACTATTTGATGAGATTGAGAAAGGAAATACTGAGATTTTTAATCTCCTCCTCCAAATCATGG
>DALYDS010000116.1:0-1805 GCA_031973055.1 bacterium | reverse complement strand
TGCGACCCTCGGTTTCGAAGACCGGTACTCTTCCAGCTGAGCTACGAGTGCACATCAGTATAACAAGCGTGATTATAGAGAAAAGGGCTATCTTGCAAAATTTTTTGAAATTTTACCTTCATCAGTATACTTTCGATACTAAATAAAAATATATGAAAACCATCTTTTACATGGCAGTAGTTACGGTATTATTAGCTGGATGTACAACCGCGAAACAATCTGATACAACAGTAAAAATAGACAGCCCTACACCACAAACTGAAGAAACTAAACCTAATACCAACTCGGCCACAACGACAACCCCAGAAAAAACTACAGACACTACAATAAAACCACAAATAGACAAAAAAGATGCTCCTGCTCCAAAAACAGATACAAAGGATACTACAACAACTGACGAAATGACCAAAGAACTCGATGCTCTCATCGACGAAATAGTATCTGGAAAATAATTTTAACCACATGATTCGCGATTTCCGTATAGAGAATCATCTTTTTTATCCCCATTTACGAAATGGTTCTTATTCGAATTTTTTTGAGCAAAGTACAGATAAAACTGTAGAAACGAGTAACACGTCTCTCTCTGCGATATCACTCTGGCACGTAGATATAACACGGTTGAATCACCCTATACTCGAACTCGAAGCAAAAGTATCAAAAATTTTAGCAACAATGGAAGTCCAGGGGGTTTATGTGGATAGAACTATTCTCGATGCTCTGGAGCAAGAACTCACAAAAACCATCCAAAATATAGAGTTAAAAGTAGCTGCGCAAACTGGTGATACAGTCGTCAATCTCGCCTCTCCCCTGCAGCTCCAGAAGCTCCTCTTCGAGACCATGGGAATCAAGCCCCTGAAGAAAACAAAAACAGGATGGAGTGTCGATGAAGAGACACTCACGATGCTCGCCGAAGACCATGAAATCTGTCGAGATATCCTGACACATAGACACGCAAGCAAACTCCTCTGAACCTACGTGCGATGACTCACAAAGTATATCAATCCATCGACACACCGTATTCACACAAGTTATGACACACTCGGAGCCAGCACTGGACGCATGAGCTCAAACGATCCAAATCTCCAAAATATTCCCGCAGGTGATCCGTGGAGTGATGAAATCAAACGAGCATTCCGACCGCAACAAGACAATTGGTCCTACGTCGTAGCTGATTATTCACAGATAGAGATACGCATCCTCGCCTGCCTGTCAGGTGATGAGAAAATGCTCTCAACTCTCAAAGAAAACAAGGACCTCCATATGGAAACTGCAAAAGTTCTCTTTGAAAAAGAAGACATCTCAAAGGCTGAGCGAAGCATGGCAAAGACGCTCAATTTCGGTGTTATGTACGGCATTACACCATTTGGTCTCTCAAAAATGCTCGGAAAACCTCCAGCAGAATGTGCTGTGTATATCGATCGATTTTTCGGACTCTACCCTGCGACACGTGAATACTTCGATCATATCGTCACAGAAACACAAAAGGTAGGCTATGCTGAGACATTTTTTGGACGAAGAAGAACTATCAAAGGCCTCTCCGATAAAAACTCTATTGTGCGTGAACAAGCCAAGCGTGAAGCCATGAACATGCCGATTCAGTGAACGTGTGCAGATATTCTCAAATACGCCATGGTAAAAATCTCAGAAGAACTCAAAACAAAAAATCTTCAAGCACAACTCATCATGCAGGTTCACGACGAACTCGTCATAGAGTGCCCAGATACAGAAGCAGAAATAATCAAAAAAATACTCCATGATATTATGGAGAATATTGTTAGCTGGGATATACCTATGGCTGTCGAAGT
>DALYDS010000115.1:0-1820 GCA_031973055.1 bacterium | reverse complement strand
TTCCGATTATAAAAGAAAGCAAGTTTATTTTATTTTTCTAGACTCAGCGCAATTGATATCCCTTCTCGGAGAGTTGAGTAACGATGGTTGATTGTACCTTTGCAGCCTCGTCATCTGTGATAGTAGTTCCAGGATTTCGAATCAAAAAAGAAACGACCACTGATTTTTTATCTTTTCCAATATGTTTTTCATCACGATAGATCTCATTCACGCCAATATCAAAAATCCATTCATGTGACTCACGAACTAGATTGATAATCACTGCAACAGGAGTTTCTTCTGGTATAATAAAATTGAGTTCACGACGAGTGCCTGGAAATTCTGGAATAGGTGAGAATTTTATTGTTCTGTGAAGCTCTGGCATTTTCACTATCTCAAATGCATAGACATCGATACCATCGATATCGAAGAGTGGTAAGAGAGTCGGACGTACAAGGCCAAATCGAACAACGGTATTGCCCGATAAGTCAGATATCTCACCATACGCTTTTGGTGCAAAAAGTTTCGTATCAGACACGCCTTGAGTGATAACGCCAGGTGTTCCAAAAAATGTCATCATGTATGACGCGAGATCTGCCTGTAGCGAATCATTTTTTACCCCCCAGAGCACGCCAACCCCCTGTAGAGACTCATCCCCATCAAATGTTGCACCAAATTCAAAGAAGCCACCTTCAGCATGACTACGATAATTATTTGCGACGAGTTCGAGGAGATTTTCAGCTAGATGAGCTCGTAGGTGAGTCCTATTTTCTGTCGTGTTATTTATAACGGCTGGTTTCTCACGTGAGAAGCGACTAAATCGCTCTTCGAGAGTAAATGGATAAGTATATGCATCAAAAAAACCTCTGCCTGCAAAGAATGCTGAAATTTTCATCGTAAGGGCATCGTGAGCATATACCTGCACCAATCAAAGTGGGCCTGGTAGTGCTACAGATGGAACAGTGTCATACCCTATATGTCGTGCGACTTCTTCCACTATATCGGGAGCTATACTGATATCCCCCGTATCTCTCCAAGATGGGACGATGACGCTAAATATTAAATTTTTATTATTGTATGTTACTGAAAAACCAAGTCGAGAGAGAATATCAGAGACATTTTTTTCTGATACTTCTACACCGATTTTGTCGATAAGCATCTCGTGAGAAATTTGGACAGTTGTTGGCTTTCTATCTGTATGTATGACTGTTTGTTTTCCTTTTTTTGTCCCTTGTGCGAGATGGAGTAATAACTCACTGTATCGTGACTGCGCTAGATGTGGGAGTGTTTCGTCAACTCATTTCTCAAAACGAAGAGAGCTATCCGTCCGTATACCGAGGCGTTGTGAAGTTTTCCGAACTGCAATAGCATTAAATGAAGCAGACTCTACATAAATGCGTGATGTATTTTCAGTGGTTCCAGATGTCTTACCGCCCATGATACCAGCGAGAGCGAGGATTTGTTTCTCGTCAGCTATAACCAAATCATCAGACGAAAGAGAATATTCTTTTCCATCAAGACCAGTAAATATTTCTCATTTTTTTGCCATGCGGAGAGTTATCACTCCTTCAATCGTATCAGCATCAAAGACGTGCATCGGTTGACCGAGCTCCGTCATGACGATATTTGTGAGATCTGGGAGCAAACCATGTAATCCTTGATTTGATCTATGGAGTAATGTCTGAATGAGAAAGGGTGATTCAGGAACTGAAGAGAGACTATATTCTGTCAGGAGATAATTGATGACTTTATCAGATTCGATATTTACCTTGATCTCATGAACTGACTTGAGTTTTTTGTGGTCAATGTCTTTGAAGTGTTTTTTTTCAATACAGGCAATC
>DALYDS010000114.1:0-1832 GCA_031973055.1 bacterium | reverse complement strand
AGACATACCACTACCGAGAGGATTAGTGATAAACAATTATGGTTCTTCCCTCATGATTTTCAGAAGAAACTGGAAAAGAAAGTAGAAATTACTTCACTTTGAATCGTTGCTTTCGTCAGCTAATCTATTAAGTAGAGAGTCCATTTCTCCATCGTTCACAAATGTACGAATGGAGGGTGACATATTATCAGGATCATCTGTGGGAGCTTCATCTGCTATTTCCGCGAGTTTTTTATCGAGCTCACCATCTTTATTATCGAGAAAACCTGTAATGCTCTTTGCTATAGCATGTTCATTATATGGTTTATACTTTTCAGGTTTTTCAGTAGATCTAGCTTTGGCATGTTTTTCTTTATTTTTTTCCAGTCTTTCTTTCATGTATGTATCTTCTTCCTTATCGGCCACTTGTGGTTTATGTAACTTTGGACCTATTCTAAATGTGGAATGAAGTACTGTTAATACTCCGATATAGTTATCTTCAAAATCAGCTACAAGTATATTTAATTGCTGGAGCCGTTCAAGAATACGTGCAGTAGCTGCTGCCGAGTGTTCAGAGACTTTTCCACTACTACTTAGTTCGTACGCAACAAAATACAATTTTTTTAATTCACTTTTAATAACATCTGTATTGTATGGTTCTTTAAATGCTTCTAGGTCATCGAGCTGGTTTTGGAGGTTTTCAATCAACAAATCAAGTCCGGGACCTACTTTTTCAATAACTTTTTCTTCAATCTCTTCTTGGATAGATGCTAATTCAGCAGAGGAGCTATCATTAGCAAATCCTAATATAATTTCGCTAAAACGGAGATCATTTTTCATAATATCCTGACGCATGATATCTACTGGATTTATTTCTTTCTTTACATGATCCTTCATCCCAGATACAAAGTCTGGATTAACTTGATTATCATCTTCTGCCATAGTATTAATATAGCATAAAACATATGAAGAGAGAAGAGTGAATAAGACGTCTGGGTTGCCAGACGTCTTATTATGCATTGATTTTTTCAGTGGTTTCGTCTGCCTTTTGTCAAACGAGGCATGGTAGCCGCAGGGAGGCTAGGAGGCTCAGGTTTTGACGCGCTGATAACAAAGTGACCATTATTCTTCTGAACCCACAACTCCTTGGTACGGTTGCCATAGGATCCTTTTGTGCATATGGTGACATGGTGCACGCCCCACTGATCCTCACGTTTGATAGTAAAGCTGCTTATACAGTCTCCGAGATTGGCGCTATCATTGAGACCATAAATTTCCGTTAATACTATTTCGCGAAGAGCAAAATGATTACTTCCCCATCTAGCTCTAATCTGCTTTGCGAGCGCAGGAACGACATACGATGGTGTACCCATGAGTAATCCTTTCTACAGAATCGCTACACTAATATTAGAATTATATCATTTAGCTTTATTTTTTATATCCGTACTTCAGTAGGGAGCAGAGAGATCGCCGCCGCAAAGAAGAAAATAAACCAGTGGGGGAGACCTGAAGCTATTACTAGAATGAAAGCAATCATGGCGATTACATTGCCGATTTTATATCCCATTTCTCTGAAACCGATATATAGTTCCTTAGATTCGTGTGCATGCTGATATGAAATGGCTTGTAAAGGTAGACGATAAAAACCAGCAAAGAGGGTATGTACTAAATCGAATACTCCTAGCATAAGCGGAGACTGAAAAAGTGCTTTTCCCAGCCAGCTTGTAGACATGGCAATTACGCCTATTTTTTCCATTTTCATACTATCCTGTTCATCACTTTTTTTGCCGATCATGTATTCAAGGAGAATACTCATCAAGAGTATTACGGTAGAAAAAGCAGCGACGGTAATG
>DALYDS010000113.1:0-1872 GCA_031973055.1 bacterium | reverse complement strand
ATCATCTGAGCGTCGATACGTCCGGGGTTTATGCTATTAAAGCTCCCTGCATGAATTTTCACAGATTTGCCAGGATTGGCTTCAGCACAGATGTCGTGAAGTTGTTTCTGAAATTCTGGTGTATTTTGAGCCAACATGGATTTCTGGATACTGGAAAATGACTCTTCAAATCCGAGAGAAAAGACATTTCCTCTGAGCTCGTGCATTTGTTGTTTCTGGACATAACTCGCTTCGTGTTCAGGATAACCAATTATATTGCAGATGGCAGGTTGTCACTGTACACCAGCACCTCCAGCAGGGCCTGTATCGCCACTCGTCGATGTCTGAGCTATCATATAGCGCTTTGGAAGACTGGAATCTTCAGTTACTTTCTGATTGTGTTCCTCGATATCTTGTGCGACAAAACTCGTGAGTATCTGGAGTGCAAAATCTTTGAATGCACAGGTTGGTCATTGAGTGAGATCGAGAAAGCTCGTGTTTTCTTTGTATGGTCGAAAGGGGAGGATATCTGGATGGCGGAATTTCGATAATCGTTTCACTGCTTGAGAAATCTGTATACCTAAAAAGTCAGTATCCAGAAAATTCCAGAGTGATTCAAATGCTAATAATGGTTCATAATTCGCCATTTTCATCCAATTGTTTCTTTGTTCAGAGGAGACGGGATGCTTTGTGATATCTCTATACCAGAGTCATGTCGCTGGTCGAGCTTTGAAAATCGCATGACGAAAACTCTCGGAAATGTTTTCTTCACGTGTGCTCGTGAGTCATTTAGGAGTAGAGGCATCAAGACATTGAGATATTATATCATGCAATATGTAAAGCGGCGTATTGTCAGCACGACAAGTATGTGTCCTAAGTGCCTCAAACCTTCCGCGACGAAATACTCGGAGTTCTTCTATGGTTTTACACTGTCAAAATATTATACGGCTGTACCGGTCAACACGTTGCTCGATTCTCTCTGTGATTATATCTACATCTGCTTCGAGTTGTATGATGATATCTCCCCATGACCGCACAAGATCCATACCTTCATCAGTCATTGGGACTGATCATGAGAGAGCTATGACGCCATTTTTTTGATTAATATTTCGTATCAGATCAATCTCAAGTGCGAGCGCATCCGTATCTGAAATACCAGCGAAATGTTCTGCAGGGTCTCTGCCTGTAGTCTCGCAGATATATGTATCTGTATCTATAAAAGGTTTACCGAGCATCGTAGCGAGGAGTCTACCAATCGTTGACTTGCCGACTCATGGCATACCGAGGAGAATAATGTTTCGCATAGTAAAAAAGATAAAAAAAATCTCACCAAAAGGTGAGAGCTTTATAAGAAGTTCTCTGAAAGATTACAATGTAGTAAGCTGTGATGCCATAGCTTTAGTATAGGGAATTTTATCTTTGTGCAAAATTATTTCTTTATCTCTTTGAGTCCGAGAGAGTCTTTGAGGATAACATTTCCTGGTTGGTTGAGGATACGACCGATGAGCTTATCGCCGAATTTCATACGTTCTGTGAATTCTTTCTCTGAAATAACGGCGTATTTGATTTTACGGCCGAAGAAATGTTTCGTGAGAAAGAGATTAAAATTATCTTTATCGATTTCGCCGATGACGAGAATATCGATGAGATTGTTCGTCGATTCACGAGTCATGTCTTCGAGACCACCACCGACGACGAGGAGTGATAGATTATGTTTACCACGGAAGTATTCATTGAGTTTGTCGAGAGCAGCGAAACACTTCCCGAAAATCATCTGAAGGTCAGGGAGGATATTGCAGGTGAGATCGAGAGAGTAATGCTTGGTATTATCTTCCCAACGAGATTTGAGAATCCCGAGATTTTCGAGATTTTCGAGTTCACGGCGGACAGCAT
>DALYDS010000112.1:0-1874 GCA_031973055.1 bacterium | reverse complement strand
GATATGAGAGAAAACAAGTGCATGCTTACATTAGTGAACAACATCCTGATATCGTGACCAAAAGTCTCGATGGAGAACGTGGTCGAGAACTCCATATCATGCTCAGAGAAGGCGTACTCCCAACTGGACCAGGAGAAGAAACACCTCCTACCCCCTCAATTTCACGAAAATCAGATGCATCAGCTGATCTAGCAAAACTCGATCTCGAGGGCACCAATATATAATTCATCTTTCTTCTTTTATGAAAAAAATAATCCTTTTCGTTGTTGTTTTAGTCTCTTTTTGGGTTGCTATACCCTGGACATCACTCGGGCTCCCATCACTCGATCGTAAGGTCGGCGATTACAAGCTCGGCCTCGATCTCCATGGAGGTGTCGAGCTCGACTATCTCGTCGACTTCCCTGCTGATATGGATGCGACCCGTCGTAGCCAAGTCATAGAAGATATGAAAACCATTCTCGATGGTCGAGTACGTCGTATCGGTACAACGGAACCAACGCTCAATACCGCTCAGTATGGCGATGAAACTCATATCATAGTACAGATACCGACACCGAGCGAATTCGATAAACTCTCGCCCTCTGAACGAACTAAGAGAGATGCGACATTTATCCAAGAGGCAAAAGCAGTTATTGGGCAAGTCATCAAGATACAATTCAAGGAGCCTCGTCCTGAAGAAGAATTTCAAGCACTATTGAAAGCGCGTGGTGGTATAGTCAGCGCTATAGAGAAGGAGTTTAATAAAAAAGAAAATCCTTTTGATGCTTTTTCTCAGAAAATGGCAGATACGTATGAGAATGTCTTTTATTTCAAAAACCAAGACGTGAAATCATTGCTTGGTATCACATCTGTTACACTTGAAACACTCAAAAATAGTATAAAAACTGATACTATTCCTCTCACAGGGTCTACTTTTCAGTGAAAGATTGGAGAAGTAACACTCGGAAATCAAACTGGAGAAGCATTTGCGCTCATCAATACGCTCGATCAATCACCTATTGCAGCAAATAAAGAATTAGAAGTTCGTATACTCTTCGTACACAAGGAGCCTCTGAGATTCAAACCAGCAGCAGGTAAAAATGGAGATCTTCTCAATGAAAAACACCTCGTCAATACTATACCTAACCTCGATCCAACAACTGGTAACTACATCGTCAATCTCATATTCGATACAGAAGGACAAAAAATGTTTGGAGATATAACAGAACGTAATGCTGGTGGCGTTATCGCTATCTTTCTCGGTAATCAACTCCTCACTGCCCCAAACGTTTCATCAAGAATCGATGGAAATGCTATCATCACTTCTGGTGGTGAAACAGATTCCAAAAAATGGGCTACACAACTCAGTAAAAGCATCAACGAAGGTATTGTTCCTGTCGGTATCTACGAGCACAGTGAACAAACTATTGGACCTAACCTCGGTAAAGCTTCTCTCATGGAACTCATCATCAGCTGAGTTATCGGTCTCATAGTTATGTATGGCTTTCTCCTGTGGAGATACGGTCTCTATGGTATCGTGGCAGGAATTTCGCTCATAATCTACGTTTTCGTACTCTTAGCACTCGTGAGACTCATGGGCATCACCCTCACCCTCTCAGGCGTTGCTGGTATTGTTCTTTCCCTCGGTCTCGCCATCGATTCCAATGTTCTCTTACTCGAACGTGTCCGCGATTTTCTCGATACTGGGAAAGACATGAAGACATCTCTCAAGCTCGGTTTCCGCGAAGCATGGTCAGCAGTATGGGACAGTCACATCACTGGTCTCCTCGTCGGTCTCGTCCTGTGGTGGATGGGTGTGAGTCTCGTAAAATGATTCGGGCAAATGACCGTCCTCGGTATCATCGTCAGTCTTATCGTCGTCAGATATATCTGTA
>DALYDS010000111.1:0-1936 GCA_031973055.1 bacterium | reverse complement strand
ACCAAATCCATAAGACATTTCAATCCATCAGAAAAGAGACACGAGAGCAGCTCTACATATCTTTTCATCGAGCTTATATATTGTCTTTTGTTTTGATAGTAATTCTCGGAGCGCTCTATGTCTGGCTCCTTAATTCAAGTGCGAATAGTGGTTATCAGATGACGCGTATTGAAGGGCTTCGTCGTGAAAAACAACAAGAAAAAGATTTCCTCCGAGCACAACGTGCAAAACAAGAATCACTGAAAGTCCTCGAAAGTTTCGATGACAATACGAGATATACGCCACCAGAAGATATTATTTATGTACATCTCCAATAATGCCTGAATCTCTCAAATATCTCATTGATGCTTTTGCGAAGCTCCCTGGTGTTGGTGAAAAAACTGCGATGAAACTCGCTTTTTATATTGTAACCAAAAAAATACAGCTCCTCCCAGAATTGGCCGACAAGCTCCTCAAAGTACAAAAAGATATCGATACCTGTCCTGTTTGCAATGGTCTCAAAGATCGTGAACAGCCTTGCTGTAATTACTGTTCTGACCCGAAGCGAGATGGATCAATTATTTGTATTATTGAAGAATATGCTGACCTGCTCGCTATAGATCAGACAGGGTCTTATAAATGACTCTATCATATACTCTGAGGTTCTCTCTCACCACTCCATGGTCGCGGTCCCCGTGATCTCTCTTTTGATTTACTCTTTTCTCGACTCGAATGAGTGAATGAGATTATTATTGCTACCAATCCAAATTTTGAATGAGAAGCAACCGCGTTATATCTCCGAGAACATTTTCCAAAGAGTATTAAAATGACACGACTCTCCCGAGGACTCCCTAATGCCTGATATATAGATTATGTCGATAGTTTGACTCTTATGAATGCCTTGAAATGACGTCAGGAATATACATAATTTCATAAATTCTTTTTATGCTTCTCTCAAATTGGTCCGATGAATCCTCTCTGACAAAGAAGTCTATCCGTGCGGGATGGGGAGAGGGGATAGTACAATTGGCTCGTCGAAATCCAAATGTCGTTGTACTCAATGCCGACCTTCCCGGGTCTCTCAAACTCGAAGGATTTATCCATGAATTTCCTGAACGATACTTCCAGGTTGGTGTCGCAGAGCAAAATATGGCAGGTATCGCTACAGGTATGGCTCATGCCGGGAAAATCCCATTTATTACGTCTTTTGCAGCATTTAACCCTGGACTTAATTTCAGTCAGATACGTCTCGCTGCCATGTCGCACCTCCCGCTCAAAGTGGTAGGGAGTCACTATGGCCTCAATGTTGGTCCTGATGGAGCGAGTGCTCAGATGGAAGCAGATATAGCTATGATGCGGGCACTTCCTCGCGTACGCGTATTTTCTCCTGCTGACTACAATCAGGCGATACAGATGGTTGCGGCTATAGCTGAAGGTACTGAAACTGATTATATCCGCGTGACTCGGGCCGATTTTCCTGTATTTCTCGATCCAACCCTTTCTGTCGAACTCGGTAAAGCGCAGAAATTGCTTGATGGAAAAGATATCACCCTTATTGCTACTGGCTCTATGGTGTACGAGTCTCTCCAAGTTGCACAGATGCTTATCGCGGCAGGGAAGTCTGTCGAGGTTCTCAATATTCACACTATCAAACCAATTGACCGTGAGAGCATTATCGCCTCAGCTCAGAAGACAGGCAAAGTAGTCGTCATGGAAGAGCATAATATCGAATGAGGTCTGGGCGATGTCGTCGCTTCTGTACTCTCGGAGAGTTGTCCTACCAAACTCCTCAAAATCGGTATCCCAGATACCTTTGCTGAATCAGGGACGCATAGAGAGCTCTGGAAAAAATATGGACTCGATAGGAGTGTCATGTTTTCGAGAATTCAGGCGTGGATGGAGTAGTTTCTCTCTTGCAAATTTCTCCAACTTCTTATCATCAGAGTATGCTTCGAAC
>DALYDS010000110.1:0-1947 GCA_031973055.1 bacterium | reverse complement strand
TGATAAAACAGGGCGTGTTAAAAAAAGTTGGAAGCACAAAAGGTGCTCGTTATGTCATGACCTAATACTATGAAATGTTCAGCCCTCGGCATATATTTTGAAAAAATAGAGAATATATCATCGCGTCTTGAAATAACACAGATCGTTGCAGACCTCTTTAAAGAGTTGTCTGCATCAGAGATAGAACATGTATCTTATTTACTCCAAGGGCGCATTGCACCATTATTTGTAAAGTCTGACTTTGGTATGGCTGAGAAAATGATTGTAAAAGCGGCCGTATCAGCTCTTCAGCTTGATCAAACTGATTTCACTAAAAAATTAAAAGAAATCGGTGACATCGGAAAAACAGTAGAACATTATAAAAAACAGTATTCTTCATTTGAAGAAAAAGACCTAACCGTACATGAAGTTTACGAAAGTCTAAAGAAAATTACTGAGGCGAGTGGCCCAGGGTCACAGGAAACGAAAATTCAAATATTATCTCTTATCCTTCGACAAATAGATCCATTATCAGCACGCTATATAGCTCGCATACCTGCGGGTGTCATGAGACTTGGTTTTTCTGATATGACCATCCTGGATGCCCTCTCATGGATGATAAAAGGTGATAAAAGCCTCAGACCTATGATTGAGCAGGCATACCATGTGCGTCCTGACCTGGGATTTATTTCGAGTGAGCTCAAAAAACATGGTGAAAAAGGAGTAAGTGAAATAAAGCCTGAAGTGTTTACTCCTATTATCATGATGAGAGCAGAACGACTTTCTTCGGGAGTCGAAATCGTAGAAAAAATAGGCAAAAGTATTATTGAATCTAAATATGATGGATTTCGTTTGCAGATACATGCTCAGAAGAAAGGTCATACCCATGAAGTGAAACTATATTCCCGAGGACTAGAAGATGTATCATACATGTATCCAGACCTCATAGAAGGTGTCATAAAGGAAGTAAAAGCACATTCTATTATTATGGAAGGAGAGGCTCTCGGGTTTGATCCGCAAACAGTTTCTTTTTTGCCGTTTCAAGAAACAGTACAGCGCAAACGAAAGCACGGTATTGAAGAAATGGCTAAGGAGATACCGCTCAAATTATTTGCATTTGAATTACTGTACCTTGATGGAAAAAGTTATATCAAGGAGCCATTTAGTGATCGGCGCAATGCTCTCGAAAAGGCGGTAAAACTGAGTGGTAATGTTGCAGATGACACCATTATTCTTTCTCCGGAAGTTACGACAGATGATCCTAAAAAAATAGAGCTCCTTTTTGACGATGCCATTACGCGCGGACTTGAAGGAATCGTAGCAAAGAAGATGGATGGAGTTTACCAGCCTGGGGCAAGAGGCTGGAACTGGATAAAAGTAAAAAGAAGCTACTCATCTAAAATAGAAGATACTATTGATTGTGTAGTTATGGGGTATGATGCAGGTAAAGGAAAACGGACTAGTTTCGGCATCGGAGCGTTTCTGGTAGGTGTCTATGATGAAAAAGAAGATAAATATCTCACCGTTGCAAAAATTGGCACGGGCTTGTCTGATGAAGAATGGAAAGAACTAAAAGTAAAAGGAGATAAATATACATCTGAAAAACAACCTGCATGGTATGTGGTTGATAAAATGATGGATGTCGATGTGTGGGTGAAACCAACCATTGTTGTCGAAATAAAAGCAGATGAAATAACCAGATCACCCGTTCATACAGCTGGACGTGTTATGAAACCATCAAAATCAGGCCAATCATCCGATGTAGATGTCGCCGGGTTTGCACTACGCTTCCCACGCCTTGTTCAGTTTAGGACTGATAAACGTCCTGAAGACTGTACATCGCTTAAAGAGATAGAAGAAATGTTCAAGGATCAGAAAACAGCGAAAGGTTAGTTCATGTAATGTTTCTTGTATGTCTTCAGCATTCTGAACAGGTACTCAATAAAGAGAGAGTAGGGATTGTGAATC
>DALYDS010000109.1:0-1971 GCA_031973055.1 bacterium | reverse complement strand
CAGTAGAAACAAGTACAGAACAAACAACTGGTGTTGATGCTAATACTACCAAAGATACACCGGTAGCAGCTCCAGAAAAAACAACAGAGACTACGACAACGACCCCAGAACCAACAAAACCGACAGCTAAGTCCTACACAGCCGCAGAGGTAGCAACACACAGCACGGCATCTTCTTGCTGGTTGATACTCGATGCAAAAATCTATGATGTTACGAAATTTATCCCTTCTCATCCAGGTGGAAACGACATCCTCAAAGGATGTGGCAAAGATGCAACAAAGATGTTTTCAAAGCATCCAGAAAGTGCAAAAGCTATGAAAGAGCAATTCTATATCGGAGATCTCAAATAATAATCTCCTTTAAAAAAACTCCCCAATGATTGGGGAGTTTTTTATGTGTACATTTTATTTACTCATTTTCTCAGCAATCTTTGGGAGGAGATTATTGAGGCCATCAATAGCTCTAAGTGTTTCCACTGGCACCATCCAGACTGTCGTATTTGATTGATCAGATGATATATCGTTGATAGATTGGAGAGTTCTGAGGTGGAGTGCGCCTGGTGTAGAGCCAAGCATAGCAGCAGCTTGTGCGAGCTTCTCAGAGGCGAGGAGCTCACCTTCTGCGTCGATAATTTTTGCTCGTTTCTCTCGCTCCGCCTCAGCTTGTTTACTCATAGTACGCTTGAGAGATTCTGGGAGATTGAGGTCTTTCAATTCCACTGAGTGAATATTCACACCCCATGCTTCAGACTTCTCATCAACAATGGTTTTGATTTTTTTACTGGCTTCCTCCTTGTTTGCGAGGAGTTCATCGAGTTCGAATTGACCGACGATATTACGCATAGTCGTCATAGCGAACTGCATAATAGCGTATTCGAGAGCCCGGACATTCACCACTGATTTCATCGCATCATCGATAGCATAGTAGAGAACGGCATTGATGGTGAGTGAGACATTATCTTTGCTCATAGCCTCTTGTGATGGCACATCGACAGCACGCTCACGCATATCGACTTTGGTACAAGTTTGAATAAAAGGGACGATAAATCGGAGACCTGGTTCAGCTGTACGAGAGTATTTACCAAGGGTAAATATGACACCTTTTTCGTATTGATCAATAATACGAATCGCGAGAGGCCCGATAACAACACACGCTACAACCAAAAATGGGAAAATAGAACCCAAGAGAAGAATTGCTTCCATAAAAAGAGAATAAAATTAAACACTCTTATTATAGTCGGAGCATTTCTTTGTCCAATCTAGACCCTTTCGAGCCTGAGAACCACCTCAATATGATGTGTATGAGGAAACATATCGACAGGAGTGATGTCAGTCACTCTATATTCACCGTTTGGCGCTATGAGAGGGATATCTCGCGCAAGGGTTGCTGGATTGCAGCTCACGTAGATGATTTCTCGTGGATTAAAATCTCGAAGAATACCTGGAGCGTCAGGATGCATGCCAGCACGTGGAGGATCGATGACGATGACATCAGGTGATGACTTCCCTTCTTGTTTCCATTGTTCGAGCACTTTTTCTACTGGAGCATTCACGACAGTGACATTTGTTATATTATTTTTCGCGAGATTTCTGATATTATCTTCGCTTGCTTCTGGAACAATCTCGACGGAGTACACTTCTTTTGCTCGACTCGCGAGTACCATACCGATAGTACCCGTCCCTGCATAGAGATCAAAAACGACAGGATTTTCTGTCCGTATCATCTCCCCTGTGACACGATAGAGCTCTTCTGCGCCAAGAGTATTGGTTTGAAAAAAACTTCGTGGGCTAATTTCGAATTCCAAATCAAATAATTTTTCTGTGATAACTGGAGTGCCTCCTATATGGTCATATTTTCCCTGAACCACATCAGCATTACCGGTATTGTGGAGGAGATAGGCAGAGGTAATAGTCGAAAATCATGAAATAAACGATCTCAGCGCCTTTCTGAATTCTTCCTGTTGTCACTCAC
>DALYDS010000108.1:0-1991 GCA_031973055.1 bacterium | reverse complement strand
AGAGGGCATCCGTAGGATTGAGGACTATGCTTGGGAATTTCTCACTGATGAGAGCAAGAGGACCATGTTTGAGCTCACCTGCAGGATAGGCTTCAGAATGTATGTAGGTGATTTCTTTGAGCTTGATAGAACCTTCGCAAGCAATCGGTGCTTGATAGTATCGACCGAGGAAGAAACAATGATCGTAGGTTGAGAGTTTATCGGCGAGTTCTTTTATTTTCGTTGTGTCAGTGATGATAGTTCTGATATGATCTGGGATAAGTCGGAATGCTTTGAGTATTCTCGATTTTGTGAGGACATCGAGTTCTTTTCTTTCACCGAGTGCGATAGCCATCATGAGGAGCACGGTGATTTGAGCGGTAAATGCTTTTGTTGAGGCAACACCTACTTCTTTTCCAGCATGAGTAAATATCCCCGCATCAGTTTCCTGTGCAATAGTCGAACCAGGGACATTTACAATACCGAGTGTCATAATCCCGCGATGCTTCGCTTCACGGAGGGCTGCGAGCGTATCAGCCGTTTCTCCTGATTGAGAGATGACGAGGAGGGCAGTATCTTTGTTCCAGAATTGTTTGCTGTAGCGAAATTCACTGGCGATTTCTACACGACAGGCGATTCCTCCTATTTCTTGGAGAAAATTTTTACCAACTAATCCCGCATAGTAACTCGTACCGCAAGCAACAATAATGATTTCTTTTTTCTTTAGGAGCTCGGGCATGACATTTCTGATACCACCGAGAGTGACTTGTTCTGTCTCAAAATTAATTCGTCCTCGAATTGTATTTTCGATAACTTCTCCTTGTTCCATGATTTCCCCAAGCATCGAATGAGCGTATTGACTCGAGTCGCTCGTATCTTGGAAAATCTCGAGTTTCAATGCTTCACGAGAGATGAGCTCGCCACTGACTGATTCGAGGGAATAAGAACCGTCGAGATTGAGTGTCGCGAATTCACCGTCTTCCATTGGTATGACTGTTGGATCAGATTCTGGAAATGCATGAGGATCACTGGCGACCATGATACCATCTTCGATAGTACTCATCATGAGCGGAGAGCCACGACGGACAGCATAGAGATGAGCAGGGTCAGCAGGGGAGACTATGGCGAGCCCATAGGTTCCAGTGACTTGAGAGAGTGCGAGCAGTATAGCCTTTTTGATATCACGGGTTGTTCGGAGGCAGTATTCGATGAGATTAGCCAGCACTTCACTATCTGTCTGACCATAAAATGTATAACCTGCCTTCTGGAGTTTATCAGCGAGGATTTTGTAGTTCTCGATGATACCATTATGGACGAGATAGATTTCCTTGTTCATTGAGTGATGAGGATGGGTGTTCATCTCAGTCACTCCACCATGAGTTGCCCATCGAGTATGACCGATACCCACGCAAGCAGTAGAGTCTTGCTGTATATGAGACAGAAGATGACTCACTTCACCGATTTCACGGACGAGACGAGTATTGTGATTTGATTCTACCGTCACAAAGCCTGCAGAGTCATACCCTCGATATTCGAGGTTTTTGAGCCCTTGGTAGAGAAGTGGCTCAGGATTGTTTTTGCCAATAGTGGCGACGATTCAGCACATAGGCAGTATTTTCGTCTTTTTTCTGGGATTGCAAGCTGTTTAATAAACGAGCTTCCTGTAGCACTCTTCACAGACAATTCTCTCTTTCCTCTCTGGCAAAAATGATGTGGTGATTTTCTTGTGGCACTCTGCACAGCTTCTCTCATATATTTTTCGTGGATTTCTCTGAGAGAGCCTTTCTTTATGCCTCTGGTCTGGATGTTTCTTCGGGAGTTGTATATGGTTCCCTATATGAAAAGCGAGTTCTTGCTTGATAATCTTAAAAGGTTTTTCAGTGACTTCACACTTGAGTATTCCTCCGAGAATATCTTCTATATTTGTCTGAGCCCGCTCGTATCACACTATTTTCTGATCATACTCCTGAATAGGAAGTGCTGAATAATACGGACCGTGATAAGAAGATGTT
>DALYDS010000107.1:0-2074 GCA_031973055.1 bacterium | reverse complement strand
CACAAAAAATCTTTATGACTAACTCACCAGCTAGTACCTTTATTATTCATAATATATGATAAATCATTGTAGATAAGTTTTTTATCACTACTTTCAATACTCCAAATGGCTCACCTAGGAAGCCTCATACAGCCTGATTCAGTCACACCCAATACAGCATCACTCAACGCCCAATTCAGTGCATGTGACGTGCTAAAAATAAATTTGGTCCACTTCTTCAAATCTCCAGTACGATTACGAATCAAAACTTCTTTTGATCAAAGACCAATAAAATGTGAGTAATCCAAAAGTCACGCCAAATTCGGGTTATCATAAACACTCAATTCATCTACAGGCTTAGTAGCGAGTGCTTCCCGCATCTGAACATATGACATTTGAATAGGTGAATCCTCATGTCCATTATTAGCATAAAAAAGTGTCCAACCCCCTCCATCTGTTACCATGTCACAGTAGACTTCATGAGGTTTACCATTGATTTCAATTGTATATTTACCGGACTTGAGTTCTTCAGAAAAAGCTCGAATATCTTTACAGCTCTGAAAAGTACTGAGTCCGAGAAGTTTACGTGAAGCTGAATCTGATGTATCTATTTTTTGTGATGTTTTGAGTATGGATACAGCGAGGTCGCCAGTCCCGGTAAGTAGGAAATTGCCATCAGTTGTGCCAAGCGTATATGTAGGACGTTTATTGATAAGGGCATTGCTCTGTTTTTCACTATCCAAAAATCCAAGGATTTGATATTCTTTTGTATCGGGATTAAAGAAATAATAATACATATCATTGGTCACAGGATCACGGGGAAAATCGAGGCCAATAGAATCAAAAAGAGTCTTGCCTGCAACTCCCTGATATCACATTTTCTTTTCACCAAAGGTAACATCAAGGGCATTTTCAGGGAGAGGAATATCCACTTTTCTCTTCAAGGCATCAGCTATTTTTTCTTTTATGAGCCTCAAGTGAGTCACTCGTATAGAATCGGGGTCTTCTATGATAGCATTTTGTGGAGGTGTTTGACTGGTACTACTTGAGGTATCGGTAGAAAATAAATCCACTACACGGGCATTTCTGACTGAAGAAACAAAGAAAACAATAGGTATGAGTATCACAAGAAACAACACTGTAAAAAGAAATATCTTTTTATAAACAGGCGGTAATGGTGGAAGAGGATTCATAATTTGGAAGCATAATACAATTATTACCCTCTATTTGCAAGACCTAAATGGATTTTTCTATTGATTGCATGGATATGTGTGGTCCACTAACGTTTTTGTACACGAAACATCTCCCCTGAAATATTCCAACGCGAAAACTCTTCCCGAATTTTTTGCCTCTCCATTGGATTACGAGGTGGGAGACGAACATCAGAGGCAGAAAATATATTTTTATCGGTCATTTCTCAGACAAAAAGCGTAGGAGGTCATTTAAATTTAATTTGCATAGCACGTTGTTCACATTCTGGAGATGAACACTTCAAAATGACTTGCCAGATGCGTCAATCGAGGCTTTTTCATGTCCACGTATTATCTATATGTTGTTGGATACGGAGGAGGAGCTGACCTTCTTCAGGGCGAGGAAGAACCTGCTGAAAACGATTACGGAAATTATCATAGCGAGGTTCGAGCCTGCGTATTTGTGTGTCTCCAAAGTGGATAATGCCTGAAATATATAATAGACCCCCTCCGACAAGAGACCCCACACACAAAATCAACAAAATCATAAAAGGAGAGACACGATATCCTCTGTCAGTTCGTGAAAAAAGGATGTATCAGAGTATGAGAGCTATAATTGCTCCGACTGACCAGAGCAGAGGAAGAGCACGCAACCAAAGGAGGTCCCGATCGAGCATCCATTCCATAGAGAGATGTTCTGGTGAATTCATCTCAAAAAATATCAAAGCAACACTCAGAACGCCCAGAATCAGAGTTGTGATACATGCAATCCATAGGAAAGCGTGGAGGACGAGATAATACCCACGAGAGTGTGGTTTGATGGTTCCTGCATGGATACCTTGGAGGATAGATTCACGAATCTTAGACATAAGTGAAAAGGTGAGAAAATTGTGGCTCCTGACTCA
>DALYDS010000106.1:0-2130 GCA_031973055.1 bacterium | reverse complement strand
GTTGATCTATTTTAAAAGTAGAACAACTTTTATCAGGCATTTTAACAGGTAAACAACTCCGCAAGGCAGATGACTGGTATACAAACCCGGTCCTGCCTCCGAATTTTCACGCCGCACGTCCAGACGGTAAGAAGAATCCAGTTATTCATATCGTTACTACGACAACGGGAGAACATCCAGAGTCTCGATATATCCGCTCTGACGAGGTAACTCCAGAAGAATTTCAAAAAGCATTAACAGCCACGTTAACTATACCTCGATGGTCAGAGCCCATACGACATATCTGAGATGAGGCATTGATAGATGGTTATTTTTCAGATCCAGTTATGTATGATTATGCACGATCACTCGGAGGATCTCACATTGTGAAACTCGGGAATCATAATTGACCACATCTGGAACCAGAGAGTAGTGAGATGTTTGTTTCTTATTGGCTCAACAAGTTCCCATTTTTAGCCAAATTTTATGCCAAAAAAAGACCACACGATATTCATCACCAAGTACAAAGAATGTACGATGATGAGAGAGCAGGTAAAGTCCAGATACTCTTTGCAGAACCATATACCGACGCTTTTGAAAATCCACTCCTCACGTGACGCAACACAGGCTTTAATGAAAACATACTAGCAGGCAGACAGAGAATGTTGGAACTTTTGCACGATCAAGATGCTTGATTGCCCCTTCTTCGTCCTGTAAGTCCAAAGACTCTCTCAGAAACACTTCAAGATATGATAGAAACACTGTATAATTATCATCAGATAGGGAAATAAAGTCACTCATTTGTATTGTCTCTATTTCGCCTATAATAGAGATATGAAACATCTCCCACTTCAGTATTCTTCACGGGGTATCATCACGGATCGTGATGGGAATATCCTGCTCGTGAAACACGGCTCACACAAGCCCTATACACTGCCAGGTGGTCATCTCGAAAAAGATGAAACATTCCAAGAAGCATTTATTCGTGAAGCACGTGAAGAGCTCGATATTGTGGTAGAATTGGTGGGTCTCGTGACAATCTATCGAGAAAATAATATTCAATCCCTCCCAGCTCCAGTACGAGTGCAGGTCATCGAGTATGAAAATGAGAAAGGACCGCAGAGAAAATATGAAGAATTTTTCTTAGCACACCATGTATCGGGAACTGTGACGCCTCAGGCTTCAGAGATAGCGAGTTTTGGCTGGTTCTCTCTAGAACAGATTAGCGCTATGTCTGATACACAGGTGTATCCGAGTATCCGTGATATTATCCTGAGCACTGCAGCATAATTGCCTCTAAAATATGAAACAACCCCACTCATCCCAGAGTGACGATATAGCCCAGTATATCCGCGACATGCTTACGCCATATGACGGAGATGCGAGCTTCCTTGTTTGACCGAGCAACCGAACTCTTGCGGTTTGGGAAGTGTGCAAAAAATTTCTCGCAGATGAGCGTAAAAATGGAGGAATTTACGATATAGATACAGAAATTATTTCGACGATTACGAGTCACAATCCTGGATATATTGACCAAGCCAATGAGGTCATCGTTGGCCTCCAAACAGATGTTCCGCTCAAGCGTGCTTGTAAGCCTGTTGGAGGCATTCGTATCGTTGAAAAGGCCTGCGAAGAAAACGGTCGAACGCTCAATCCTCGTATTAGCGAAATCTATACCAAATACCGAAAAACACACAACGAAGGCGTCTATGATGCATATACCGAGCAGATGCGGAAACTCCGCAAAACATGACTCCTCACAGGACTTCCAGATTCGTATGCTCGTGGTCGTATCATCGGTGATTATCGCCGAGTAGCACTCTTTGGAGTTGATGCACTCATAGCTTCAAAAGAACACGATAAAAAACAACTCGAAATCAGTCCGATGATGGAGGAGACGATTCGCCTCCGAGAAGAAGTTTCAGAGCAGATAAAAGCCCTTCAGGAAATGAAAATCATGGCAGCGAGCTATGGATATGATATTTCTGGACCAGCAAACAATGCACGAGACGCCGTTCAATGGATTTATTTTGCGTACCTCGCCGCGGTCAAAGAACAGGACGGAGCAGCGATGAGTATGGGCAATGTAAATCATATTATCGATATTTTTATCGAAGCAGACATGCAGCAGGGGATTCTCACCGAAGAAGA
>DALYDS010000105.1:0-2216 GCA_031973055.1 bacterium | reverse complement strand
ATAGCTACTACTGAGGCTCACTTTCCAGGATTGATCCTCCCAACTGAAGTACACGGAAGTCGCAAAGATTACCATATTATTCAAAAAAGATTACCAAAAGGATCAAGAGAGCTGACTCCATCAGATTTACTTCAAAGATGAGTAAGAGAGAAATTCGAGAAACTTCTCTCTATGAATAGAGTGCTCATAAATGAAACTGGTAGTTCTCTAGAACTTTTGTGACGATCAGGATGAGTCTGAATTATGCTCTGAGCTCCGAAACTGGGAAATGTATTTGTAACAAAAGAACGAGAAATAATTCTCCCCGATACGACTCTCATGCAAATTAAAAAAAATCCCTATCATAGATTCTGTTATGAATTATGGAGAGCCTTAATACAAGAACACTTTATCAATGAACAAGGAGTTTGATATGACACATCCCCCTCTCAATAAACAATCAGCAATAGATTACGTCATGTCTCTGACTCCTAGCGGTATGCGCGACGGAAGAGATAATGTAGTGAAACTCATGAAAATTCTATGAAATCCGCAAGATACTCTTCAAGTTTTTCACATCACAGGGAGTAATGGAAAATGAAGCGTGTGTCAGATGATTTCCCAAGTTCTCTGGAAAAGTTTTTGAAAAAAAGTAGGACTCTTCACCTCTCCTCACTTTATTCACATCAATGAACGATTTCAGATTAATGGAAAAATGATATCTGATACAGATTTGGAAAAATACTATCAAAAAGTATTACATTTAGCGGAAAAATACAAAATTCCACTTTCATTTTTCGAAATTCAGGTCGTCGTTATGGTACTTTATTTCGTCGACAAAAAAGTAGAGTATGCAGTGGTAGAAGTGGGACTCGGTGGGACCTACGATGGGACCAATATATTTCACCATCCCCTTGCCTGTTTTATAACCTCTATAACACTTGAGCATACTCATGTCCTCGGGAAAACACGAGAAAGCATCTTACGGAATAAATTATGAATAATAAAAAACAAGACTCATCTCTACACACCAATCAAACATAAACTCGTCCAAGAAACGTGTAAAAAAGTATGAACATACCTGCACATGGGTGAAATGCCCCAGAAAAAACTGACGAATCTCCCAGGCAAACATCAGCAGAGAAATGCTAGCATGGTTCTCGCAGCCCTGAAAAACATATGATTGGACTGAGATACCATTCAATCAGGATTAAAAAACATCTCAAATCCTGGAAGATTTGAATGGCTCTCCCCTACTATAATCGTCGATACAGCTAATAATAAAGAAAATATAAAAATACTCTCACGGATGATTCAAGAGATTGCAAAATGAAAAAAAATACAGACTTTTTTTGGCACAACACAGACTGATGTAGCTTACGCAGCACTATTAGCTGAGATCATACCTGCTGAAAAACGAATATTAATTGATGGCTTTTGTGATAGAGCACTTCCAGTCTCTAGTTATTCTCATCTAGTAAAAAATAATGGCATTATAGATATCAGTAAAGGCTCATGAAAAGACTCATTTTATGAGTTAAATACACAGAACTGACGTAATACAATAAACCTTATTTATGGTAGTTTTTATTTAGTAGGATATATAATGAGTATGTCAATGCATAAGTCTTTTACATCAGAACAATAAATATGGCAGAATAAGAAGGAATTAATTTCTCTCTTATGGCTCGAACACAAGAAATCCCCGCTTACCTTCAATCAGAAGAAGCATTTAAAAGCGTTATCAGTTATGGTCAGCGCAAAGAAATGGTCCAATGAAATGAGCGAAAGTTTCACATATCAGGTACCTATACTGGTGAAACTCACCAAAATATTGCCCTGATAGAATATTTGAAAAATAATCCTGGGAAACGTGCAGAATGGGAAGCACGTCTTGGTATTACAAAAGTAGCTCTCGGTACTTTAAAACAAGAATATGAAGCACCGAAAAGAAAATGACTCTTTGGGCGTATATTTGGAAAAGGTGAAGAAAAGAAAACAGTAGCAAGTGTAGCAGCAGGAAATAACTATTTCGCCAAAGAAACAAGAAACGAAGGAGAAATTAATGCACAAGGATCAAAAGCAATCGAAGCATGAAAAAAAGAAGCAGAATTCATGGATATCAACAATGAACTCGTCCGTGCATGGAGAAAAGATATCGGCGGAAGAATAATCACAGGTGGTCTCCTCGGCATGATCGAGAGTCGTACAAGCAACCTCAATAAGGCACTTCGTGT
>DALYDS010000104.1:0-2225 GCA_031973055.1 bacterium | reverse complement strand
GATATCGTACGATGATTGCTTCAAAAGAACTACGATGTGCTCTTGCTCCCTCATTCACTTCATCCTACGGACGAGAGCGCTCATGATGGGTATTATTTGCAGCAATTTCTCTTTCCTGGTGTGAGAATAGCACAAAGCATAGAACAGACACTTGAATCATACGCGAGTTGTGATGCTATTATTGGTATGCGACTTCACAGTATCATCCTCTCGCTTGTTTATCATATTGCACTCGTGGCTGTGAGCTATGGTAAGAAAACTCAATCTATACTAGAACAAAATGGTATCGAATATCTCAACCCAAAAACGGTGACAGCTCCAGAGATACTTGCTTTACTTGATAAAAAAACTCAAAAAATATGATAGTGACACTCGATAAGATAGATGACGTAGTATTTGATCTCCATCCAGGTGACCGGATATTTCTCCGTGGTAATCTCGGAGCAGGGAAGACCACTTTTGCCCGTAAACTTATCCAAAAATATCTCGGTAATTCAGAGGCTCAGATTACTTCTCCGACCTATACATATTATCAGAAATATGGTGAAAATCTGTATCATTTTGATCTCTATAGAGCACAGAATCTCATTGATATCATCCGTACGGGTGCACAGGATATATTCGATGACGACTCATCTATCTGTGTTATCGAGTGGCCAGAAATACTCTGAGAGACGGTTCAGTCCACTGTCACTGTCGATATCTCTGCTGCCGAATTATGAAGAGAGTTTCGTATCGTCAACTGTCAAGCCCCAAAAATTGACAACTAATAGTACTTCTGTACCATTCAATCGTACCAATCAATACTCTTATGAAAAAAACAATTCTCTCAACCTGTGCTATCCTCTCTGCTACTGTATTTCTCGTATCTTGTGGCAAAAAAGCAGATCCAGCTGATGCTGGCGTTATAACTGCCAATACACCTATTGAGAATTCAGCGCAATCAGCGAAGGTTTGTGAACCATTTATCAAATACCTCGAATGTTCTCTCGAAAAAGCTCCAGAAGCAAAAAAGGCAACTGCTCGTAAAGCTCTCGAAGATACAAAAGCTCGTATTGCTAATGATGATCCTGCACGTGTTGCACAGACATGTGATACCTACATCAAAATAATGAAGGATAATGCAGAAATGGCATTCAAAAATGGATGTACTCTCGAAGAGCCACAAGCGCCTGCTCCAACTCCAGCAGCACAACCAAAAAAATAATGACAGAGGTTCAGGAAAAACATATACCGGTTTTATACGGAGAGCTCATTGAGTCTCTCCATTTTTTTGAAACTGGTAAAAATATAATCGTCGATGCCACACTCGGTCTCGGTGGGCACGCCTCTGGCGTTCTCCAGAAGCTTGGTCGTTGAGATATATTTATCGGTTTGGATTGTGATGAGGTTAATCTGACATCTGCACAGCAGAGAATCGAGAAGACTCTTGCTGATACACCAAAAAATAAACAACCGACATTATATTTTGTCCATACGAATTTCGGCACACTCGATGATACTCTCGATATTCTCGGAATATCTCATATTACAGCTCTCTATGCTGATCTGGGAGTCAGTAGCGTCCATTTTGATACTCCAGAACGGGGTTTTTCTTTTCGATTTGACGGGCCTCTCGATATGCGTCTCGATGTAACACAATGAGTTACTGCTGCTCATCTCGTCAATACCCTCCCGTATGATAAAATGGCCGAAATTTTTCGAATTTACGGAGATGAAAGTCGGGCTGGATTTATCGCTAAAAAAATTATCGAAGCACGAGTGATTCATCCTTTTGAAACGACACAACAACTCGCTGATGTTGTCGTAAAAGCTTGGCGCGATGCACTTCCTCGTATTTTTCAGGCACTACGTATAGCAGTGAATGATGAATATAGCTCCCTCAAAAAACTCCTCCTCTCAGCACATGATAGGTTGGTTATTGGGGGCAGTATTTCGATTATATCGTTTCACTCGGGAGAAGATCGTATCGTGAAACATTTTTTTCGAGAAAAATCAGAAGCAACACGAGACTCTCTTACCGGGCAAGATATAGCTCCGTGATCTCTTGAAATAAAAAACAAAAAACCTATTATACCAACAGAACAAGAAGTATCCCTGAATCCTCGTTCCAGAAGTGCTCTTCTGAGGATTGCCTATAAACAGTAAGTCATGAATAAATATCTCTCCAACCAAATCCATAAGACATTTCAATCCATCAGAAAAGAGACACGAGAGCAGCTCTA
>DALYDS010000103.1:0-2297 GCA_031973055.1 bacterium | reverse complement strand
ACATGCTAGCACACGATTTAATCGTAAGCGGTAACAAAGACGCTGAACAATTATTGCTTTCTCTTAAAGACAAAGGAGCCATTCCACCAGTTGTATTTACAGAAGGATATGACGAACAAAGTGTAGGATTTCTTGAATTTATTTCTTCTGAGAGAGATAAAATTGTGTCTGTAGAAATCGATGAAGGAGCTCTTAAAAAATTGACAGATATCGTCAATGGGTTGCCAGCATTAGATAAATTACCGAGAGATGCAAGAACTTCATTTGAATATTTGGTATCAAAGAAACTTTCTGAACTTTATCGAAATAATATCAAAATGAACAATAAAATTTGCATTAGATGAAGAAATTCCTAAAGAACTTTCCGTGCTCCAAAATATCTGTAGACAAAAACTCGGTTCACTTGATGTGGGGTCGATCGGCGAGCGAATGATAAAAGAGGGAGCCGCTATAAAAACATTTGTTGATGGTCACTATAGAATTGCTCCCATTGAATCATCTGCTATTAGAGAAGAAATAAGAAAAGGAGAAGCCGTTTTATCTCCTCTCGAAGATAAGCTCGATCAATTAGCAGAATTAGTCAACAAAGGATCAACAGAAGCCCATGCGGAATATGACAAAGTCTCATCGAAATATAATCTGATTTATGGGAGACTTCACAGTGAGCAGATACTGGATGCCAGAGAAAATTATGCTGTAAGACTCATTAAGGATGTTACAACTCAGAAAAAGGTCGAACAAGGTGTGATTCTTATGCTATATGGAGTTAGTCACGATTTCAGTGATAATGTGAAAAATCTAAACAAGACCGACGGAAAAGGGAAAATTGGATTGATAACGCTGGTTCCTAAAAGGTATACAGGTACTAGAGAATAAGGATTCAATGCCAATGTCTTTTTCATGTCTGTTGGCATGGTATGCATTTTGTCAGTGACAATTTTCTTTTCAGCCATAAATTTATTGTACCTTTTTTGATTTTGGTTTCTTTTTCTTTGGCATTGGCAGGTGTGATGCGGTAATCTCTATGAGCTCAGTAAGCCACTCTCTATCGTCTATACGGTCTTCATCAATTTTCATAGAAACCTTTGCACCTTTGTATGCATACCCTTCTTCATAATATTTCCCGACAAATTCTTTCCCCTCATCGGTAATTTTTACATACAACGTATCATCACAGATGAGCCCGACGACCTTGCCATCAGCATAGAGAGCATATTCACCAAACATCTTTCGCGCCGAAACACCTTCAACCGATGCGAGTTGATCCAAAATATAATCCACGGTTTCTTGTTTGGTTGCCATAGTTCTCTTCGTTCACCGAATTTAGAATTATCGTAGTGCGCCCACTTCTCTTTTGACGAAATCTGCAAATGCCGTTATGTCCTCGTCTGTCTTGTGCATAACCCCATGTATGACGAGAGGTCGTACATACTCGAGCTTACACAGATTGGCAGTTTGCTCAAACGGGCGGAGTAGCTCCTCCATCGTGAAATTGTTGTACCCGCCATGCTGGTATGCCTCTTCAGGTCCAAACGTCGAAATAACCATCATAAATTTCTTATCCTTCAATTTGTCCCCACCCTCTCCATAGGCAAATCCGTACTCGAGCACTCTGTCTTGCCACTCTTTGTAGAGCCCTGGCGTAGAGTACCAATAGAATGGAGTTTGAACGACGATAATGTCTGCTTTCAATAAGCTCTCTTTTTCTTTGGCAATGTCTATCTTCCAATCAGGATACACCTCATAGAGCTTTCTGGTCTCAATACCTTCCTGTCCCTCAAATGCCTTGAGAACTTCTTTATTGACTCGTGATTTTTCCAAATCTGGATGGGTAACGATGTGGTATATATGTTTCATACGTCTATGGTAGCACTTTTTTCTTCAAAAACTTTTGTCGTTTGCTCTCTTCCATCCGCTCTATCGCATAGCGTAAGGTGGTACGGGGTAGAGATGCATAGTGTGCACGTAAATAGTTTTCGCAGAGCGTAGCATCTTTCTTCCACACTTCTCGGAGCGTCCAGCCGACCGCTTTCTGAGTTAAATCTTCCGTATCGTGGATAAGTTTTTGGGCAATCTTCAGAGAAGCGTCAAACTTCCTTTCTCGTATAAAGGCCATGGTAGAAATAATGGCTACTCGGCGCTCCCACATATTCTTTGAGTCGGCGAGTGTATCGAGGATACGTTCCTCCATCACTCCGTCCAAAATAGCGTGCCCCAAAATTTTATGAGCAGACAGATCCACCAAGTCCCAGTTGTTTATCCGGTTTAAATTTTGGAGATAAAACGTAGCTACGTGT
>DALYDS010000102.1:0-2331 GCA_031973055.1 bacterium | reverse complement strand
ATATGACAAAGTCTCGATATGTATATAATTCTTCTATGAAAAAAGTAGCTATTTATCCCTCTCTCCTCGCTCTCGCTGAGAGAAAACAAGATTGGAACTCAGAAATCGAGAGAGTCACACCTATTTCCTCCGGTATTCACTATGATATTGGTGATGGAGCACTGGTGCCTTCTTTTATGCTCTCTGTAGAGGATATAAGACTCATAGAGTCTCATCTTCCTGTCGATGTGCACATCATGGTGCAGCGACCATCTGAATATATACCAAAACTCCTCACATTTCCATTATTATCAGCTATTGCATTTCATGTCGAATGCAGTGAAGATATCCACGAAACCATTCAGACTCTAAAAAACGCGGGGAAAAAAGTCGGTCTTGCCATCCTCGATACGACACCTGCCGACCATCTCGATCCCTACATCCTCGAAATCGATTATGTCATCGTGATGACCATCAAGGCTGGCTACTCAGGGAACCCATTTATGCCAGAAATGCTCTCAAAAATAGAGGAAATTCATCATAAAAGACCAGAATTACCTATCGTCGTCGATGGTGGCGTAGGGGAGAAGACAATCCATCTCTGTGCTCATGCTGGTGCCGATGCCGTTGTTATGAGTTCAGCATTATTTCCATGAAAAGATACGAGCTGGCTTCTCTAAAAATCCCTAGTCTCGAATGGCTTGACAAATAAATTTTCGCAATATAGTTTGCGCGAATTTACTTTTAAGCTATTTTTTATGCCACTACAGTCAACCCCAGAATCATCCCTTGTGAGAAATGGTGCTAGGAAAAACCCTTTTTTAGGTGGTAGATTATCTTATTTTCGGAATCTCATTATGGCAGGATTGATAACTGCTTCGCAGTTTGCTTCTGCACAAAATCCAAACAGTATAAGTCAGTCAGATAAACTTGATTCAAACTCACATACCACTATTCAGTCATCACTTGACGGTACTATTGTTGAACCAGGAAGACATGGCACCACTGAAAACTCAAAAGATTTACAAGCGCATATGGTATTTTCTGCTGAGGCACTCACAGGCTTTATTACGCCAAACTGAGAACTTGCTTCTGACGGTTGAGTTACTTCCTTGGAAGCTGATTTATATGTTCAAAAAGGTGATATATCGGTCCATGCTATGGTACATGATATTTCTCCCAATAATGCTGATGATAAACTCGATCGGGAATTGGCTACTTCCCTTACTGGAAAATATGATCATAATCCTTATCACTTAGCATTTGGACTCCGTCACTACGATCATACTTGAATTCATGCTGACTTGCATGAGCATGACGATGGACATTGACACAAAAAAATTGAAACTGTCCAAAAACTTGTTCGAGAACAATATCTTGCACTCTTACTACAGGCTGGTGTTGATATCGGTGAGCATTTTACCTTTTTAGCTGGTACAGAGTATGATCTTGGTATAAGTAAAGATAAAGGCCAAGATGAAACTCATCTTACTTTTGCAGGCGTAGATGTACATACGCACTGGTTGGATTGTCATATTGCGGCACGTTTATTGGCAGTTCATTCTCACGGCAATAAAAATGAGCCTGATTCTACATTCATTCGACCAAGTGTTCATATCGAGAGAAAAATTATGGAGAAGCTTTATGTGACATTATTTGCTGAGTTTGTAGCCGGACAAAACAGAGAGAGTGCCTTTGTTTGAGGGATTGGCGGTCGTGTAAAATTCTAATATTATTTTTTAACTTTTTTATATGAATCATTTAAGAACGAGTGTTGCAAGAGATGTAGAGACATCAAAAATTGTTCCATGATTGCCTGAGCGTGTTCGAAACGTTATTGATTGAATAGTACTCTTTCCGGGGCGTGCAGCAAGATCATTAGGGAGATGATTAACATCAAATACATTTTTAGGCCTTGCTGGCGCGGCTGCCCTCCTGGCAGCTACAGTCGGACAAAAAACGGGCGCTAATGCATGGGTTATTGAAAATACTACCGCACCTCTCCTGACTAATACATCACGTACTGGTAATGAATTACCATTTCCTGTTCAGGCCGCAGATCGATTGAAACATAAGGCTGAAACTAAATGGAGGTTATCTATGCACCCAGATCATATACATGCGAATACTCCGATAGCCAGCATACCATACAATCCAAATGATCCATTAAATAAGATAATAAAACAATTAAGTGGTCAGGGCAATATTACTATTGAGCAATTTAGAGCAGCGCATCCTGAATATCAAAAATAAGATTCAATTATTTCTTTGCCTCAAGCCAGTTTTTTCCGACACCAACTTCGACAGCCATAGGTATATCCCAGCTAACAATATTCTCCATAATATCATGGA
>DALYDS010000101.1:0-2378 GCA_031973055.1 bacterium | reverse complement strand
TAGTTTCTCTCTTGCAAATTTCTCCAACTTCTTATCATCAGAGTATGCTTCGAACGATTGCTTATATTATATTCCTCTGTACAGGTATTTTTGCCTTTACGCTTATTGTTTTGTTTTTCCGTGACCAGAGCAGTTTCGTCACCACAAAGACCAATACTACCACTGAGAATGGAGTAGATGTTACTCCAACAGAAACAACTTCTCGAGCGCAGGATGTTATCGCACGGCTCGATAGGGCTTATAAATTTCGCACTTCTCGTGAAAAAGATATATTTGGAGCTTTTATATTCCAATTTGCTGTTGATAGTCGAGTAGGGGGAAGTCTCCGTATGTACAAATTTGAAGAAGAATATTCTCTTGTCAGGAAAAATATGCTTCTCCTCGGAGCGCTCTATAATTTCCAGGATACGACTGATTTTTTTGGTAAGACGATGTACCTCAATGAAAAAAATGCTGATGGTCAGTTTGTTCGCTTTATAACAGAAATTAATGGCACTACCTTTGGTTTCGAGCTCGTACGTGATGAATACGAGACATTAAAGGGTTTACTTTTGCAATAATTTTTTATAATCTCTCTATAATTCTAATCATTATTTTATGGCAAAGAAGCACCAGCTCACCGCTGAAGGTCTCGAAAAACTCCATCAGGAGCTCGATGAACTCCGCAACACATCACGTCTCGAAATAGCAGAAAAGCTCAAAATCGCTATCGCCTATGGTGATCTCTCAGAAAACTCTGAGTATCAATCAGCTCGTGATGAACAGGCTGCTGTCGAGATGCGTATCTCTGAAATCGAAGAAATTCTCGAAAACTATGAAGTTCTCGATACTGATAAAAAGGCAAAAAAGAACCATGTTATCACTATTGGTAGCAAGTTCACTCTCCGTATGGGTGAGGAAAAAACTGCAGAAAAAAAGACATTTACTCTCGTTGGTAGTACAGAGGCAGACATTCTCGAAAACCGTATTTCAAACGAATCACCTCTCGGACAATCTGTCATGGGCAAAGCTGTTGGCGATGTCGCTACTGGCGCTGCTCGATCAGGTACATTTGCATATCCTATCCTCGAAATAGCATAAGTTTTATATGGCGAATTATTTCTTTGCTTCACACCTGCTCTTTATCCCCCTTGCTGCGTATATCGTGGCAACGGCTCTAAAAGGTGTTTTTCTCTCAAAGAAGTGAACGCTCAATCTCCAGAGTGTTCTCTCGACTGGCGGTATGCCAAGTGGTCATTCAGCACTCGTTGCGAGTCTCGCAACGGCTATAGGTATCAAACACGGTCTTTTCTCTGACCTCTTCGTACTATCACTCCTCCTCGCAGCTATCGTTATCTACGATGCGATGAATATACGATATCAGTCAGGCCTCCATGCACATGCTCTCAATACGATGAAAGGTGATAAAAAACTCAACGAATCTCTCGGTCATCTCCCTTCTGAAACTCTTGCTGGTAGCTTTGTCGGCGTGCTCGTGGCGGCAGTTCTCATGCAGATTTAACTTTTTTTAAAGAGCTTCCTTCTGAATACTATTCTGTATTTCGTGCATCGTATTTTCTATTTCAGGCGTTAAAATCAAATTGTAATTAGGATCTGAAAATTTTACTCCGTCACCATTAGTATCAATTAAATCGGGTTCTGCGGCTTCAATTTTTGAAATTAAATCTTCAATCTTTTTATTAAGATCCCCCATTTTAATACTGTTGAGTGTTTTTAGGTACAACAACATTTTTTCTCTACTTGTGTAAGAGGCTACACTATTTGACATAGTTCACATATGATTACCCTCGGTAGTATATTTATAAGCCTTTTTCCAATTTTCTGTTTGTTGTATGGTTTGGATTTCCATTTGAACTTTTTCAAGTCTCTCTACGAGTTCTTTTTTGTTCTTATTTTTTTCTGGCAAAGCGTCTACAAGCGATTTAGCTCTGTCGTAAGCTAATTGCGTTGGAATAGGCATATATTCCAACGTTACAACTGCTGTTTCTGGGCCTGTTTCATCTTTTTTCATTAAGTTAAGAACGCCGGGAGTTTCATCTATAATTTTAATCGTGCCAACTCCTATTAAAAAACCAAGTAAAAATGTTAACATTAATGTTAAAATAAAATTCAAACTCATCTTTACCAAAAAACTTCTTGGTTGTTTAATGGTATTTAAATTTATTCCTGAAGAGTCTGAATTATTACTCTCCTCAATTTTTGAACTAAAATCAGAATTAACCATTTTATTTATTTTTAAAGGTATTCTGGAATATGCTACCATGCCTGCTCTTAAAAAGCAATTTTTTTAAGTAATGATTTTTTGAATCTCACCCCAAACAACTTCCCGAGATTGTTCACCATTAATAGTATAGTATTCGACTCCGTCAGCTTTCCAG
>DALYDS010000100.1:0-2457 GCA_031973055.1 bacterium | reverse complement strand
CAGGTTGTTGAAGGTGTTTTCAATGGTCGAGATATGCTCGGTTCAGATAAAAAAACCTATCCTGTCCCAGCGAATTACGCGAGTAAATCAAAAATCGTCGAAGGAAGTAAACTCAAAGCAACCATCAAAACTGATGGTTCTTTTCAATACAAAATTATTCATGAAGTTGATTACGTGAGCACCACAGGAACAGTTATCAAGGATGGTGACCATTTTGTCGTTATCTCTCAGAGTGGTATCTATCAGGTTATCCCTGCTTCTGTCACCTATATTCAGGCTCGTGTTGGTGATCGCGTCTCTATCAGAATTCCAAAAGATATCAAAGCAACATACGCTGCTATCGATGCCCTTGTGCCAGCTGATTTAGGACTCGTCGAGGCTTAAACACTTCATCGCAATTCATCTATATTCCCTGCTCCGAGTAAAAGGAGGAGGGAATTTTTTTGTTCAGCGTCGACGGATTGAAGTTTTTTTTGTGCATCGTCCAGTGTCCCTACGTATTCACATGGAGAATTTTTTGCCACCATTTCAGCGAGAATTTTTGATGTAATCATATCACGTCTCTCGTCGATATCACGCGCAGCGTAGATATCAGAGATGTAGGTCGTATCAGCACTCGCGAAGCTCGTGGCGAATTCGTTTCTGAGTTCGTAGGTTCGTGAATACTGGTGTGGTTCGAAGAATACAATAAGTTTCTTGTCTGGGTGGGCTTTTTTGAGGGCTCAGAGAGTCGCAATAATCTCTGTCGGATGATGACCATAGTCACTCATGACGAGATTGGAATTTTTGGTCGTACCGATCACTTCCATACGTCTCCAACTCCCTGGATACTGTGCGAGAGATTTTTTCGCGGCTTCTGCATCGAGTCAGAGGAGTTGACTGACCACATACGCGAGCTGTGCATCGAGGCGGATATGATCTCCTGGGACGAGAAGGACCGGGAGTGTGAAAGGATATATGCCTGGTTGGACACCATTGAATGTCTCTCCTCTTACTTCAAAGGAATCAGCAGAAACGAGGACCGTCGTCGGAGCGAGCCCAATCATTCATTTTTTTTGTGCTTCATCAGCGAGCATAACGAGACACTTCGCAGAGCGAGCAAACACGTGAAATGCCTCTGTATAGGCAGCTTCTGTTTTGAAAAAATCGAGATGGTCTGGATCGACATTGGTCACGACAGCGATATCGGGATGATATTTGAGAAATGCATTGCGGTATTCACAGGCCTCGATATTCATGATATTTTGCCCCTCAGCCGAGATATTTCGAGCATTGAAGGCTTTGACGAGTGTCCCCGTAATCGTCGTCCCTTGGGCCTGTAAATCATGGAGAAATGTCCCTATCATAGCACTCGTGGTCGATTTGCCATGCGCGCCTGCGACAGCGATTTTCATAGGAAAAGTATGGAACACATCCGCAAGTGCTTCGGGATAGGAGAGAATCTGCGCATGAAACCGCTGACCTGCTTCTATCTCTGGTTTATGATTCGCTCTAACTCATGATAGACCAAGTGCATCGTCATCGATAATAGCTTCTGTGTAGATAACTTTTTCAGTATCCTCTGAGATAACAGTGGCTCAATCTGTGACGATTTCAATCCCCTCAGAGACAAGAGTGTCCAAGAGTGGCGAATGTCCCAAATTCGTCCCCGTTACACGATACCCTCGTGCCATATAATAGCGTGCGAGAGCCGAAATACCTATACCTCCGATACCGATACAGTGAATGTGTTTTTGAGCTATCATAATAGATAGAGTATAGGAGAGTGAACTGTTATTTCAAATGCCACAAAATATCCCCTATCAATACGGCCGCACAGACCAGAATAACTATTCCTGATATTTTATTTACTTTACTGAGTATGCTCGACTCATGCGATTTATGGCGAAATAAAGACGCACCGAAACTGAGCAGAGACCAGCATGCTATCGATCAGAGGCTCGCTCCAACGAGCAACACGATACTGAGCCATATATTGCCTGCGACATGCGGTGCTGCACTCGAGAAAATCGTCGCAAAAGCTATGATGGTAAACGGATGCGCGAGATTCATCAGGAGCGTCCCGAAGTAGTCAGCGAGCAGATTTTTATGAGGTTTTCCATCGAGATGAACCGGTGGTGTGTGATAGATTTTTATCCCAAAATACAGCAAGAAAAAAACACCTCCGATACGTATCCAATTTTGCCAAGAGAGAAGTATGTCTGAGATAAATGTGAGTCCAAAAGCTGCGATACATGCATAGATAACATCCGCTGTCGCCGCTCATAAGCCAGTAAAAAATCCCGAAATACGACCATTCACCAGTGTCCGATGGACACAGAGAACGCCTATCGGACCAACAGGAGCAGCGAGTATGAAACCGAGGAGAAAACCTCGAGAGAGGAGCGCAATAGAGGGGATGAAATCCATGAATATTTTTTGTTCAACAGTTTATTTCAATCGAGTTTTCTGCAATAT
>DALYDS010000099.1:0-2469 GCA_031973055.1 bacterium | reverse complement strand
TACCCTGAACTTCAGTGAATAATAACTCTTATTGGTCCTGGATGATTTACGGGTACTCGTATCAATTCGCTGGTAGTAAATACACTTGCTTATAGTTTTCATATACCCCTCTATCCAATCACCGTTGGAGAATTTTTTGCACTACAGAATGCGCCACTCCCCTGGCTTACCTCTATCACAAAAAGAGAAGTGCTCATCTGGGAAACAAAAAATACAAATACATACACACAGAAGAATAAAACTGATATAGCACCTGGCCTATATTCAGCACTCACGCTGATTGACTTCGAAAACAATAACCATACTATAAGGACAGCAAAAGAGTATGAAAGCGTCATCAAAAACATCACCCTCTCCAATCCTCTCTCACGAGTCCAACCACTCTATGCCAAATCCCCCAACATCACCCTCAAAAATTAGTCATCCCCCAATCGCACATGTGTGTGATATTCCTGGGGTACATGGTTGTATATTTACTGAACTCGAGCAAGACGAAACTCCACTTTTAGTGGTAAGAAAGCACTGGATAATTTTGGTACAAACAGGGATACTCGTACTCATACTCGTATGACTGTGTTTGGGTATTTTTTTTATAGGAGAATTCGCGGCCATACCGAGACTCATGACTATTATAACAGTATTTATGGTAGTAATGTTTGGTTTGCAATATGTATTTATAGAGTGGGTCAATAATGAACTCGATATTCTTCTCCTGACCAATCGACGTATTATATCATATGATCAGGTCAAATTTCTCGACAGAAAAATGTCTCAAACAACCATAGATAATGTACAAGAAGTAAATGCATCAACAGCAGGTCTTCTCTGAAATATCCTTCACTATGGAAACCTCATGGTAAAAACTGCAAGTGACTCTGCTGGCGACACCTCAGATTTTAATATGACACACATCCCCGATCCGATTGAAACATCGAGAACGATTCATTGATTCATCGATGAATACAGGCATTCTCTGGATGAATAAACCATGTCTGAAATAAAACTAGAAAAAAGCTGGAAAGAGGCGCTTTCAACGGAGTTTGAAAAACCGTATTTTTTGACGCTCTCACAATTCATAAAAAATGAAGTCCTCTCGTGAAAAACAATTTATCCTCACCCAAGAAATATATTTGCAGCACTCGATACGACACCATTTGAAAAAGTAAAAGTTATCATTCTCGGACAAGACCCCTATCACGGACCTGGACAAGCCCACGGACTCTCCTTCTCAGTGCTAGAATGAGTCAGAAATCCACCATCACTTATGAATATGTTTAAGGAGATACAGGGTGATCTGTGAATCTCAGCCCCTAAAAATGGTAACCTCACTCGCTGGGCCGAACAAGGAGTACTACTCCTCAACACCACACTCACCGTCCGAGCAGGAGAACCAATGTCTCATACAGGCAAATGATGGGAGACTTTTACTGATGCAATTATTCATACACTTTCAGAAAGGCGTGATTTTCTTATTTTTCTCCTCTGGTGAAGTCATGCTCAAAAAAAGAAATCCCTCATCAATACAAACAAACATATCATACTGGAGGCACCTCATCCATCCCCTCTTTCAGCACATCGTGGTTTCTTCGGTTGCAAACATTTCAGCCAAACAAACACTCTCCTCAGAGAACATGGCTTGAGTGAAATTCAGTGGTAAACCTACTTACCAGCAGGTTATTCTATATCTCTCATTTTCTGGAGCTCGAGAAGATGATGATAGAGACCACTCGATTCTTTTGAGAGATCAGTATGAGTTCCCTGCTCTACGATAGATCCATCTTGGAGAACAAGAATCTGATCACAGTGACGGAGAGTCGAGAGACGATGGGCAATCACAATGGTAGTCTTCCCTTGTGCTAGATTCCAAAATGCTGATTGCACAGCTGCCTCTGATTCACTATCAAGATGAGACGTCGCTTCGTCAAAGACTATAATAGGAGCATCCTCGAGAAAAACTCGAGCAATACCCACTCTCTGTCTCTGTCCTCACGAGAGCTTGATGCCTCTTTCCCCAACAATGGTATCGAGACCAAGTGGGAGAGAATCGACAAATTCAGTTAAGAATGATTTCTCAAGGACATCACGTATCTCCTCATCTGAAGCGTCCATCTTACCATAGATGATATTATGTCTCAATGTATCATTGAATAAGAGAGTCTCCTGTGGAACAATACCTATCTTTGAGCGAAGAGAGGATTTCGTAATAGTATCTGTAGCTACGTCATTAATAACTATCTCTCCTTGCTGCACATCATAAAAACGCAACAGGAGTTTTATCAGAGTCGTCTTGCCAGCTCACGAACGCCCAACAATACCATATGATTTACCAGGCTCAAACACGAGACTTAAATTTTTGAAAATAGGAGACCTGTCTGGATAAGAAAAAGTAATATTATTGTAGTCTATAGTGTAGGAATCTCTATTATTCATTTGTTCCCACTTTGTAACAGATTGTTTCTCAGGTTTATC
>DALYDS010000098.1:0-2512 GCA_031973055.1 bacterium | reverse complement strand
CAAATGACCGTCCTCGGTATCATCGTCAGTCTTATCGTCGTCAGATATATCTGTAATCCTCTCACTATCTGGCTCAGGAATAAGATGGGTTAGAAATCGATATAGTTATAAAAAGCTCCAGAAATCTGGAGCTTTTTAAATTAAATCTTTTTTAATACACTAATTTTTGATAACAATCCTCGCATACTATTTTCCCTCAAGATACTGGGGAATAAGTTGTTATCATAGTTTTCTGACACTGCATGCATCCTAGCTCATTCAGCACACGAGGGTTTCTGAGCAACATACGTTTTGTGTGACGTTGATCAGGGTGTTCCCGAGGAATAGGAATATTATTTTCAATATAAAAAGCCAATTCCTGTCGCACAATTCTAAAAGGCTTTTTGGTCACAGAGCAATTGAGTGTGTTTTTCAATAAAACATCAATATTTTCTTGTGCAACAGCATATCACACCTTTCTCTCATCGTACTGTTCGATGGGGAGAGGCTCATAATCATGGACTGATCCTGATATTACCTTATCTTCCTTCCATAACCATCATTGTCTCTTAGCCTCGTCTCGTGAAAGTGGAAAATATTCCTGAGCCAAGGATTCGTTATACTCGATACCTGAAAAATTCTTTGGAAAAAATCGTCACCATTCTCCAGTGGATATCATATGATCTGCGAGCTTTTCTGATAGTGCTTCATATTCTTGTTGAGAATATGCGCTATTGAGTATGCAATGATGTTCATGATTATGGAGTCATATACAACCGAAGGCATGATGTATACCATTAAATAAGAAAGCACCGTACAGTACATCCGAGAGATTTCTCGTCGAGTTAATACAAAAAAAGATATTTGCAGAATCAATTCCTACTATGAGAGAGACATACGCATTATTCAGGTTCTTCATACCATTCATGACGTACCTGCAATCTTTTTGTTCTTTTCCATTATCACAGTATGCACAATCCTCAGCATTCATCATATAGTAACAATCAAAACAATTCTTTGATGACTGAAATTCATTACCAAAACATTTTTCTGACTGAACAGTAGCAGTGTATTTATGAATACCTTGGGAAATGACTTTTTTCATTGAGTCGTATGACAGAACTGTGGATTTATTTTTCTCAATATGTTCACGAATTTTTTCTGGAGTAGATGGCTGATTGTAGAGATAATTTTGTTTATTACGGAGATTGTAACATCCAACACAATTCGTACATCCTATACAATCATAACTAATGTAACATGCACTACAATTAGTCAGTTCATGAGAATAAAAGCACGCATAACACTTTCTCGACAAGCTCAGCATATAACTATTCTCACACTCGTAGATACATTCACAATCGACACAATTCTTAGAATAATCCCATATCTGACAATAGTAACACGATTCATTGAACAAACCATTGAAGCAAAGGTAACAATCTTTTACAAACCCACAATTATTAGAGTAATCAGAATTTTCGTCATCTACTCTACTATTTGATGGTCTCGGGACAGACATATTCAGTTTTTCGTATTGATCAAAAAATGATGTTTCGAAATCGATTTTTAACCCATATTTTCCAGGATTCCAATCATCTCAAAACCATAGAGGCTTGTCATACACTGGAAAGGGTACTTCTGGTGAAAACATAGAAATAATCTCCTTCCCTGACATGTCACATTTTCTTTTGTAGAGCTTATTCTGATTACGAAAACCCAGAAGTGTCCGGCGCATCTCAACAGGCGAAATATCAAGGGTTGGAAATATGAATTTTTTTCAATGAAAAATAGGCGACACTCTCTCGAGAAATTCTATATCACGATCAGTCACAAAAAAATCCTGCCCACTGATATGGCATTTTTTTGTTTCAACGATACGCTCTCCGGGCGGGAGAAATGTCATACTATTTAACAGTGATACTCTGAACTACTCGTGTCACGATAGGGTTCTGGAGATCATTTGCTTCAATTTTGACTGTGCTCTTGCTTCCTACCAAGAAGAGTAAAAATTTTCCTTGTGGATCCTGATAAAGAGTACTCGTACTATTTTGTAATTCAGGCAGTATCTGGTTTCCGTAAAAATATACTTTCACACTAGCAGACTCGAGCGTTTCTGGCATACCAGCTTTATCAATCCCAACTGTATGGGAAGCTCCTCATTGAGCTCAAAAACCTGAATAGTACACTTTTTTGGATATATCAAAACTGTACTTAAATCGTGCATTCTCATAACGAATTACTTCTTCGTTTGGGAGAGTTTTGGTCAATACAGATTCTATCGGTTGAATATCTGTTTGCTTTGTTTCCTCTACAACAACTGGCTCAGGCGTAGTAGGTTCTTGAGGAGTCTCAGAAACAACGACATCTACCACTGTCGGCTGTGGTACTATTACTTTTCTGTCTGGTTTTTTCGATGCCATTCACCATTGCATACCTATCCAGAAACCACCAAATACCAAGAGAACAAATATGACTACATTGGTAAAAGCTTTCATAATTATTTTTTATGAGGTAAATGATCAGTGACTTT
>DALYDS010000097.1:0-2591 GCA_031973055.1 bacterium | reverse complement strand
TCTTGAAGTGGTTTTATCAGAACAGTGACTCCAACCATGATGGCAACAACTATCAATATCATCCCTCATCCCATGTTGGGAGTACCTTGTTTGTGGAGATGGAGTTCGCGATATTTGGTGGCAGCTCCTCCACCCATAGATGCTTCTGTACGGATTTGTTTTGCGAATCGGAAACGACGAAGCAGGGCGATATACGTCGGCGTGATCATCATAGCCACAAAAAAGGTCGCCAATCAGAAAATGACAATACGTAAAATATTATGGTCCATAGGTATTAGAAATGATTGTAGACAAATATTGATAATACAAAATATCAACACTCTTGAACAATGTATTTCTTATGGAACAAAAAAACCTCCGCCATGGCGGAGGTTCTACTTTTAAAACTTTACATCATTCCCATACCACCCATTCATCCCATACCACCGCCCATAGGCATCTGTGGTTTTTCTTTTTCTGGGAGCTCATAGATGACGGCTTCTGTTGTGAGGAACATGCCCGCAATAGAAACAGAATTTTCAAGAGCAATTCGTGGAACACGAGTCGGATCGATGATACCTTCTTTGATGAGATCAACGAAGACATTTTTTGCAGCATCGTATCCGTAGCTGAAGTCTTTGTGTTCGAGAATTGTATTCACAATGACAGCACCTTCTTGACCAGCATTTTCAGCGATTTTTTTCGTAGGATATCGCATCGCACGTTTGACGATTTCGACACCGATTTGCTGATCGCTGTTTGGAGCCTTGAAAGTATCGAGGATTTTTGCAGCTTTAAGCAATGCAACTCCACCCCCAGGGACGATACCTTCTTCGACCGCAGCACGAGTAGAGTTGAGAGCATCTTCGAGACGGAGCTTGAGTTCTTTCATCTCTACTTCTGTCGCAGCACCGACTTTGATAACCGCTACACCACCGACGAGACGAGCGAGACGCTCAGCCATTTTTTCTCTATCATAGTCTGAATCAGTTTTATCAATCATCTTACGGATTTCTTCTGCGCGAGCTTCCACTTCTTTTTTATTTGCCTGAGTTGCGACGATGGTTGTCGTCTCACGAGTTGCGACGATAGAGTCGATTTTACCGAGAACTTCGAGACCAACCGTATCGAGCTTGAGACCGATTTCTTCTGTGACAACGGCAGCGCCTGTGAGGAGAGCGAGATCAGCGAGATTTTCTTTTCGACGTTCACCAAATCCTGGAGCCTTGATAGCGAGGATAGAAAATACTCCTTTGAGTTTATTGAGAACAACTGTTGTGAGAGCTTCACCATCGAGGTCTTCACAGATGATAACGAGTTCACGCTTTCCTGATTGGAGAAGTGATTCGAGGATTTTGAGAATATCCTTGGTTGATGAGATTTTTTTGTCAGTGATGAGAACAGGAACATCAGAGTATCGTGCCTCCATTTTCTCTGAATCTGTGATCATGTATGGAGCGATAAATCCGTTTTTGAATTGCATACCTTCTGTGACGCTGACCGTCATACCAAAGGTCTTCCCTTCTTCGACGGTGATAACGCCATCACGCTTTACCTTATCCATAGCATCAGCAATAATCTGACCAGCTTCTTCATTCTGAGCAGAGATGGTCGCGATAGCCGCGATTTCTTCTGATGTTTTTACTGGACGAGAATGCTTCGTGAGTTCTTTTGAAACTTCAGCGGCAGCGAGCTTCATACCATTCTTGAGTTCGATAGCATTGATACCTGAGCGAATCTCACGGAGACCTTCTGATATCATCGCATACGTGAGAACTGTTGCCGTTGTTGTACCATCACCCGCTGCATCATTTGTCTTAGAGGCAACATCTTTGATGAGCTCAGCACCCATATTTTCGATTGGATCTTCGAGATCAAATTCTTTTGCAATCGTGACGCCATCGTTGGTGACTTGAGGTGCACCGTAGCTTTTTGGGAAGACGACATTACGGCCTTTTGGACCGAGTGTTGCAGAGACTGCTTCGTGGAGTTTTTTGACACCCTCGAGCATTTTGAGACGACCTGCATCTCCGAAGAGGACTTGTTTTTTAGCCATAAATAAATTATTAGAAATTAATTAATCAACTTTTGCGAGAATATATTCAGCCGCAACGATAGTGAGATTTTCTTCACCTTCGATTTTGATATCATCACCAGAATACTGTCCTTTGAGGACTTTGTCGCCTGCCTTGAGCTCATAGCCAAGCTTTTCTTTGACGAGCGGGCCGACTGATTCGACGATAAACATATTTGGACTATCATTCTGCTCTTTTGGGAGAATAATACCAGAAGCCGTTTCTTTCTTGGCTTCCATTTTTCGGAGGACGATGCGGTCCTGGAGTGGCGTGATTTTTGCCATAAGAAGTAAAAGGTTAAAAATTTATAAATGCTAAAAGATATAATTTAGCACCGAGAGTATACAGGTGCTAAATTCCTTGTCAATATTTTTTCATAGACTATTTCCTCTGATGTGGGACTTCTATTCTGACAGTGAAACCTTCACCTTCTGCACTAATCAAATCGACTGATCCACCTGCATCACGCACAATCTTATCAATAATAGATAATCCTACACCCAATCACCTATCCCGTATATCTCCTGTCTTGGATTT
>DALYDS010000096.1:0-2758 GCA_031973055.1 bacterium | reverse complement strand
CAAAAATAATATTTGCCACAGTCTATCCCTACTATGTGGTGAAAGTGGAGAAAAAATGAAGAACAAAAAAAGAACTTCATGAAGTCATCACATGGCTCACAGGTTTTGATGAGAAAAAAATAGAGGAAATGATAGAGAGAAAAGTAACCTTTGAAACATTTTTCCAGGAGGCAAAACTCAATAAAAATGCCCAACTCATAACAGGAACCATCTGTGGATACAGAATAGAGGACATCACAAATCCTCTCACTCAAAAAGTGCGATATCTCGATAAGCTGGTTGATGAACTCGCGAAAGGCCGTACAATGGACAAGATACTACGTATAAAATAAGCTCATAAATTGTTGCATTGGTTTTCTTTTTTCTCATAATTACGTTGCTCACATTTTATACCTAATCTTTTTCTATGGACTCCCTCAATTGGATAGCTATTGTCGGTCTGACACTTATGGGCTTCATTCTCGGACCAATTTGGTATGGACCACTCCTTTTTGGTAAAATATGGATGCGCATTCACGGACATGATAAAAAAACTCCGGCAGAGCAAAAGAAAGGTATGGAAGGTATGTGGAAATTGATGGTAAGTGAAGCTGTTTCCACTTTCCTCATGATGGTCGGTCTCGCCTGTATTATCCGTGCAATCCCACAATATTCTGGTATACAAAATGCTTTTATGATTTGGCTTGCTTTTGTCCTCCCTATGAGTGTCTCGAATATCATCTGGGGTGGTGACAAAAAATCAGACATGCCCATCAAAATCACAATCATTGTCGCCTATAGACTCGTTATTCTCCTCGTCGCAGGCTACGTCCTCGCACATTTTTAAGCTAAAATATCCCTTAAATTCATCACATGAAACCCATTATAAAATCAATTGAAATCAATGCTCCCCGCGAGAAAGTCTGGCATGTCCTCTGGGACGATGCGAGCTATCGTGACTGGTGCAGTTTTTTTAGTGAGGGGTCATATTATGATGGCACGCTCGCACTGGGGGAAAAAGTCCGTTTCCTTGGACCAAATCCAGTAGACGGGAGTATCGGATGACTCCTTGCCGAGATCACAGAATTCGTACCTACTGAAGTAATGGTGTATTCATTTCTCTGAATGGTAAACAATGGAGTCGATGTTACCGAAGGTCCTGGAGTAGATGAGTGGATTGGTTTCAAGGAACAATATCATCTCACAGAATCAAATGGCGTGACGACACTCGCAATCGATACTGTCATGGCAGATGAGTATCATGAGATGATGATGGATGCTTGGGATAAAGCACTTGTTCGTGTTAAAGAACTCGCAGAATAAAAAACCTCCTCTATATGACATTCACTATCTGGATCAGTACTCTTATCGTCGATCACGATCGAGTCCTTCTTGTGCACGAAAAAAAAGAGACCCATTATAATAAGATTAATCTGCCGGGCGGACATCTCGAACTCGGTGAAACAGTTATTGAATGAGCTAAACGAGAGGCGCGTGAAGAAGTACAGTCAGAAATAGAACTCGATGGACTACTAACTATCTATTCAGGGAAAGAAACTCATATTGGACAAGAAAAAAGCACACAGCATTTTATTTTTCTATGACATATCATTGATTGATGTGGTCAGCCAAATACAGAGGAAGTGCTTGATGCCAAATGGTACACTTTTGAAGAATTGGAAAAAATGCCAGATATACTTTTTCTCAAAGCAAGTAAGATACACGAATCAATTGCGAAATATCGAAGTGGACAAATCGCATCAATAAACACAATTATTGAAGTTTCAAAATAATTTACTCATCAAATATGCCAGAATTTTGGGAATCAGCTTTTCAACAAAAACAAGAAATGTGGGGTTGGGTACCAGCCGATTCCGCAATTGCGACTTCAGAGTTATTCAAAAAACATGAACTGGGTAAAATTCTTATTCCTGGCTTTGGCTATGGAAGAAATGCTGGCGTTTTTCTCGACAATGGATGTACAGTAACTGGTATTGAGATTTCTGAGACTGCTCTTGAAATAGCGAAAAAACACTTTGAAAATAATATAACTGTCCATCACGGTTCTGTCGGTCTCATGCCATTTGATGGTGAAATATATGATGGAATATTCTCATACAGTCTTCTTCATCTCTTGAATTCAGCAGAACGAACAAAGCTGATAGATGATTGCTATGCGCAGTTAAAACCTGGTGGATATATGGTATTCGTATCTATTGCACCAGAAGATTTCAGATACGGACAAGGGAAAGAAGTGAGTAAAAATACCTTTGAAATGCCATATGGTGTGACGCTGTTTTTTTATGATTCGGATTCGATTGTGGCAGACTTTGACAAGTATGGTCTCATAGAGTCTACTATCATCAGCGAGCCAACACAAGATAAGAATGATGTTCCCAAACAGAGATTTTGGTATATAGTATGTAGGAAAGAAATTTAATTAACTCCCTTATTTTATGGACGACGAAATACAGGTCACAAAAGACGCTCACGGAAATATCCTCACTGCCGGTGATACCGTTATCTCGACACAGAACCTCATGGCTGGAAAAGAAAAAATCCAGAAAGGTACGAAAGTAAAAAACATCCGCCTCACCGACGATCCAGAGGTCATCGAAGGGAAAATCGATGGCTCTCTGATGGTGCTCAAAACCTGCTTTTTCAAAAAGGTGGATTAAAGGGCTGCAATATTTGAAAAGTGGAGAAAAATAGGGTAACATAAAGGAGAATACTTCACAATTTCTCCTTTTTATGTTTTTAAAGCGTATACTCTCCAGCA
>DALYDS010000095.1:0-2874 GCA_031973055.1 bacterium | reverse complement strand
GAAAATTTGGTCCATACATCAAGCAAGGAAAAGACAACTTCCCTCTTCCAAAAAAATACAAAGATGATCCATCTGCTCTCGATGAAGCTATCTGCAATGAAATCATCATGAAAAAGCTCGCTGAAGGCGATACGGGGAAGAAGAAAGTATTTGGGAAGAAAAAATAATAGTAATGCTCAGAATTAATTTACTCTTATTTTTAAACTTTCTAATTTATGGAAGAATCTCTCGTAAAAACAAAGTCCGCATCTCAATGATTTATCTGGTGGGGTTGATTTCTCATGATAGTTCCAATTATTGGTATTGTAATTATTTTCTTTTGATGGACATTTTTGAATTTGATAGGCAATGTTTTATCATGAGGCGTTGAAATAAATTCTAATGATCAGCTCGGAACAATCCTAACATTTATTAAATGATTACTGACTATGGCAGGTCTACTTTGTACATTTTGGGGGCTGTCTCTTTCTCCTGTCGGATTAATTTTATTGATAGTGGGATTAGTGAAGAAAAACGAAAAAAAATAATAAGATGAGAAAAGTATTTATCCTCTGCTCTGTAATACTTTCTGATATCCTCTCAAAATACTGGGTGAATATTTCAAATCCTGAATTTTCAGTCATTGGAAATATCCTCAGAATCACACATGTCAAAAATACTGGCATCGCCTTTGGTACTCCCCTGCCTGGTATTTCTTTTGTTATTCCGCTGATACTTCTGGGTATAGGAGTTCTTCTCTGGAAATCATGGAATCGAATTTCTGAACTCGAAAAAACTGGTTATCTCATGATTATCACTGGGGGTCTTTTGAATGCTCTCGAACGAACCATCTTCGGCTCTGTGACGGATTTTATCAGTGTACAATATTTTTCAGTGTTTAATGTGGCAGATATGGCTATCACAGGATGAGTTATTCTCCTCTTCTCGGAATTCATATTTGAACGGAAGAAATAGTAAAAATGTCCATAATAAAGCCTTGTCTTCAACACAGAGAGAGTATACTTCTCGTGTTCTAATCAACTTTTTATGACCAATATCTCACAACTTCTCGGTGCAGAAGCAGAATCTCTACTCGGTAATTTCACACCAAAAATATCAAAAGAGTCTCTCATTCACCCCGGAGTAAATTTTATCCATGACTCTTTTGAGCAATCTGATCGATCTGTGCAAGTTATCGAAAGTCTCAAAAAACTCTATGGACATGGAAGACTCGCCAATACTGGTTACCTCTCCATTCTCCCCGTCGATCAAGGTATAGAACATTCTGCTAATGCGTCTTTTACAAAAAATCCTCTCTATTTTGATCCAGCAAATATTTTCCGACTCGCCATCGAAGCGGGCTGTAGTGCTGTCGCGACAACCTTTGGTGCAGTGGGTATAGTGAAGAGAATGTTTGATGGGCAAATTCCTGTTATCATCAAAATCAATCATAGTGAATTGCTATCATATCCTCAAGTACCTCGACAGGTTATGTTTGGAAGTGTACAGGAAGCCTACAATATGGGTGCTGTTGCTGTCGGTGCAACAGTGTACTTTGGTTCTGAGACGAGCCGAGAAGAGCTTATTGAAGTTGCTCAGGCATTTGAGCTCGCTCATTCACTGGGTATGGCTACGATTCTCTGGTGTTATGTGCGTAATAATGCTTTCAAAAAAGACGGTATAAACTACGAAACAGCGACTGATCTCACCTCTCAGGCCGTTCATCTCGGTGTGACTATCAAGGCAGATATTATTAAACAAAAAATGGCTGATTGTAATGGAGGTTACATGGCAATCAACTTTGGAAAAGAAGATAAAAATGCCTACGAAAAACACATCGGAGAAAATCCGATCGATATGTGTCGTTATCAGGTTGTGAATTGCTACGCTGGTCGTGTCGGACTGATCAATTCTGGTGGTCCAAGCGTCGGAGAAAATGACCTCGCTCAAGCAGTGAGAACTGCCGTTATCAATAAACGTGCTGGTGGACACGGACTTATCGTCGGAAGAAAAGCATTTCAGAAATCAATGAATGAAGGCGTCGAGCTGATTCAGGCAATTCAAGATGTATACTTAGATCAATCAATTACTATTGCATAATCTATGACTCAGACTCTCATAATCGAAGAAACTCTCGAAAACGCGATTCGTTTCCTCGTGCCACGATTCCCTGATGCTCATGAGCTCATCAAACCAACCGCATTCCACTCAATTCGAGTAGGTACATATCTTTATGAAAATTGATACAGTGAAGTTATTTGTCTTGCTTGATTCCTCCACGACATTCTCGAAGACACGGAAACCACAGAACAAGAAATAGGAGAAATATTTGGAAAAGAAGTCCTTGAAATCGTATTGGCAAATACAAAAAACATGAACATAACAGATAAGGATACAAGAAAAGAAGATTTAATAAAAAGGTGTTTATGAACTCAAGAGGCCCTTATTGTGAAATGTGCAGATATCATGGATAACTATAAATACAGAACACGTCACGGAAACATAAAAGAGACCATAGATGCACAAAATCTTGCAAGGATGATTAAAAATGATATACCTTCTTCGTTTTCTGATAAGATTTTCTGAGAGTTTTTTACACTTGTGCTCGGTAATTAAATATTTTATGATCCTTTTTATTTTCGACTTCGATAATACGCTTGGTGATGCGTATGGTCCCTACGGTGAAGGAAATATATTTCGAACCAAGACGCTTGCTGATGCAGAAAAAGCAACAGAAATTTATGCAAAATATCGTAGGTGACCTGATGACATTCTCGTCTATGAGAGACTCTTGAAAGAGTTAGGAATCCATCATCCAGAAGAATTTTTTATAAATGCTGGCATGCCCAATCAACTCTTTCCAGATGTTGTTCCTTTTCTGACAAAACTCCAAAA
>DALYDS010000094.1:0-2896 GCA_031973055.1 bacterium | reverse complement strand
AGGTCGAATACCTCACAGGAGACGAGCTCCAGTCTATAATTGCATCAATTGGAAGCGATGAAATAGCGGATTTACGCGACAGGGCCATTATTCTCACCATTTTCAGTACTGGTTTGCGCGTCTCCGAGCTCACAGCGCTGGATATAAAAAATGTGAATTTAGACACTATGGAGTTCGCCATACTCGGTAAAGGCCGTAAAGTGCGTGTTGTCTACCTCACCGAATGGGCTTGCGAAGCAATTCGTGCCTACCTAAAAAAAAGAAATGATCACTTCCCTCCTCTATTTCTCAAACACGGAAAAAACTTCTCTATTGATGCCGGAGCTGATGATGTACGATTTGATCGTTTCCTCGTGACCAAGATGATTACTGCTCGTGCGCTCAAGACTGGCATCGTAAAACCAGTTTCTGCTCATACCATACGGCACTCATTTGCCACTACCCTCCTCTGAAATGGTGCTGACTTACGCTCTATCCAAGAGCTTCTTGGACATAAAAATATAGCCACGACACAGGTTTACACCCATGTAACAAACAAACAACTCCGCGAAGTACACAAAAAGTTCCATGTGTAGTAATGAAGTGTTCTATAAAATTTGCCTCAATGAACGCACTGCTCTATCAGTACTTGTCATATCCGGCAAGTGTTTAGCTTTTATGAGAGAATCTAATCTTTGTTTAAAATCTCGAACTAATTTACCTTTTTGTATAACACAAATATAGGCATCGTAGATTTTCATAAGCTCATGCGGATGTTTATTGTTTGTCACTAGAGGTATTTTTATACCCATAAAGAGCGACATTTTTAGCATAATTTCAAGTTCTGATAAACTAAAAGTTGTCAATATAAGTAAACCATCTTCCTTAAGGGCCTCCACAGTAGATTGTAGGATTTTTCGCCACATATTTATATCCTCAGTTGGATGAGGATGTCTCAAGAGAATTGTATCAAATTTATCACGAAATATTTCTTGAATATTGATTGCATTTCATGCTTTTAGATTACTTTCAGAAATGCGTGGGTTAATTTGTTTTGCATCTTTTATTTTTTCTGCATCAATATCTATACCATATACATCTTTAGTTTCAAAAAATTCAGTTACCACTCATCACTCACGTAATCTACCACAAGCAACTGAAAGAACTCTCCCCTTCTTTTTTGGTTGAGTTTGGATTCAGCCAAATACCTGACAAAGCACATTCCAGTATGCATTATCTGCTTCTCTACAGGTTATCCCGTATTCCCTGAGTTTCATTTTTATGAATTAATATAATTATATAATAAACAATTAATTATATTGTCAAAATACTATAAAGTTTGTTTTATGGTATATTTATCATACTATCCTCAGTATATGACTCCCCTCCCATCAAATCTCCTCGGTGTTTTCGAAAACATCTCCCCTACCGACAAGGAAAAAATTATCACTGGCTGGTCTCACCCTCGAAGTATTGTCTCTTTTCGTGTGAATCACCTCAAATGCTCTCGTGCAGAAGTGATAGACGAACTCAAGAAAGCATCACTCCCCTACACTGTTTGGCCTTGTTGGGAAGAGGCTTTTTATCTCGACAAAGAACATGAATACGCTCTTCGAGGTCTTGAGATGTATAAAACTGGTAAAATCTACGTCCAGAGTCTCTCAAGTATGATACCGGCTCTCTGTCTCGAGCTCGAACCAGGTCAGAAAATCCTCGATATGGCAGCAGCTCCAGGCTCAAAAACAACTCAGATGGCGAGCATGCTCCACTGTAAATGCTCTATTATCGCTCTCGAAAAATTCGGTGTCCGACTCGAGAAACTCGTTCACACCCTCAAAGCTCAAGGCGTGGAAGAATGTGTCGAAGTCGTCAAAATCGATGCAACAGAGCTCGTTGCCCATTTCAGTAAAGATGAGAAAGGTAATAAAGGTGCAAAAATGTTTGATCGCATCCTCCTCGATGTGCCTTGTAGTTCTGATGGACGCATCAACCTCGAAGACGAGAAAACATATTGCTGGTATAGTGGGGATAAATCTCGATCAAAATCACTCCTCCAATACGAAATGCTCGAACAAGCTCGCAAGATGCTCGTCGATGGTGGGAAAATCGTCTATTCAACCTGTTCTATCTCTCGTCGTGAAAATGAAGACGTCGTCCAGAAATTCCTAAAAACGCATCCAGAATTCACCCTCCTCCCCTCACCTATTGCTCCTGATTATACCCTTGAAGAGAATATGAACCGCTGGTATCCAAGTCCTATGATGGAAGGGTTTTTCGTCGCGATTTTAGAGAGAAAATAAACATAAAATTTATTTTCCACTAACAGGTGAACAGTCTGCAACAAATATTTCTTCTCAATGATAGAGACCATCTTTTACTAAAAAGGAGCGTATAAACTCTCACCGTAAAGTATAATATTTTTTATTCGAGTAGTATTCATCACCTAATTCAAAGACATGACTTGTTGAAGTGTATCTAAAGATGGCTCAAAAATCACTATTGTTACATAATTCCATAATACATTCTGCTCATTTATTACAAGGCAAATCTCTAACAGATAGAGGTAAGGCATATTCGTGCATGAAAAATAATTTTACCTGAATCTGAAAAAAATAAAATCCATAAATATATATATAAATCCCAACAATAAAAAATAACGAGAGAAGTGTTAGTAATAATAAATTTAAATATTTTTTCATAAAAATTATTTTAGGATATACCCTCTCCCCTTCATCGTAATAACTCTTCCTCTTGGTGTTCTCTCAATCAGTCCTATTTTTATCAGAAATGGTTCGATGACATCTTCGATAGTCGCTGCTTCTTCCCCTACCATCGCGGAGAGTGTATTAATGCCGAGAGGATTGTTTCCATTTTCTCCGAGGAGTTTCAGGATTTGTCGGTCGATATCGTCGAGACC
>DALYDS010000093.1:0-2974 GCA_031973055.1 bacterium | reverse complement strand
ATCATCATTACCGTTGCATCATCTCGCGGAATACCGCGAGACCGAAGATAATAGAGTTTTTCATCCGATATACGCTCGATACGAGCAGCATGTCCTGCCTCGACATCATCCGAGTGGACGAGAAGTGACGGTATTCCTCGGATATTTCCTTTTGAACCTAAGAAAATATTCTCTTCTAGTATATGTCCCTTCACTTTCTGAATATTCGAATCTATCTGAACAGTACCATTAAGTTCGATAATGCCAGATTCACCGACAAGTGAGAGAATGTGAATATTGGTGAGCGTATTTGAATGTGAGAGCGTAGAATGCAGAGTAGTCTCTAGTTTTTCATTTTCAACAGCAAGTAATAACATACGGACAATACTCTCGCCTGATTCCGTCACAAATTGGAGAGCATATTTATTTTGCCCAGAAACAATACCAAACCATCGAAGCTTTGTATTATGAGATATAATGACTTTGCGTGAGATAGTATTGGTAACCGTTTGATCAAAAACTACCACTTCCCCGCCACTGTCAAAGTGTAGCTCTGTCGGGCTGGATTCATCTATCAGTATCGTCTCCATATTTAGTCGAGATAAACAATAGTGCTCGTGAGTTGTTCTTCGAGATTTTTATCGACTTTCCCAACTTTCATAATCCTTCTAATATCAGCAACAAGAGTTTCTTCAGTGGCATAATCTGGGATAATCACATTCGCAATTTCTACCTCCGGGACTCATCCTTGACCAGATTTTGCTGTCATAACATCTCACATATCAGAATCAGCAATGACATCGATAATCTCATAGTGTAGATCAGCATTATCGAGAAGTTTCAAAAGACGGATACAATACGGGCAGGCTGGTTTGATGTAGATTTTCATAGCAGATAGATATACTGTCGCCATTGTAATCAATTTCACTATTTGTCGAATGAAAGCCATCATCCTCGAAAACATCCGTTCCCTCAATAATGTCGGTGCAATAATACGTACTGCAGATGGTTCTGGTTTTGACCGTGTCGTGTGCGTCGGCTACACTCCAACTCCTCCTCGCAAGGAGATAAGCAAGACGGCTCTCTGAGCAGAAAATTGGGTTCCGTGGGAATATTATGAAAAAATCGAAGATGCTATAGAAACATATAGGAAACTCTGATGTACAATAGTAGCTATGGAAAAAAATGATGATAGTGCTAATATTTTTACACTCAAAAAAATAGATTCAGTAGCTCTCATCATGGGAAACGAGCTCGAATGAGTGAGTAAAGCAGCGCAAAAGTTAGCAGACCATATATCTCATCTTCCCATGCTCTGAAAAAAAGAATCTCTCAATGTCGCAGTAGCTGCAGGAATCGGTATGTACAATTTTCTCCAATAAACTCTTGCAAAAAACCACTGCCTGCATAAGCTCATAGGCCTATGACAGCACAAATTTACGCTATACCAACAGATACTTGCATCGGAATTGGATGTAAGCTCGATGATCGCGAGTGATACAAAATGATATACGAATTAAAATGAAGAGACAAAAATAAACCTCTCGCGATCCTCGTCCCAAGCTGGGAAGACCTGATGTATGAAAGTGTATTGACACCAACTCAAGTGAATTTCCTACGTACTTACAAATTCCCTTTCACCGTCGTATGTGGAATTCGAGAAGACTTCCGTGATGAATATCCCATGCTCGATGAGTATGATTACAAAACAGTATGATTTCGTGTAGGAGAAGCCTGCCTCCCCGCTGAGAGCTTACCCTATATCAGATCGCCTTTTTTCCTCACATCTGCAAATAAGTCTGGAGAAGAAGAGTGCCATACGATCGATGAAGTCAATGATGTTTTTCGTGACAATCTCACTTCGCTCAAGATACTTCCATGACTGGCCGGAAACCAGCCATCTAGTAATGTCATCCAATTCATATGAACTACCAACGATCTCAAATACATCAGAAAAAACTATCCTCTCAGATAAAAATCAGCATAGCTCTTTTTATTGCTTTGATTTTTACTATATTTTGGATTTCTTGGACCGGTGGAACACCAGTAAATATTACCAAAACACTTGTCATACCAAAAGGGAGTTCAATAAGTAGCCTCAATACCGTTCTTAATACCAAAATCAGTGCAACTCGCTACAAACTCTGGAATATATTTTTCGCACCAGAGGTAGAACTAAAATCAGGTATTTTTGCTGTACCAGAGGGAGTAGATACGCTCGAGGAAGTATTTCTGATGCTCCAAAATCCGATTACAACAGAAGAAGAAATAACTCTCTTGCCTGGTTGGCACAAAGGTGAAATTGCCGAAGCATTTAAGAAAAACAATGTCGAATGAGATTTACTACAAGAAGAAAAAAACATAATTGCACAATTAACTCCAAAATATCCATTTCTGCAATGAAAAACCTCTCTCGAGGGTTTCCTCATGCCAGATACATATAGGATTCTCTGAGGCACAGACGTTACAACCATTGTTGGGAAGATGCTCGATAATTTTAATAAAAAAATCTACACTCCTTTTCTCGCCAGTGGTAAACCTGTTGACGCTTTTTATGATGTACTCATCCTCGCATCGATAGTAGGAGAAGAAGAAAAAAGCTCTACTCAGATACAAACAGTGGCTGACATACTCAAAAAACGTCTCCGGCAAGGATGGCACATCGGAGCTGATATAACTGTCTGCTATCCGGAGCTCATCCCTGGAAATGAATGCCAAAAATTCGTAAATAAATATTACAGTCTTTCTCGTGACGCACGTGCAGCAAAGAATAATACATATGATACGAGAGAAATAGTAGGACTCCCCCCTACCCCAATAGCCAACATGACCGTTTGAGCTTTTATAGCAACACTCAATGCTACAGCAGAAACTCCAGCATGGTATTATCTCCATGATTCACAAGGTGTTATCCATACAGCGGCGAATGATGCTGAGCATGAACAAAATAAAGCACAATATCTCCGTTAATTATGGATAAAAATGCTGTCCGATT
>DALYDS010000092.1:0-2998 GCA_031973055.1 bacterium | reverse complement strand
GGCCAGATATTGGTGTAGTGGAGATAGTTCACTGTGTCTCCGAGGAAATCCATGATTTCCATTTTCGTACTTCCGAATCCGACGAGAGTGATTTTCGCATCAAGATTGCCATAGAGTCATGGTTCACGTGTCATGTCTTCGAGGAGTTTCATCTTTCTCACACGTTTTTCGTGTGTTTCAGCGACACCGGCTGCATCTTCGCGGAGCGTCCCATCTGGTCCGTGTTCGTCACCATTGGCGTAGTAGCGAGGTCCATTTCCTGGGAGCCAGCGAGGAGAGAGTCCAGAGTCTGTGAGACCGTAGCGAGATTGGCTCGTGAGTTCGGCTGTATCAGTGGTGATACCGCGTTCGATTTCTACACCGACGAGTGATGCTGGACTCACGGTTGCGTTTGTCTCTGCGAGAGTTTTATCCGTGAGGACAATAACGGGGATTTGATAGGTTTCTGCGATATTGAGGGCTTCACCGAGGACTGTAAACGCTTCAGCATGATCACCGACAGCGATAACCGCTTTTGCATATTCTCCGTGTCCGCTGTAGATAGCGAGATTGAGATCTTCTTGTCCGCTCCATGTTGGGAGACCAGTGGCAGGGCCAGGTCGCTGAGCGACGATAATCGTGAGGGGTGTCTCTATCATACCAGCGAGAGAGACAGTTTCTGTCATGAGGTCAAATCCTCCACCAGACGTCGCACAGAGACTTCGAGTCCCTGCGAAGCTCGCACCGAGCGTCATCTGAGAGACACTGATTTCGTCTTCGACTTGCTCGACGTGCATGCCTGTTTTATCTGCCCAATTTGCGAGGTGACTGAGGACCGTACTACTCGGGCTCATCGGATAGGCGAAGTAGGCTCGGACACCGTGATGGACGGCAGAGAGAGCGAGGACTTCGTTTCCATCGAGGAGCTTATGTTCGGCGAGATTGTTGGTTGTTTCTGGGAGTGTAAATGCTTCGAGAGAACTGCTGACTGTCGCATCTTGTAAATCGTAGCCGTGTTGAATGAGGGCAATATCGAGAGCCAGGAGGGCGGGCTTACTGGCAAATCGTTTTTCGACCGCCTTTACGAGACCATCAATAGAGAGACCGAGAGCACGCCAGAGCGCTCCGATCATGAGCATATTGGAGAGGAGTTCGTTTGCGCCAAATTTCTTTGGAGTTGCGTATTCTGGTATAAAAAGCGTGGTGAGTTTTTTCTCTTGGATAGTCGCAGTGTAGCCAGGGATTTTATCATGCATTTCATCACCGTAGATCATGAGTCCGCCATTTCTCACATGAGGAAGGGCATTTTTCGACCCGACACGATCAAATGCGACGATGATATCCGCAAATTCGGAGATACTGTGAATTGGGTTTACTCACACTTCGATACGGGAATACGAACAACCACCTTTGATAAGACTAGGATATTCTCGATCTGCGACGACGAAATACCCCGCATGCTGGAGTCACTCCATCACGATATCTCCTGCAGAGAGGAGGCCAGAACCAGAGGATCAAGTGAGGATGATGTTCATTATTTTCGGAGAGTAGTGATAAAGTTCTTTGCCCAGTTTTCGATAATTTTTTGATTGTTTGGTTTGACGGGGCTACGATTGATCTTGAGAGCAGGACAGAGGAGATTTCCTCCGTGTTCAGTAATCCATGATTCGAGCTGGTCAGCGGCGTACATATTATACTCCACATCATAGCGATGATCACCGAGACCGATTGCGGCGCAAGGGATTCGTATCTTTTTTTCTTTCCAGATTTCCTCGACACATTTTCGGAGACTCTTCTCTATCATGCCGTGTGCATACGTCCCAGAACCAAAGAGCACAAAATCGACTTCATCCTGCTGCCACGTCGTATCTTCTGCGACATCTTGGAGTGTGAGGGTGATGCCAGCATTCGCAAAAATACCCTGAAGAGCCTCGCCGACGAGACGAGTATTTCCTGAAGTGGTTGAGAAGTAGAGGATGCCTTGCATAGATGACTTTCTGTATTATAGTAAAAAATATTTTCATACAATCTTTTCAAGTAAAAGCCTTGGAAAACAATAAACTTTCTATATACTCCCAACATATGACTCGTACACGCTTTGCACCATCTCCAACAGGACAACTCCATATCGGAGGTCTCAGGACAGCTCTTTTTGCCTATATATGGGCAAAGAAAAATCACGGACAATTCCTCGTCCGTATCGAAGATACTGATAAAACTCGTGAAGTAGAAGGCGCTCGTGATGCCCTCCTCGATACGCTCGAACTCTTCTGAATTCGTGCTGATGAAAGTATTCGTAATGGCGGTGACTGCGGTCCCTATATCCAGTCTGAGCGTCTTCCAATCTACCGTGAGTACGTCGAGAAACTCATAGTACAAGGTGATGCATACTATTGTTTCACCACCGAAGAAGAACTCGAAGCGCACAAGAAAAAAGCAGAAGAAGCAGGCATTATGATCCCTTTCCGAAGTCCATACCGTGATATTACGATTAACGAAGCGAAGGCAAAAATCGCGGCAGGTGAGAAATATGTGATTCGTATGAAAATACCAAAAGGGGAGACGATAACATTTAATGATGGACTTAAGGGAAAAATCTCTGTTCCATCGGCAGACGTAGATGATCAAGTCCTGCTCAAAACTGACGGATTTCCGACCTACCATCTCGCGATGGCGGTCGATGATCACCTGATGAAAATCACGCACGTCTTGCGCGGCGATGAATGGCTCCCAAGTACACCAAAGCACATCCTTCTCTATCGAATGTTCGGCTGGGAAGCACCAGAATTTTATCATCTCTCCGTCATTCTCGGGGCTGACAGAAAAAAACTCTCCAAGCGAAATGGTGACACGCATGTGAGCCAATTCCTCGAAAGTGGTTATCTCAAAGAAGCCCTCCTCAACTATATCGCCCTCATCGGTTGGAATTCCAAAACAACAAAAGAGATTTTCTCACTTCCAGAGCTGATTGGGGCATTTTCTCTCGATGGTCTCCAGATTGCGAATGGTATTTTTGATC
>DALYDS010000091.1:0-3023 GCA_031973055.1 bacterium | reverse complement strand
GCGACGAGCATGGCGAGGGTGGTTTTACCGAGTCCTGGAGGTCCGTAAAAGAGGATATGTTCGACGTTGGTATTTCGGACTTTCGCAGAGTCGAGCGCGACTTGGAGGTGTTTTTTTATCATCGTCTGTCCGATGTATTCTGAGAGCTTTTTCGGACGGAGAGACTCTTCCCCACTATCTTCTGTCGTGGTCACAGGTTCTATGAGTCGTTTGTGGATGTCTTTTGAAGTGTCTTTGATAGCCATACAGCGATTATAGAGATGTTTGTTATTTTCTCAAAAGAACATATCATTTTCCCATGAAAAAACTCATCCTCCTCACCGTTGCCGATTCTTGGCATCACTTCGAAAAACCGATTTCAGAATATGAAAAAAGACTCCAAAAAGAGCTCGATATAGTCCTTCTGAAACCTCATAAATCAGGCGAGACAGAAACAATTCGAAAACTCGATACGCAGGATGTCATTGCACAGCTAGAGAAATATTCAGATAGTTTTGTGGTCTTTTGTGATGTCCTTTGAAAAACACTCGGAGATACGAAAGCGATGAGCGTCTGGCTCAGTCAAAAAATACAACAACACAAGAGCGTTATCTTTGTCATCGGTGGTGCCTATGGACTTGACTCAAATTTGATGAAGCCTCACGTTGATTATATTCTCAGTTTTACTGACTGGACTCTCCCCCACTGACTCGCTGTCCTCATGCTCATCGAGCAGCTCTACCGCACGACCAATCTCCTCGCAGGAGGAAAATATCATCACGAGTAGATTATAGAGTTACAAGACGATTTATTTTTCTTTTCCTTCTGGGAAAAACTATTTCATCATGTGTTACTTTTTTGATAGGATTTTTCCCGTCATGGTGTGGGATATGATCGGGGTGATCGATGCCGTGTTCAATGGGTATTTTTTTCTTACTAGTACTATCATTAACCATAGCATAGGAATTCAGTACAAATACAGAGCAGAAAAGAATGAATACACGAATCATATATGTATAATATAACATATATAATACGTAGTGTCAATTATCCTACTTGCGCTGTAATATTTGCCCCAAAATATAAGAAACAATAATCATGAGAAGAGAAAAAGCATGACCGAGAGTCATCCAATCTCCCAAAATATAACCTATCTGTATATCAGGAGTTCGGAAAAATTCAGCAAAAAATCTCATACAACCATACCCTCCGAGAAACCACACTCCGAGCTGCCCTGAATAAACAATATCTTTCTTCTTCCAAAGCAAAATAAGGAATAGGACAATTCCCTCCATAAAACCCTCAAGGAGAGGTGTCGGAAAATACGAAACTCATCAAATAGTGCGGGCAAAAATACCATCATAGCCAGGCATACCCATAAGTTCACCATTAATATAGTTTCCTATTCTCCCGAAAAATAGCCCAATGGGTACTATCCAAACCAACTTATCCGCAACGATGAGAAATGGTTTTTTGATTTTTTTCGCAGCAAAATACCAGGCCACGATAACTCCAATAGCTCATCCATGAAAAGACATACCGCCTTGCCATGGCATGAGTATTTCAAGAGGGTTTTCGAGGTAATATCCGGGGTTATAAAAAATAACATAGCCGAGACGACCTCACAAAATAACACCGATAACAGTGTAGAAAAAAAGAGTATCTGTATCCTTTTCAGAAAACTCTCTCCGAAATAAAAAGAGTCACATCAAAAAACTCACTGCATACATGAGTCCGTACCACGTTGGCGAGAGTTCAAAGCCCAAAATATTGACCGTAAAAATATTCATTGCAAGAATGCTAATTTTCCTATACTTTCCAAAGTTTAATAAATTGCGACTATTAAACAAATGAAACATTTTAAATTTCTGTTATGCGTATTCTCATAAAAATATCAGGAGAGGCACTCTCGAACAAATCACGAGACAATTATGATTTCGAATACTTGAGAAAAATAGGACAAGAAATTTTTGAACTAAAAAAACATCATGAAATAGCGGTGGTGTGTTGAGGTGGTAATATCTGTCGAGGGGCGGAATTTGCGAAAAACGGTATTTCCCCAACAGTTGGGCACGAAGTGGGCATGTTGGCTACAACCATGAATGCTCTTATGCTCGCTGATATAATCGAAAAAATCTGACAAGAAACTGTGGTTTTTACAGCACGAGACCTCTCGGGTATTGGACAAATATTTGATGCTAAGACAGCAAAAAGAAAACTATCACAAGGTACTATCGTATTTTTGTCTGGAGGAACGGGGCATCCTTATTTTTCTACTGATACGGCTTCTGTGCTACGATCTCTAGAGCTCTCATGCGATATGATGATCAAGCTCACAAGTGTCGATGGTATCTATTCAGCTGACCCAAAAAAAGACACTACAGCAGTCAAATTCCCCTCAGTCACTTACGATGATGTATTGGCAAAAAATCTACGCATCATGGATCAAGCATCTATAGCTTTAGCACGTGACCATGATTTCAGAATAGGCGTATGTCATATTGATAACCTCCCCTCTCTCTCAACTCTCAGTAAAGGAATATTTAGTGGTTCAATAATTCAAAAATAAGAATACTACAAAATCCTCTCAGAAATGAGAGGATTTTTTTATATTTCCCCTTCCAGAAAAGAAAAAATGCATATAATTCAAGCAATTATTTCTTATAGCAACAGCGGTTTATGTACAATCACTGAGATATCGAATCAAAATGGCAGAAATACTGGTCAGAACATGACACATTTGCTTGCACCAATCCTGAACTCGAAAATAGTCACAAGCCAAAATTTTATGCGCTTGATATGTTCCCATATCCAAGCGGTGCAGGACTTCATGTCGGTCATCCAAAGGGATACACAGCGACAGATATAATCGCACGTTACAAACATGCAAAAGGATTCCACGTTCTCCATCCGATGGGTTGGGATGCATTTGGTCTTCCAGCTGAGAATTATGCTATCAAAACTGGTACACATCCAGCTATTACTACAGCAGCGAATATTGAGAGATTCCGTGAACAACTCAAGAAATTTGGTTTTTCATTTGA
>DALYDS010000090.1:0-3046 GCA_031973055.1 bacterium | reverse complement strand
GGTATTTCGATACTATCAATATACTCTTCGAGCGATTACAGGTATGATTTTTGTGTAATCCAATTGCTAAATTTCTCAACCGATGGGAAGACGATATCACACTCTGGATTATCGGACTCGGGAGGCTCTTATTCATGATAAAACTCGCGAAAAAACCAGGACCACGAACACTCGATAGAGCGAGAGTACTCTGGGAAGAAGCCGAAAAACGTGGCCTCGAGATGCGCGAAGTACGGATATTTGATCGCGGTGTCGATCTGTATATCGTCCGTAAGGCTATCCCCGGAAAATGGAGAAAAAAAATCATCACGTTTTCTGGTATACCACGTCCCTATATGGCAGATCAATCAAATCTCCTCACGCTCGATGATAAATGAATATTCAAAAAAACGTGTGAAAAAAATAACCTCCCTATTGCCCGTGGTGGACACGCATTTTCATTTCAAGAAGCCAAAGATATATTTGACCGCATAGAGCATCCGATCATCGTGAAACCACGACTCGGGAGCCGAGGACGGCACGTCGTCACCTATGTCCGTGATCATGATGACCTCTATCAGGCCTACAAGATTGCTCGCCAGCTCTGCCTCTGGGTCATGGTGGAAGAACAGCTCTTCTGACCCGTCTACCGAGCGACCGTCATCGACTACAAGCTCGGAGGAGTCCTCTCAGGAACACAACCACAAGTCCTCTGAGATGGCAAAAGTACACTCTCAGAGCTCCTAGAAGAGAAAAACAAAAGCCGAGATAAAGAAATAGCTGAAGTGAAACCAACACAAAGCATGGCGTGGTTTCTCAAGCGTCAGCTCTCCTGTGATGGACGCATAAAAATCGGTAAAGACGAACTCTCAAAGCCATGGAAACTGGTCGCAGACAATTCTTGGGATAAAACCATATTTGAGTATGTGCCAAAGAAAAACGAAGTAGTCTATCTCTCAGAAAAAATCGGCCTCAGTTATGGAGGAAATGCTATAGAGGAATACGATAAGTGTCATCCGGACAATCGAGAGCTCTTTGAGCGTGCAGCACGAGTCTTCGGTGATCCTATTGTCGGTTTTGACTTTATGATTGCTGATATCAGTCTGTCATGGAAAACACAGCGTTGTGGCTTTCTCGAAGCGAATAGTGTGCCATTTATCAATCTCCACCACCACCCTCACCAAGGGAAGCCTCGTAATATCGCCGCAAGAGTGTGGGATTTGATGGGTTTATAAGAGTGAGAAAGGATTTGACTCTGTGGGTATTTTTTCTATACTCGGTTTGTCTTTTTGTATTATACCACTTTTATGACCAACTTTCTCAAAGAATCTGTCGCAGAACTCGAGCACGTCGTCTGGCCTACACATCTTGAAACAAAGAAATTTTTCCAAGTCGTCGTCTCTGTCATCGCTGGTATGACGCTCTTCACTTACCTCCTGACTCTCCTGTTCAGTAATGGTATGTTTGAAATACGAAATATGATTCACGCACCTGCAAGCGTTGACCTCTCAGGCTCACCTGCTGTTACGACTGCACCTCTCGAAATCACTACTGATGATGGCAGCAAAGTAACAGCAACTCCAGTCCCTGTAGAAGCACAAAAATAATCTCTATTTCCTAGCGACTCTCCATGTCCAAACTATTTGCACCAAAACCAGAATGGTACGTCATCAGAGTAATCTCTGGAACAGAAGAAAACGTCCGTACATCACTCATGCAGCGTCGAGAGATGTTTAACCTCGAGAAATATATCCTCGATTGTTTCGTCCCTCTCCACGATGTTATCACACTCAAAAAAGGCGGAGGATCAGTCAAAAACAAGAGAAACGTATTCCCAGGATATATCCTCATCAAGATGATTGTCTCAAACGAGTCATGGTACGTCGTTCGTAATACTCCAAATGTAACAGGGTTCCTCGGTGCTGGTACAGTCCCTGTCCCAGTTTCAGATACAGAACTCGCTCGTATACAGGGAATGGTTGAAGAAAAAAATGCAGAATACAAAACTCCAGTCAAAATCGGTGATTATGCGACTATCCTCGCTGGATCATTTGCTGGTAGTGAAGGGAAAATCGTCGAAGTAAACGAGAAAAAAGGCACGCTCAAGCTCAATATCAACCTCCTCGGTCGTGATACACCAGTGGAGCTCGAATTCGGACAGATCAAGATCAAGCACTAAGAATAGTCTCGTGTGAGTAGCTGTTAGTCGTAGGTTATTGGTATTTTTATAAAATACTATTTACTAATTACTAATTACCATATACTCACTTCCGTTCGCCGGGGTAGCTCAGTGGTAGAGCAGAGGCCTGAAAAGCCTTGTGTCGGTAGTTCGATTCTACTCCTCGGCACCAAAACAATATCAACCCTCATATCATTTATGGGGGTTTTATTTTGTCAGTAGTTCGATTGACTCGAAGTGAGGTTTACTCACTTCTACCCTACGGCACCATACAATATCAAACCTTACATAATCTGTGAGGTTTTTTTATGAAGCAGTTCGATTGACTACTCGAAGTGAGGCCTGCCTACCGGTAGGCAGGTTTGTTCACTTCTCCCCTGCGGCACCAAATACTAGAGGTTTTTTATAAAGTAACTCCGGAGTTTTATAATTATTGTAAAGTGTACTATAATTTTAGTTGGTACACCATACAGTGACACTTCCTCCATAGATACTATTATTTCTGACAGTGACATTGATTTCAGCAGTCTTTCCAGCAGGTACGGAAACATTCTCTGAAAAGGCACTCGCATAAATACCTGTATCAACAGTATTCTCAAAAAGTTTATCTGTGACGCTATCGATAATTGAATTAAATCTAAAAGTATGAGTACTGTCTGGGTTTATGTTTCGATTGCGAACAAAGCCAGTACCACGAGCACGCCAATTACCAGATTTGAGGATAGCTAATTTTTTGTTTGTGTATGTAGAAGCACTAGCAGCATTAAATGCTATAGGTGTAATCATATAATTGACTCCTGGTGTACAGTCTAGAGGAGCGAAATCTGTATTCTCAGGATTGATATAAACCAGATTACTTGGGGTCGCTGATGGACCTGCACCGCCACC
>DALYDS010000089.1:0-3102 GCA_031973055.1 bacterium | reverse complement strand
ATCCTCTTTATCCTCGCAGTAGATATATCAGCATTTCTCCGCCTCCTCCACTGGGATACTGGCACACAAGGATTTATATTTGGTTATAATTTTGGTATGGTCGCAGCACTCTTTATAGCGATACATTATCTCTATGACATGCGTCCAGCGAAACTCTATTTCATCACTGCAGGATATACGATAGTTGCTCTCAGTGCGATGGGATTCGTGATTGGATATTTGATGTAAAAAATAAAACAAAAAAATACCTCCCAAAAGTGAGAGGTATTCGGAGTTGTGAAAAAGAAAATAATTATTTCTTCTTTTTTGGAGCAACTTTCTTAGCAGCTTTTTTAGGAGCAGCTTTTTTTACAGCCTTAGCTGGTGCTTTTTTAGCAACTGCCTTCTTTACTACTTTTTTAGGAGCAGCTTTTTTGACAGCTTTCTTTGCAGCTTTTTTTACTGGCATAGAAAAGAGATTAAAAAAATAAAATACGAACACAAAAATTGTAGCATATAATTATTTTTTAGCATTAGTTATTACCTTTCCAAAAATGATATTCATGCGAAAAAATATCACTACAAATAAAATTGAACATATTCAAAAAAATTATTTCAGAAAAATATTTAATTTTTTATCGCTTGCATATAAGCAAAACTCACCTAAAAAAATTTTTCATAAAAAATAAAATAAAAAATTTCTGCTATTTCAAAAAATATAAAAATAAAAATATATATGAAATAATGGCTAATACATGCGATAAATAGACCATAAGAAAAAATTATTTTTCAGAAAAATAAAAAAATATTTCTGAGAAAAAAATATTTCAGAAAATATTATCTATGAAATAATCGCTTATATATGCGATAAATTCACTACAAAAAATATTTATAAAAAATAATTTATTTTTTTGAATAAAAAATTTCTGAAAAAAGAAAAATTATTTTCTCGAAAAAAATTATTGCTTCATTAATTCCTCTATGTAAGGAGACCAGAGTGTCGGGTATTCTCCTGGTGGTTCATTTTTTTCTGGATTACCTTTTTCACGTTCAAAATCTATTACCCTTCTCGGAATAGCGAGACCTCCACCTCCACACGATGCTTGATCTCTCTCGGCTGCGACGCGTCTGAGTACTTCTATATGTTGAGCCTTGAGGCTATCTTCATCTATGTGAGGAACTCGTAATTTCAATTCACTAAAATGTGATACATGTGCACGAGTGATATACGGTGGTTTAAGTCTCAATGCATGAACATCATATTCTCATTCATTCACGAAATTCCCAGTACGAATAGTATGGAGAGGTCGTGCTACGACATTGAGTTTCATAGATTTCTCATCATACGAATCGAGATCTAGTCCAACGCCATATCACCACACATGATCTATAGAAAGTTGTGCCGCAGTATGAGCGAGGAGAGCTGTAATTTCTTTATCGTGTTGATTTGGTGTAGCACTTCTCACGACCTCGGCAGGTTTTTGAATTCTGCCTATGTTATACCCTTGTGAAGTAAGTAATGGTCCAATTATTTTTCATGTGACATCAGCGAGCTGTGGGTTTCCAGCAGCGTCAACGATTCATGTCGTACATTGTTTTTCTCATTCAAAACGGAATCATTCTCCGACAGCGATGACTGCATATCATTCTTTGCATGTTTCTGTTTGTGTTTCTCTTTTTCTCTGAGCAACAATCTCAAGAAAATGTTCACGAGTAATCTGAACTTCTGGAATAAGACAAATAATATTTTTATCAATAATGGCAGCAGCTTCGGCGGTGAGTCGGCCCGAATCACGACCCATTAATTCAACTACACGGACACCTCATTTGGTCTGTACTTCACCGACCATAGCAGCGAGAGATTGTGCGGCAATTTCTCGAGCTGTTGAGTAGCCAAACGTCATGAAGTTCCCATTGAGATCATTATCCATTGTTTTACCAACGGCATTCATTGGTAAGAGACTCTCACCCGATCAATCTGGATGAGATATATAGGTATATGGATGAGCAGCCCCTGCACTTCCATCGCCACCAACGACGACATGTCACTCAATACCGAGACGACGACGTATCTCGAGAGCGAGATGAAAATCCTGTCGATGTGGCATCATACGCGTCGTCCCTCATTTATTCCCTGGCTGATCAGCGAGCATACGCTCGAGAACATCGGGTTCAATATCTGAATAGCGAATAATACGCGTATCATCTGAGAGCCCACCCGCTACAAAAGCATCCCAACCACCATAGATACCAATAAGGTCGACACATGCGTTACGACAAGTATCAGCGAGAGTGTATATAACATTATTGCATCCAGCTGCAGCCGCTCCACCACTAGAGGTACTCAATCGACGTCCGCGAGGAGCGTCTAGGTCACCGAGTCGTATACTCGGTAACGATTCTGACGCAGATACAAGAGCCATAAATAAAAGTATAACAAATCTATAGAAATAATAGACTTATTTACACATTGTCAATGTTATATTATACGAAAAATTTATACACTATTACCTCGAAATTACCTTCTCGGCGGAAGTGGTATGAGAATACTGGTTGATTTCTTATAAGCTTCGAATCATTTTCTCTTCGCCAGCGATGCTTCGAGCATGGGTATGCCGGTGACATAGATAATCAAGTACGAGAGGAGGAGCGGACTCAGTATTCATACCAAACTCGCAATACTCGTGATACTCATAATCCAGAGACTCCACCACATGAGGAGTTCTCAGAAATAATTCGGATGACGAGAATATCTCCAGAGACCTGTCTGAATAATTTTTCATTTGTTATTTGAATCTCGACGAAATGCATTCATCTGAGCATCAGCGATATACTCACACACAAATCAGACTATCCACAGCATGGCACCAATAATAAACTGAGGCGTGAGTGTGATATTTTTCGTCAATAAAAAGAGAAGAGGGAGAGAAATAATCGCAATAAAAAATCACTGCAAGAGAAAAATATAAAAGTACGATTTCACAGAAAAATACTTTCACCACGAAAGACGAAACGCTGCATACCGTGAATCTTCGCTATGTCTCGTGAGACGTACGATGATGTGTGTGACAAGACGAAATGACCAGACAACAACGAATACCATAGGCACAGCAGCGAGCGATG
>DALYDS010000088.1:0-3180 GCA_031973055.1 bacterium | reverse complement strand
ACTGGTCAGAAATAGCGAAAATGCAGCGATTCAAAGAGATTACTATTCTTCATCAGTATTCACTTGAGCCCTTGTTCTGTGTGTTCGAGGAATTCTTTGGTATAAGTCCCGAGTTTCCCAGCTTTATCAAAGAGATCTCGGATTTCATCACGGACAAAATTGAATGTGTGAGATGTCGTAATTTTCGTCAGATAATCACGAAGAGCTCCTATATTTGGATCGATACTCATGTTGTTATCATTGAGTATCACGAGAATGTTGGCATTTTGAGAACCAGCATTTTCGAGTCATTCAAATGCAAGTCCTGCCGTCATAGAACCATCACCAATTACAGCGATATGATTGCGATTATGCTCTCACTTGTATTGACTCGCGATAGCCATACCGAGCGCTGCTGAAATCGATGTCGACGAATGACCAACGCCAAATGTATCATATTCGCTCTCACTCCTTTTTGGAAAACCAGAGATACCACCTTTCGCCCTATTCGTATGAAAAACCTCTCGTCGACCAGTCAGAATTTTATGACCGTACGCTTGGTGTCATACATCCCATACCAACTGATCGTCAGGAGTATTAAAAATATAGTGGAGAGCCACAGTTAATTCGACGACACCGAGACTCGCGCCAAAGTGACTATTACCGATTTCTGAGATAACATCGATGATGTATTGTCTGACTTCTGCGGATATCTGGGGGAGGTCTTCGATTTTGAATTTCTCACGCATGTCGCGGGGAAACTGAATTTGGGAGAGGAGTGGTCCGGCTTGGTAGGTATTCATACTATTTTCTCTCAATTATTAGTATTTCCGAGGCAATGCAATGAGAAATAATAGTCATATGGCATGATTATTGAATGATAAAAATGCGGTTTATAGAGCATTCTTTATAAAATATATATAAAAATGTCAAAATATTTGCAATCGAAAAATCTTTGTGCTATATTTCACATCTTCTCTCAAAAACAGGAGAACGAACTGACAGGTTATCTCACTCCAAAGACATCTATGTCGAGCTGTTTCGTGCGGCCCAGATGCTCTTCATGTGCTGATAAAATGTTCCTTGTTATTTTCTGTTTTTGATGAGGTTTTTCTTATCGATGTTTTATCGGTAGAGTATTTTTTATTTTCATTTTTTATGCACTCGCGTCCACGGTCTGTCTTGACTCAGAGTAAGAAATATTTCCGCGCTCTCCGACACTCTCAATTTCCCCGGGTGCTCTATGTGTTGGTTGGTTCGAGCTGGATTATCATCATCTGGTTCTCAGTTTATTTCCTCAATAGTCATTTCCTCTACTGTGCTTACGGGGTAATCTAATATCACTCTTCTCGGGATTTATTTCTTGATTTTGTCTGAAAATTTGAGAATATCGAACCAATTTTTATGGAAACAAAATTATTCGATTATGATCTCCCGCCAGAGAAAATCGCTCAGTACCCCCTCGAACCGCGAGATAGTTCGAGATTGTTAGTCTGCGAGAATACGTTTCGTGAAATTATTTTCCGAGACATTATTTCACTCCTTCGTCCTGATGATATCCTCGTCATCAACGATACACGCGTGATGCCTGCTCGTATAAAAGGGTACACTACTCTTCAAAATGGTACAAAAAAAGACGTCGAATGCCTCTTTCTCCGAAATACCTCGCCAGACATCTGGGAGATTATGTGTTTCCCGGGAGAACGACTCAAAACTTGAAGAACGATTATTCTCGAAAATGATATGACGCTGGAGGTTGTCGGGGAGACTTATGCTGGACGACTGGTAAAAGTCCCCGTGCCACACTACGAATGGCTCGAAGTGCTTCAAAAATATGGAGAAATCCCACTTCCTCCGTATATAACCGAACATCTCGCAAACTCTGAGCTCTATCAGACCGTCTATGCCGAAAATCTCGGCTCTACCGCCGCGCCGACAGCAGGCCGCCACTTCACGCCCGAGCTTCTTCAAAAGATTCAGGATATGTGAGTGAAGATAGCTCATGTGACACTCCATATCGGTCCAGGGACATTTAAACCCATTTACGAAGACGATGTGACGCAGTATCAGATTCACTCCGAGTTGGTGACTATCCCCGCTGAAACTCTTGAACTTCTGAAAAACCGAAAGGGGAGAGTGATAGCCGTCGGGACGACCTCGATGCGCTCACTTGAATCGTATGCAGCAGGGAAACTCCAAGAGCAGACATTTGGAGTATCGGGTGACACGAATCTCTATATCACTCCAGGTTATGAATTCAAAATCGTTGATGCTCTCGTGACCAATTTCCACGCACCACGCACATCTCTCCTCGTCCTCGTCGCTGCCTTTATGGGCCTAGAAAATATGCAAGTGGCCTATCAATACGCCCTCGACCACAACTTCCGATTTCTTAGTTTTGGGGATGCTATGTGGGTGGAGAAGAAATAATACTCGAGTCACTTTAGATTGTTTTATTGTTCACTACGCATGACCAAAACAGGATTCGATATTATAATTGTGATGCTACTTTTATTTGTTGCTGAACATGGGTTGACATTTCTGCTGCTATTTTCTTTACTACGAGTTGCACCCAAAGAAAACTCAACAAACCTTTCACAGTAATTGTGTTAGTTATTTTTAATCCATTTTTGGTTTCTTCAATCAAGTGGTCGTAATACATTTTTGCAAGTGGGAAATTCCCCGTTTCTAAACAATGTTTGTTTTCTATTACTTCGAGAAGGTTTACTCTTACAGTTTGTCCATTTTTTGGTTTTATTTGGTAAAAATTTCCAGCTTCAAATTTTCCATCCAGTTTAGCAAATTCAATTTGTTCGTTCCAGACATGCCAATTATTTACATCAGTAAAGAGTTTCCAAATTTGTTCTTTCGTAACCTCTTTTGTTGTTATCGAAAATGATTTTGTCCACATATTTTTACCGCCCTTATTAATATAGAACTTTCCAGCAAGCCATGAGATAGGTAAAGAGATAGCAACGAGTGTCCATGCGTACCAATTTGGTCCCAAATGCATTTTAGTATTGGCAATGGCGCCGACAGTGCTTAATGCCACGCCAATTGCACCAAGAATAATGGAATGTCGCAGGGGGTTACGAGGTGCTAGTAGAGCTGCAATATAACACCCAATGAAACTCCATATTGCACGATAAAAAATAACCAGAAGTATAAGTTTTGCATCAACAAATAGATTACCTTTCGGCA
>DALYDS010000087.1:0-3183 GCA_031973055.1 bacterium | reverse complement strand
GAAATGCCTCGGACCATGCTCCGCTATGCTATCGAGAAAATGGACGAGACTGAGAGAAAACAATACATGAACAAAAAACGCCTAGAAAACTAGGCGTTTTTTTCTATTTATTGCTTAAATAACGGCGTCAGTGACTTTTGAGAGACCGATCATATCAAATATATATTGGGTCTTGGGATGAACTCGATCAAATGATATAGTCTTCCCTTTTCGATGTGTACGGGCAATCATATCCGTGAGGTATCCGAGTGTTTTGGAGTTGGTATAGGTAAGCTGGGAAAAATCACACGCTATATGCTTATAGGTGTCTTTCCCATCGAGATTATGTTCTATAGTCTCAAACGCTACATCTGCATTGGTCTCATCGAGTTCACCTGATATGATGAGCTGGAGCGTATCGTGGTATTGCTTTCGAATCTTTATTGAATATGGTGTGTGGTAGGTAACGTCAGTCATATGTATGTATTAAGAAAAGACAACCTTACGAACAATACTATAAATCATATATTACATTATGTCAAGTAGTAATTACAACTATAGAGAAATACTTCCTCGTACAGACCTGGGAGACTTGATACGTACGCATACAACAAGCTTTTGGCAATCGCCTCTTTGGGCACAAATCCTGAATAAAACACACCAAGCAAAGAGTATATGTATCGTCTCAGGAGAAAATCACTCATTTCTCATCGAAAGACGCACCATAATCAATAAATTCACTGGACTCTATATGCTCGGTATTGACTGAGAAAGCCTTTCTGATGCTTGCCTGGGCTTCATACGGGAGAATATAACCACCAAAAATGACCTCTTTCTCCAAATAGAACCACTCTCCTCTCTCTCAAGCAGTCTCATCAGTTCAACAAAAGCACCATTTCGTCGCTTTATTGAGCCAGTTACAGCACTCTTACAGCTCGGAGGCATATCCGAAGAGACATTGCTGTCGAGCTTTGCAGAAAAATGACGCTACAATATACGTCTCGCCCAGAAAAGATGAGTGACGACAAGATGGGTACAGAGCTCAGATATCGAAAAAACAACTGGGAAAACCTATGTAGAAGCTTTTTTTGATCTCCTCGATGAGACGACAAAGCGTGATGGATTTGCTCATAATTCGCTGAGTTACTATCAACATTTCATAGAAACGCTCGAATCATACCATGCTGGAGGTCTGCTCGTAGCAGAGAAAGATGGCATACTCCATGCAGCAGGTATTTTTGCCTACTGGGATGATACAGCTATATACTATTATGGTGCTTCTTCGAGTGATACGATGATTCGTCGTGATATGGCGACCTATCTCCTCCAGTGGGAAGCTATCCGAGAAGGTATGAAACGAGGGTGTAAAACCTATGATTTTCTCGGGATTTCAGCCGATGGAAAAGGTAAACTGGCGGGTGTGACAGAATTTAAGCTCCGATTTAATCCAGAGAAAAAACATTGGCCGCAAGAAAACATCATCATCTTTCGACCAATACTCCTCAAACTCCTCCAGACAGTGAGCAAGATGGGAAAACTGATTCAATGACGATAATTTCATGATACCCCTCGACGTCCTCGATGCATTTGGCTTAACGCATACAGCTACACCTCTTCCAGGCGGTCAGGGAAATTCGTGGCGCGTTGGAGATTTCGTCCTCAAGCCTCATGAAGCCTCCTATGAGTGAATTTCTGAAATAGTAAATCAGGTGAAACCACTGAATTTCAGAGCTTCTTATCATCACAAAACACTTGATGAGCACTACACCTATCGTGGCTGGTGATGCACGTATTTTGAATTAGGGCAAGAAGTCACGGGGAGAATCACGGAAAAATATCATATTGCACGAGAGCTCCATAATCTCCTCGAACACATCGAAAAACCAGAAGGATGGCACCCTAGTGACTCTCCGTGGTCACGAGCACACGAAATAGTCTGGTGAGAAAGAGAGCTCCCACAAGATATACATCCAGAAATATATGAAACAATACAGGGTGTCATGGAATTATTAAAACCCCTTTCTCTCCCGAACCAGATAATTCATGGCGATCTCTGTGGAAATATCCTCTTCCATGAGACTCTTCCGCCAGTCGTCATAGATTTTTCTCTCGATTATCGTCCACGAGAATACGCTGAAGCTATCCTGATTGCTGATTCTATCGCTTGGGAAAATGGAGGAAGCGAAGCTCTCGCACTGCTCCCTCCACATTCCGAACAAATACTCCTCAGAGCTTGTCTCTTTCGGCTCATCACCAAGGCCCTGCTGAAACCTCATGATGTGCACAACTTCCGAGAAAGATCAAAAGGATATAGAGAAATTATTGAGAGAATTTTCTAGGCCTTTATTCTCTGTTTTAGTACATATTCCAATATTTGAAGGCCATTGAGTGCTGCGCCCTTGAGGAGCTGATCACCTGATACAAAAAACTTACCTCAGTGACCATCATAAGAGAAACTCTGTCGCACCCTTCCCACTGCAACATCATATTTTCCAGTCACGATTGACGGCATAGGATACCGTTTTTTCTCTGGTTCATCAACGAGCTCTACCCCAGCTGACTGAGATAAAAGCTCTTGCACTTGCTTCACAACAAAAGGCTGCTCAGTTTCGACCGTGATATCTTCACTATGGGCTCGGGGAATAGGAACGCGCACTGAGGTACAATCTATTGGGAGGTGTGGTAACCCTAGAATCCGACGAAGTTCATTGGTGAATTTCATCTCTTCATCCGTATATCCATTGTCGAGAAAATTCCCAATATGAGGAAAGAGATTAAAAGCTAAATCGTGATCAAATTGTTGTGGTATGAAATCTTCTCCTGCAAGTCGTGCACGAGTAGCGGCTATGAGCTCTTCCATAGCTGGTTGTCCAGCACCACTGGCTGCTTGATAGGTAGACGTAAACACTCTCCGGAGTCATAAGGTCTGATGTATAGGCCCCAAAGCGAGTGCTCCAATAGTGGCTGTACAGTTCGGACTGGAGATGATGAGGTCGCTCTCGCGAATACTGTGACCATTTACTTCTGGTACCACGAGCGGAATATTTGGATTACTCCGAAATGCACTCGATTTATCCACACAAACAATTCACTGTTCTGCAGCACGAGGACACCAATCGAGTGAAACATCAGCACTCGCAGCGAAAAATATCGCATCTAATCACTGTATTCCATCTTCAGAAAGAAGCTGAATAACTCTTGAAC
>DALYDS010000086.1:0-3229 GCA_031973055.1 bacterium | reverse complement strand
TTTGATGCAGAGCATTTCCGACGAGGCTTTCAGGAGATTGTAAAATCACAGTTATAGGACGATTTCGGGGTTGATTATTTTGCTTGCCTTTTTATTTTTTCGGTTATACTCACGCATGCTGTTACAAGTGTGGGTTCTTAGCTCAGTCGGTAGAGCAACGGACTCTTAATCCGGCGGTCCTGGGTTCGATCCCCAGAGGACCCACCATTTTCGTGCCTCGCAAGAGGGCTTCTCACGAGCCAGTGTTGGATAAGTAGCCAACCAATTATACTTACTACTTAAAAAATTTATTTATGGCTAAAAAGAAGGAAATCAAACGAATAGTCAAACTCCAGATCAATGCTGGTGCTGCTAACCCAGCGCCTCCGATTGGTACGGCTCTATGACCCACGGGTATTCAAATTGCGGACTTTTGTAAGCAATTTAATGATAAAACTCGTGACAGATCAGGCTGGACTCTCCCGACGGTGATTACTATCTACGATGATCGTAGTTTCTCATTCATCACTCGTGAACCACCTATGACCAACCTCATAAAAAAGGCTATCGGTCTCGAATCTGGCTCAAAAGAACCACATAAAGTCAAAGTTGGTAAACTCACAAAAGCACAGATCAAGGATATTGCAGAACGCAAAATGCCCGATCTCAATGCAAATGATGTAGAAGCCGCTATGATGATTGTCCGTGGATCAGCTCGATCTATGGGTATCGAATGTGAATAGTTCAAAACCAAATGGGGCTTCGGCCCCATTTTCTGGCCCCATCGTCTAACGGCTAGGACACAGGATTCTCATTCCTGCAATTGGAGTTCGATTCTCCATGGGGTCACCAAAAGACCTACAAACCTCTCATCTTGGGAGGTTTTTTTATTGCAAAACAAGAAACAGAAAGATAATAGAAGAAACATTTATCCACATTGTATGACCAACCAAGATGCTATCATTAGCAATGAGCGAACTGTTTCATTTTCACCAGAAACAATTTTTGCTGCATTTCAGGATGGAGAAAAGCTCGCCAAGTGGTGGGGGCCAGAGGGGTTTACGAATACGTTTGAAACGTTTGAATTTCAAACTGGTGGTCGATGGGTCTTCGTGATGCATGGTCCAGATGATACGCACTATGACAATGAATGTGTGTTTGACGAAGTCTCGCCACATAAAATCGTGATCCGACATATCCCACTCCCGCACTTTGTCCTCACGATAGAGCTCACACCCGAGGGTGATCAGACGTATATCTCATGGATTCAGGAATTCGAAACAGCAGAAGTCGCCGAACAAGTCCGTTCTGTCTGTGGGCCAGCAAATGAACAAAATCTCGACCGTCTCGAAGTTGTCTGTGCTTCGATGAATAAATAATTATTCTCTATGCCTAAAAATACAGAAATTCTCACCACGCTCAGAACCAGATTCGCTCAGAATATGAAGCGTCATGCTGGTATTGATTGGGATATGATAGAAGCAAAGCTCGCTGCAAATCCGAAGAAACTTACTACTCTCGCACAGATGGAGGAGACAGGTGGGGAACCAGATGTCGTTGTGTTTGGAGGTGAAATCACCTTCTGTGATTGTTCGCCAGAGAGTCCAAAAGGCCGCGTCAGCCTGTGCTATGACGACGCAGCACTCAAGGCCCGCAAAGAACATAAACCAAAAGACAGTGCTATGAATATGGCAGAGACTATGGGTGTCGAAATGCTGAAAGAAGAAGAATATCGATACTTACAGACGCTTGGTGAATTTGACCGAAAGACATCAACCTGGATAAATACTCCAACGAATATCAGAAAGCTCGGTGGAGCTATTTTTTGTGATCGCCGATATGATACCGTCTTTACCTATCATAATGGCGCAGAGTCGTACTATGCGGGGAGGGGGTTTCGGGGGAAAATTAAAATTTAATTTTTATAATTATGGATCCAAAAGCTCCAGAAATAGCGAAAGCAAAAGAGTGGGTAAGTGAAACAAACAGAAGCGTTGTTTATGGTGTTATTTTTTTGGTGGCTTGAGCTGTAGGTACATTGCTGGCACATAAGCATGATCTTCCAGCTGCTGCTCAAATTGCTCTATGAACTGTTGCTGGACTCGTATGAGTCTGAATGATAACCGAGAGCAATTTTTATGCTTCACGAAAGCATCTTCGGCAACTACAGAATCCAGAAACAAAACCAGAATAAAATCTACTTCCTCCGATTAAAATTAATTACAAAATAACTATTTATAAACTTCATATAAAATAAAAATGCCTGATAATCACGAGCATGAACAAAATTTACAGAGCGAGCAAAAATGGCAAGAGGTAGCAAGTTGATCGACCATTGTCATATCATTACCATTTCTTCTTATTCAAAATACTATACTGTGAAAAATAGACACCTTAGATTTACCAAAAATATGAACACCTTTAACTGTACTGAGTTTGTGAGCAATAATATCTTTGAGAAAAAAGTACTTTTGAAATATGTGGAATACTGTTTTGCGGAGAGAGACAGAGCCTGTACTGACACAAGATGGTCCATATAAATTTTCTAGAAATCCTGCTTATTGTCTCTATATCCTCATGTTTCAGACTCTCGTATTAATAAACCCTTCTGTATTGAATCAACTGATAGTAATGACAGAAATCATTATTATGAACATACTGATTCATGCAGAAGAAAAAAATTTAAAAACACTATTTTGAGATCAATACAAAGAATATACCTCTTCTGTGCCACGATGGTTATGATTGAAGAGTTTTACGGGGCAATCAAAATAGCCCACTTCTTATTTTTCAAACCTCTTGAACTAAAGATTTACCACCTCTCTCACTGAGAGGTTTTTACTTCCTCCGAAAGTACGTCCCGAAGAGTCGGTCAGCCCAGCTACAGACGACGCAGATATTCATTGGATGCTCGAAGTCTTCGTCCATACGGTGATGAATGACGTGCTCTGCCATCTTTTTCTTGAACCACTTTGTGCGCTCTATCCATCGCCCTTTTGGGATATGCATCGAGGTGTGCACGTATTGGAAAAATATATAGTGAATCATCGTCGTCACCACGAAACACCAGACAAAGAGTGTACTCCCGAGAAAGTGCCCTATGACCGAAGCTACTCCCCAAGAAATCAAACTCACAGGAATAAAAAACCAATGAGGTATCGCGACACTCTTCCCGTGCTTGGTATTCTGAAATCCTTCTTCACGTCAGTAGAAATTATGATGATCGATGTGACTCTTTCTCTGTCCAATC
>DALYDS010000085.1:0-3257 GCA_031973055.1 bacterium | reverse complement strand
TCTGAATATCCACTCTCTTCTGTCCATATTTTCTGAGCCTGGTGAGACGACTGTTCTCTGAGATTTGTAGCATATTCATTGATTTCTTCGAGCGTAATTGGAGTATCTTCTTCTTCACGAGAAAAAGTATACCCAGTAGAGGTTGCGATAGATTTTCCAGAATCGAGAAAGACACAGACATCCGTGGGGAGTTTTCATGATTTTTTTTCTAATTCCTGGCATGATTGGAGGAAGTTTCGCTCAAAAACTCGAGGATGAAATGTACGTTCATCTGGACCAAAAAAACTCCTCACACAGTGTTCTATATGGGGTTTTCTATTTTTGAATGTCAGCACTCCTATAGTGAGAGAAAGTGGGTCATAATCAGCAACAAGATATGACTGTCCATCTTGCAAGAAATTGGTTTGAAACATACCTATGCAGAAAATCACATATCACTAATATGGTTCTCCTTGCCTACGAGACTGAGGTATACACGAGCTTCTTGTATTTTACCTTGGGTCAAAAGAGCAACTCATAAATCTTCCATGATGAGGACATCATCAGGCGCTATAGTGAGAGCACGTTCGAGGAGGATAACTCACTTTTTTATATCCCCTATCATCGTATACGCCCAACCGAGATTGCGGAGAACTTCAGGGTTATTTGGTGTTTTAACGTTGGATTCTTCGAGACACTCTATAGCTCGATGAAAATCATTGTGAAGGAGGGCCATATACCCTCTTAGGTAAAGTCATGTTGATGATTGAGCATTCAATGTCTCAGCATAATCGAGGGCTTTCCCCGCTTTTTTATAATTTCACTCATAGATATATACATCCGCGAGTTCCTCATAGAGTTCGTAGCGATTATTGTATTTTGCAATGGCTCACTCGAGCGTTACACGTGCTTCCGTATAGCGTTTCTGAGACTTGAGTCGCTCCACCTCATCGATGATAGGAAGTTCGTGATTCATACTCCTGATTATAGAGATTTTCCTGTGAGTACAAATATTATTATATTGATTTTTTACCCCGATATTCTCTTGCCCTGGACTTCGACAGTTTTTTTGCCATCCACCTTGAGTGCGAGTTGTCCGCAAGCCGCATCTATATCATCCCCCATAGTAAATCGAACCGTCGACGGAATCCCTCGTTCTTCAAGGACACGTTGAAACTTTTTAATGATAAGTGATGGTGTCGGCTGCATATCATTTCCCATGATGCCTTCACCAGCATTGTAGGGTATGAAATTTACGTGACCGAGACGTCCCTGCATCAAATCAGCTAACTCATAAGCATATTGGAGTTTATCAGTCACGCCGCTAATCATGATGTATTCATAAAAAATACGTTTATTTGTTTTTTCGACATATTCATCGAGTGCTTTCATGAGAACATCGAGAGGATATGTGTTATCCACGGGCATAATACTCTTTCGCGCTTCATCATTTGGAGCATGGAGTGATATAGCCAGGCTCACCTGAGGGTGATCGACCATGAGTTTTTTGATGCCTGGAACGATACCACAGGTAGAGATAGTCACACGACGCTCAGAAAAATTGAGAAATTTTGGACCACAGAAAATCTCGAGAGCTTTATTCACTTCAGGATAATTGAGAAACGGCTCACCCATACCCATAAAGACGATATTTCTGAGCTGAAGTTTTTCTTTTTTGAGGTGGTGAATCGCTATCATGACCTGTTCTACGATTTCACCGACAGTGAGATTACGGAGAAGTCCGAGCTTCCCTGTCGCACAAAAAGTACAAGCCATTGGACAACCGGCTTGGCAAGATATACAAAGAGTATTTCGACCAGAAAGATGTCGCATAATCACACACTCAATATGTTTATCATCGTGCGTGTCGAGGAGAAATTTCGTTGTCTGACCATTTGCCGAAGTTGTCACATGACTAACTGTGAGAATATGCTGAGTGAATTGCTCCTTGAGAGCATCTCTGAGTTTCGCTGAAATAGTCGTACATTCTCCGATATCTTCTACCAAATCCTTGTACAGTGCTTGATATATCTGTGTCACGCGAAAAGGTTTTTCTCCTTGTTCTTCGAGAAATTTCTTGAGAGCAATGTTATCGTAGATAGACTTCATATTTTCATGGATTGTAAGAGAAATACTCTCTTTGACAAATGCAAGAATGAAAAAAATTTTGCAATTTATCTCTTTTACATATAGTAGGCTCCGTTCGGGTGATTAGCTCAGTTGGTTAGAGCACCTGCCTTACAAGCAGGGGGTCGAAGGTTCGAATCCCTCATCACCCACCATTTCAAATAATATAATCACCTTAAATAGGTGATTTTTTGTAACTTGAAAACAAATAAAACGAATTACACTGAAATAACAATTATGTATCTTCTCGCTTTCGAATCTTCTTGTGATGACACCTCGGTCGCTCTTTTGCGGGATGATGAGCTGATCTCGATGCATACCCATACCCAATTAGAGCATATAGCAACACTATGAGTCGTTCCAGAAATAGCAGCGAGGCTTCACGCTGATCATATATTTTATCTTATAACAATAGTACTCTCAGAAGGCGGAATCCAACTCTCAGATATCGATATCTATGCAGCAACAAGTGAGCCATGACTCATCCCATCTCTCCTCATAGGCAAGACAGTAGCAAAAACTCTCGCAACATCTCACAAAAAACCGCTTATCTGGGTAAATCATATCGAGGGGCATATTTTTTCAGTTTTGTTGGAAAGAAAAGTCACAGATATACAATTCCCCTCTGTTGTGCTCTCGGCTTCTGGCGGACACAACGATCTCTTTTTCTGGAAGTCACTCTATGAGATCGAACGAATTGGCAGCACTCGTGATGATAGTGCTGGCGAGAGTATGGATAAAGTAGGGCGCAGTATGGGCTTACCCTTCCCTGCTGGTCGACATATTGATGAGTTGGCGGCAAAATTTGATGCAAGTAAGCATGCTCTCATAGATTTCCCTCTCGTACTCCCTGCAGATTGTTTGGATTTTTCTTTTTCATGACTCAAGTCAGCAGCTCTGCGAGAGATAGAAATAAGAAAAAAAGAACACGAAGAAATCACAGAAACAGACAGAGTAGAAATTGCGTACAGTTACCAAAAAATCATAACAGACATACTCATAATACGAACACTTGAAGCGCAAAAAAAACTAGGAGCCAAATCTATCTGTATAGTCGGAGGAGTCAGCGCAAATTCTGCACTCAGGAAAGCTATAGAGCAGTACTCAGAAGAATCGTGAATACCTCACTACCTCCCAAAGTCCATGAAATA
>DALYDS010000084.1:0-3259 GCA_031973055.1 bacterium | reverse complement strand
TGAGTTTCATGGAGGCGGATTAGAGATTCTGTGCCCAATTTCCAGCACCGTTTGGACTATTACCGCCACTTGTATTTTTGTTACCTCAGAAAGTTGGAATGCCTTCTCTCGTTGATGTGTCTGAACCAAAGATGCCACTACTCCCGCTCGCTACTTCAAAACATGACTGATCTGTTTTACCAAAGACACGGTCAGAGACGCATTTCATAGTCTGAAATATATTGCTCGGTTGAAATTTTTGTCCGATGCTCTCAAAACCGAGGGCAGCAGAGAGTGCTGGCGTCACCAATATGATGACAATCATCACGAGGAGACCAATAACAGAGTAACGAATCATGTTAATGGCGGGGTGGACTTTGTGCTCATCACCTCCTGAGATGACTAATAAAAATCCTCACCAAAGTACAAAGACGATTGTGAGGATGATGGCAATGAGGAGGAGTATAGCAATACCAACGGTCATGAGTTCTTCTAGGGAATATGCCTGAGAAGCTGAATCAGCAAAGCTCGATGTCTGAGCGTAGACTATTGAGGTGAACATGGTTCGATGAGGTTTAAGAAGAGTTTCTTTTCGGCTTTGATACCGATGATGCGGACGAGAGATTGTAGAGCACGTATAGTTTTACCGCCACGACCAATAACACGCTTCATATCATCTGAATTGACAGTGAGTTGGTAGCGTGTAGCGTCAGTATCTTCTTTTATTTCGAGAGATACGTCATCGGGGTGGAGAACTATGTTACTGATACAAAAACGTATGAATTTTTCTGCCATAAAAGGTAACTGAGAAATAAATACTATCTAGTACTCTAATCACAGGGAATCCTTATGCAGCGAGAGCGAGGTTGTTTGTCTTGATGAGACGAGCTACAGACTCAGAGAGCTGAGCACCCTGAGAAATACGAAAGTTTACTTTATCCATCTTGAGGTCAAATTTCTTTGAACGTGGATCATACCAACCGAGTACTTCAATCTCGCCACAAACTACTGGTTTTGTCTTTTCTGTGAGAACGATACGACGCTGAGGATCACCTTTACGACCTGTTGGAGAGAAACGAATCATTAACATATACGATAGCGATAAGAGAGATAATTAACCCAGTTATTCTAGTGAAACCTTTATAAATGCAAGCTTTTTTCGTACTTTTATTGAGTTTTTCCTTTTGTGGCATAAAAAAACTGGATTTCCCCTTAATTTTTGCTATTATCCTCCACATGTTTGACTCTCTCAAAAAAAATGCAGCCGTCTATGTTTCACTCGAAGAAACTGACCAAGTTATGACGTGGTGTGATGATTGTGGGAACTATGCTATTCAAAAAGCTCTTTTTCAAGCTCTCACGCTCGAAAATATACATCCAAAAGATGCAGTGGTTGCCTATGATGTAGGGTGTTCAGGAAATGAATCTGATAAAGTAGGAATAACGACTATTCACGGTCTTCATGGCCGAGTTTTACCACTCGCGACCGGTATAAAAATCGCTCACCCAGAGATGACGGTAATTGCTCACGCAGGGGATGGGGCGACACTGAGTGAAGGTATCAATCATCTCATACATACTGTTCGACACGATAGAAATATTTTGTTCATTCATCATGTGAATGCGACATTTGGTCTGACGACAGGGCAGGCAAGTGCTGTGACAATTCCGGGGACAAAGATGAATGCGACTCCAAAAGGTGTCGATACTCCGCCAGTCGAATCTCTCCGAGTCTTATCTGGTTGTGATCCGACGTTTATAGCCCGTACACTCTCGTATGATATGGATCATATGACAGAAGTATTTCAAGCAGGATTACGACACCCAGGTTTTGCTTATATCGAAGTCCTCCAGCTCTGTCCAACCTATAATCGATTTCAGAATCGTGAATGGTATGAAAAAAATATCGTCCATGTCGGTAATGGTTATATGCCAAATCGTGAAAGCTTCTTGGGATGTCTCAAGCTCGCTAAAATGCCAGTAGGGGTTCTCCTCAATGAGCCACGTGAAAATTATGTTCAAACAAGGAAAAATCTCATTGAAGGCGTAAAAAATTATGATATAGCTTTTCTCTTGTAAGTTTTTCTTATACTGTGTCTATGAATAATAGAATTACTTGGGATCAATACTTTATGGGACTTGCTCTCCTCTCTGCACAGAGGAGCAAAGACGCTCGTACTAAAATCGGTGCCTGTATTGTCGATTCGCATAATCGAATTGTTGGTATCTGATACAATGGTTTTCCACGAGGCTGTCCCGATGATGAATTTCCACATGCAAGAGGTCGAAATGAGCAAGGGGATTTACTTCGCCTCTATGATTCAAAGCATGCCTATGTCGTCCACGCTGAAGCAAATGCTATTCTCAACTCTATGGGGCGCGATATGCAGGGAGCCACACTCTACTGTGCTATGCCTACCTGTAATGAATGTGCCAAGCTCATCGTCCAAGTAGGAATCAAACGTGTTGTCTATCTCGCGAGTCCTACGTACGAAGCTCGTGATGAATTTCTCGCTGCGAAACGTATGTATGCTTCTGCAGGAGTACTCTGTGAAGTATATAATGGTCCTACTGATAATCTCGAACTCAATTTCGATGATGCTCATGGGAAGAGTGAGAAGAAAGTAGGCAGTAATTGTTGTTAATAAAAATAAAATCAGATTTGACACATTCTCTTTTTTAATAAAATGTTTTAAAACGTTAAAACGATTTATGAAGATAGCTCAGAAGAAAACATCTGAATTTAAGAACCTCTCACAGGCATTTGTGGGACTCAAAAACGAAAAAGAAGTCTTCGCACTTCTTCGTGATATTTGTACGCTCTCTGAGATGTCTGCTATGGCCGAAAGACTCCAAGTAGCAGAACAAGTAGAGCAGTGAGTGAGTTACAGAACTATTGCAAAAAATACAGGTGCAAGTACTGCCACCATCACACGTGTTGCTCATTGGCTCCATAACGGGATGGGTGGTTATCATAGCGTGCTCGCACGCACAAAGACATGATAAAATAGAGAAAGATTCACTTTCTCTCTCCACCCACCTCAATCTATGGAAGGTGGGATTTTTTTATTTAATTTACAAATTTTATTATGGAAACAGCACAAGAACTTCTTTTACGAGAAGCGCAAAAACAGTGAGTGCTTCGAATTTCAGCCACTTGAGCGAATGGTGTTTATGATTTAGGGGATCCTGGAGATGCCCTTCGAATTCTACAAAAATATGAGAATGATATTGCGAGAGCAGCATTTCCTGTTGATAAGTATTGGATGCTCGATAGTGT
>DALYDS010000083.1:0-3274 GCA_031973055.1 bacterium | reverse complement strand
GTGATAAATTCACTATGACAGAACGTGCACTCCGAAAGAAAAATCCTCTTTTTGCCAAGAATGGTCTCCAACCATGAATGAAACTCACAGTCAGAAATAGACATTTCATGGAAAAAGACTATCTGGATCAGCTCAAAGATGTCCTCAAAGATGTCCTCGAAAAGAGACACTTGGGTCGTCTCGGTAAAGAAAAAGAAACAGTCACAAAGATGTCTAAAATAGGTGAATGGTTTGCTGTAGCTCTAAGTCTATCAAATAATCTCGTGAGTCCTTGGACAGCAAAAATCGTGGAAATTGGTGGGCCACTCTATGAAAAGCTCTCAAATACAATGAAGCCACTTATAAGCAAAATAGGTGAAAAAATGAAAGCTCTCTCTGTAAAAATATCAAAGAAACCATTGAAACAGTAAATACTTGCAAACCCTTCAACGATACGATAAAATCTATATATGGCAGAAGTACAAACACAAACCATCGAAAATCTTTTCTCTCCTGCGAGCCCTACGGCAGCAGGAGGGGGAAATTTTGCTACAAGTGTTGGTATGACTGGTGGAGCAGACATGTCTCAAAATGAAAAAGATGCCATAATGAGGCAGATTCATCCAATCTTTCTCACCTCTCATTCAGAAGAAAAAGCACCAGTTATCGTCCAGTCCAATTTTGATAAATTTCTCAATTTTCTCCGATTAAGTCTTGAAGGATTTCTCAAATTAGTAGATATAGTTGTCGACGCTATCATCCAGATAGCACGATTATGAGTTTGGATTGTTGCCATTACTGGAGTACTCATAGTGGTAACTCTTATGACCAATACAACTGATAAATTCATTGATCTCCTCAATGAATCGATATTCAAAGCATTTGGATGGGAAACAAGAATTGAAAAAGTGCCCACTAAAACTGAGACTGCTGTAACGCCAAAAACTGCCCCAGTAACTACTGACACAAAAACACAAGAATCAGCAGGACAGTTAGAAAGCAATACGCTTAATGATAATGAAGTGCCAGTAGAGACTACTGTCTCAGAACCAACTGCAGAAGAAGCATCTCTGGCAGCACTGAGAGCACGGAGGGCACAAATGGCAGCTGAAAGAGAAATGACTACCACCACTGAAACAACAGCCACTCCCCTTGCAGAATAAGTAGTATTGTCTAGTAAACTTCACGTGGTTTACTCCCATCAGCAGGTCATATAACTCCCATCTCTTCTAGAGCATCCATGACGCGTGCTGCACGAGCATATCCGAGCTTTAATCTTCTTTGAAGTAATGAAGTTGATGCTTTACCGCTCGATCGAACTACTTCAATAGCTTTTTGAATTATGAAATCGTCCTCTTCATCTGCATTCCCATCTCCATTGATATCTCCAGGACCATCATGTTTTTGTCATTCAACAATAGTCATATCATACATATTTGCAGCAGTATCGGCATCGGTGTGCATTTTTATAAAATGAATAACAGCCTCGACTTCTTCTGTTTTAACAAAGACGCCCTGGACTCGCTCTGGCTCCATAACTCAACTCGGAGCATAGAGCATATCTCCTCTACCTAATAAATCCTCAGCACCGACACGATCAAGAATAGTTCGAGAATCAACTTGAGACGCAACAGTAAAAGCAATACGACTTGGTATATTTGCTTTGATGAGACCAGTAATAACGTCAACAGAAGGTCTCTGTGTAGCAACGATAAGATGCATTCCGACAGCACGAGCCATTTGAGCGATACGTGCTATAGCATTTTCTACTTCTTTCTTATTTCCACTCATCATCAAATCTGCTAATTCATCAATAACGATTACAATAGCTGGCATTTTCTCTTCTTTTGAAGCTTTTGCATTATATTCAGCGAGATTCCTAGTACGTGCTTCAGTGAGGAGGTCATAGCGACGTATCATCTCGGCAACACACCATTTGAGAGCATTGAGTGCTTTATCTGGATGATTAATGACTGGAGCGAGGAGATGCGGTATTCCATTATAGACACCCAGCTCCACACGTTTTGGATCTACCATAATCATACGAAGTTCTGCTGGTGAATTACGGAGAAGCAGCGAAATAAGAAATCCATTCATCCCTACAGATTTACCAGAGCCAGTTTGACCAGCTATGAGGAGATGAGGCATATCTTTGAGATCACATACTACAGCATCTCCAGCTATTCCAGCACCCACACACATAGCCAGTTTTGATGTATGTTTGCCGAATTGACTACTTTCAACAATCTCACGCAGGCTCACTACATCCCGGCGGTCATTTGGAACCTCGATACCAACGAGCCCTAACCCAGGTATAGGTGCCTGAATACGGATATTTTTTGCCTTGAGAGCGAGAGTAAGATCCTTTTTGAGAGCCTCTATTTTATTGAGTTTCACTCCTTCACTCGGTTTGAGACGATACTGAGTTACTGTCGGTCACACCTCAAAACCAGCCATAGAAACCTCTATCCCGAACTGTAATAATGTTCTCTCTATAATAGCAGACTGGAGCTCAATTTCTTCACGTGTCAGAGGCTTCCCCTTAGGATGGTAAGTCAATAAATCACTCCGAGGATATTGCCATGACCCCTGAAATGGCTTTATATCAGAATGTTTATCTGATGAGACATTTTTTGTAACAATAGGAACTGATCGGGCTGATGGTCCAGTTTTTGGAATAAAGGCCTGATTTATAACCGGTTTAGTCTCCAGGAGAGAACCGCGATTTCGAAGCTTTTCGAAGAAACTTGGCTCATCCTCAGATGGTGGAGTTTTCTTACCAGAGGAGAGTTTTTCGATTTTACTCTCCAGTTCATCATTACGACTCCGAAGTCGTTTTTCTTCTTTCGGAGAAAGCTGCTTTTTCTCTTCTTGTCTGTCACGTATTGAGTCAGAAAAAGTATTGAGCATCTCTATCTGTTTCCTATATGCATATCACCCTGCTTCTCCAAATTGAGAGAGGATTTTCCTGTATGAAACATGAAAGAGGAGGTAGAGCGAGAAAAATAAAAAACCAAATAACAAAGTTAGTGCTGGAATTTTATCAAACCATGTTATGAGTGGAACGTGAACATCAAAGAAAAAATTCTTCCCGCCATCAAAATAAGCCCAGAGAGAGACGCTAGAAATCCAGAAAAAAAGGAGCCCCAATCCCCTCCTCATATCAAAAGAACTCTTCCCAAAAACCATATGGAGACCAACAAGACAAGATATTGGAGAAAAGAAGTATCGAAAATAAGGTCAAAAAAGAGGGGAAAGAGCTTTTTCAAGATAATTTTTTTGAGCAAAAAACACC
>DALYDS010000082.1:0-3290 GCA_031973055.1 bacterium | reverse complement strand
TCTGTTGTATCAGTTTCGAGAGTGAGGTTGTGTTTGATGGCGATGTTAATGGATCTCGTCGCATCAAATGTTGCTCCTGTTGTGTTGGTAGCAGAGACTGGAGCATTGAATGTGTCAGCTGTGAGAGAACTGACGGTGATACTATTTTTATCATTTGGTGTTGGTGGAGGTGTGACTTTCAGTGCAGTACTTGAGCAATCGTATGAGAAAGATTCTCCAGGTTCGAGAATGGCATTTTTGAGAAGAGCTGCAGTAGGAGCTGGAGTAGCTGTAGATGTTACTTTTCCAGCAGTCGCCATGATAGCAGTAATTTGTGCAGCAGTTTTACTACATTCAGGAACGAGCGCATCAGCAACTGAGATGGTATCGAGAGGAACAGCTCAGATCGGATTACTCAGAGTGACAGTAAAGTAGGCTTTACCATCGTTGAATGATTGAGTGGTTTCGTCTGTCTTGTCTGTTGTATCAGTTTCGAGAGTGAGGTTGTGTTTGATGGCGATGTTAATGGATCGCAGATTATTATAAGTCGCTTGAGTGTCATCAGTACTCGTAACAGTGGTATCTGACGATACCTTTGTCCATCCTGTTACAGGAGCATTTGCCCACATATGATGGGTCGCGGTAGCATCGGAAAACTCATAGATTGGTTTCCTGTCTGGGCCACCAGATGTATATACATATCCTACAACACCTCCTGGATAATCAGTCGCCAATGTCATACCATAAGGAGGATCTTCATCTGTGCTATAATATACTTCATCTTGATATGGCCATGGCCCCAAAAAGAGTAATGGTGCTGCTCGATAAAACATGTAGAGAGGCACTGTGCCCTCTGCTGGAGCTGGTAATACAAGGCCTGAAAGATTTGTACCATTTGGTGTATATGTTGCTGGGAGTTGTTTAAAAGTATCAAATCGCCAAAAACCTGTTTTGAGATATCATGACTTCAGAGAGCTAAAATTCTCTAGTCGGACAATATTGTTACACATGATACCATTTGATGGTTTTTGACCAGCACATACGAGAGGTACACACGTATTCGCTTTTTTTACATAGCCAGAATCACACGTATATTCACATTTTGTATCATTCGTATAGGCGGAAGTTTCTTGTTCATAGCTCACTAGACTCTCCGAGAAATCTCTCGAGAGCGTGTATGAAAGAGGGAGTTCTTGATCAGAAACTGCATGTGCATGAGTGAGGTCTAATCCAGGAGTATCTAAACAGTTAAAGCGTGGACGACACGTTTTCGAACTCCATGACCAGTTATTATTTGATACACATGCGCCACTTCATTTGTGGGCAGCACAAGCAGAATTATATCAACAGTTTGGTCATTGGCACGTGCAGGGCTACAATTCGCACCAGCAAAGTGACAACTCCATGTGAGTTGTTGAGTTCCTCATGACGTCTGCGTTCCGCTGCATTCTTTGTAGGGATCAGGCGTAGATCAACCAGCATACAACGGTGTCCATGCTATAGATTTTGTTACACTACAAGAAGTATTCGATGAATTCACTGTATCATAATTCGCAAACAATATCTGTCAGAAACAGACTGTTGTAAAAAAAATGAATAAGAAAAAACGTTTCATGAATTATTTTTTTGTCCAAAAAAGAGCATGTATAGAATGTGCCTTGTCGGTGGTTTGTTCAGTCAGGGCATATCAGACATTTTCCCAGAGTCAGGCAAATTGATCATAGACCCAAAAGCCTGGTAAACGTGATTCATTTTTCAGAATCCAATCAAACGTTATAGGATATGAAGTTGGATCTTTCTGACTCTCCAGATAGGCTTTCTCTTCGTCCTGTTTAATGAGTTTGGCAACATTTTCTGGTGAAAGTGCCTCTTCATAATCTGCCGGATTAAAGCCTGGTGCCTTTTTGTCCATTGCGTTATCTGCCACGAGAGCACTGAGCTCACGATTAGTTGTCCATACTTGCATGGGGTATTCTTTGTACACTTCGAGGCGATTTCCGTTTGTATCATAAAAAAGAATCAATGGCATACCGAAAGTAACAAGCCCCTGGGCGGCATAACCATGGACGTCTGTAAATACATCCGAGCTCAATAACTCATTTGCACTCGTGCGATCAAATTCATAGACAACAACTCTTACCTTACCTAGGTATGTTTTTTTTGAACTATCTCTGATGGCATCAAATGGGATAGCATACTTTGTAAAAGGATTGATGATTTCATAACCGTTTTTTATCACTGATCATCCCTGCCCTGTTATAGTTTTTTTCTGCGTATCAATGAGAAATTCCTGATATATGGAACGTAGTGTGAAATCTTTCGTAAAAGTTTGTTCAGTAGCAACAGCATAGAGTGGATCAACAATATCGACCGTATGAGTCCCGAGGGCATAGTTTGGATGAGTAATTTGAAACCGTACTTTCCTCGGTCATACGGTACTCATAGAAATAGTATATCGTCCATCAGCACCGGTTGCTATAGCTGGAGTTTTATCACCGTAGATAGATATTTTTGCTCATTTTATGGGCTGGTTTTTTTCATCAGTTACTCTCCCTGAAAGTGAGACTCGTGCAGTAGATTTTTTGCAAATATCTGGATCTTTACAGAGTTCTTTTGTAGCCTTCTCATATTCATCCCATTTCCCCTCAAGTGCACTCAGATATGAAAAAGAACGAAGTGTCTCGGCATCTTTTTTACCTGATGCATAATCATCAATAATTTTTTTTCTTGTTTCTAGGTATGGTTTATTGCCCTCAATGAGTGCATCATAATTATAGCTGAGCTTATCAATAACTTCTTCTTTCATCTTCATCGCCTCAGCTATTATTGGATCAGACAGTGGATACGATTCTATATTATTTTTATCTGGCTCAGTCTGAACGAGAGGTGGTGGATTTTTTTTGTATATCCTATCTCTCACCCATGATTGTGCAAAAAATGGTACAATATATGGGTAAGCAAAAAAACCTACTCAGAAACAGAGAAGAGAAAAAAGAAGAAGAACAGAGATTTTTTTCATGCAAAAAATTTGGAGAATTCCAACTCGCCAAATTATATGATATATTCGCTATATTTCCGGCATTATATAAGGAAAATAATTGACAAAAAAACAAAAAATGAACTATACAGAAATCGCGTTAAATGCAGGTTTTAAAAACCACAATTTCCTCCAGAAAAATTATAAGGACGGATAAGTACCGCAGGCAACTGATTCACCGGTATCGTCTTGTAGTTGATGTGGAGAGTACATTGAGCTGTACCGTCGTCATTGATGTAGCGGAAGCGTTCGAGGTCTTGTTCTGCGGCGAGGT
>DALYDS010000081.1:0-3330 GCA_031973055.1 bacterium | reverse complement strand
ATCCTCACCTGATACTTCGAATAATTCGCCTTTCATAAAACATATCATACATTTTTATTTTTTTTGTCAAAAATACTCTTCAGAAGCGTTGACAACAGAAAAATATCGGTATTTTGTCACGAATAAATTATGCAGAGTCGCCTGTTAACATGACCAAAATTCAATCCCAAGCGAGAACCGTATGCTTATTTTTTTGATAGAGTAGGGCATGAGCCAATTCAACACCGACTCATATCTATACCTGAAAAAGTCACATTCTCACAGACACTCGTAGCTGGCGTTGCAACTGCTATTCCTCGGTCTGAAATGGAATTATATGATGGTATGAATTTTGTTGATAAGGTAAATTTTGTAAGAGCTTTTCTCCTGACCGATGATATACAATGATATCTTTCAAAGATTTATAGAGAGACGCCAGAGGATATAGAGAGGATAGGTATGCATATTTCAGGTGATTTTCTTCGTTCTGATCCTCGATATGAATTTGCTTTTTTTGCTATACAACTCTTTCTATGAATACAGATTGCACAGAAGCATATCTCTCTCAATCAAAGAGTGCAAACAACTAGTAATCCTTATTGTCTCAACATAATAGAGATTCGACAGGCACTCTTGCGTTGGGTACCTCTTTCGATTTTTGAGAGTAGCATGCTTGGTACTGAGCGTTCTCGATTCCCACTTCGAGCTATCTTGATTAACGTATCCCCAGTATTTGATACAGTTCATAGGATGGGAAGCGTTATGGAGGAAAAGGTAAATACACTTATGAAATGACATGGTATGTCAGCTATATGGAGAGCGCAAGTTTCTACTTTTAACCCCGGAGATCTACCAGAAGCTCTCCTCGTTAATTCCGAAACGAGACCAGATATCGCTGTGACTGAGGCCGAAATGGTTTCTTTTATTGGATTGTTGAGCAGTACAAACCTGGCTTGTTATACAGGAATTATGAAACAGTTGATAGGGCGTGGATTGTGGTCTCTATGGTATGAGATGTTACGTAAAAAACCGCTCCTCCTCGCGGAAGCTCAGAAACTCCCAAATTGTCCAAACCATTTATTGGTCGATAGAAATCCATTGAGGTATGGTCTAGAGCAGGTAATATGATGAAAGGTTCCAGAAAGTTTCTTTGCTCTCAAACCTCTCAAAATAGAGAGTCCCTTTTCTGCGATAGAAACTCCTAAGAAAGTCATACACGTACTTCAGCCGATAGATGGTGATAGGTATGAAGCGAGATGACGTACTCCTCTTGAACGAGAACTTGAAAAAAAACGAGCCGAACTAAACCTCAGGATCACCAATATACTGAATGGAGCTGAGAAGGTGTCTCCTGGAAAACTAGAACAGCTCAAACAAGAAGAACGGGAAATATCTGTACGATTACGTCAGATAGTGAGGGAGATTCCAGATTTTTTATCAGCGCAAGATATACGAACAATAGAACAACAAAAAAAAGAGGATGAGCACAGAGAGAAGCATATCGATATAGATGTCGATTGAATAAATTGGAATGTACCACGCAAATCACAAGCAACGCATATTGATTTTTCTTCTTGTGAAATCCCTGAGGGTGTATCAGCTGTACTCACTTGTGAGACTCCCTATGGTGAAACTCGGATACTCGCACAAGTCATCTTTCCGCTCTCAGATTCACTTCTCGAAATACCACATATCCAGGAGATGTATGAGGGGTGAAAATTTCACTATACAGTGACGTTTTCATGTCCTCCATGAAAAGAATTTGCCATAGATACAACACAGGTTGTTCGTCGTTTTAATACAGACTACGTCAATGCAGAGCTCACACCTGATGAAATCAGGGCAGGTGAGAGGGCTGCTGAAATGCTAAAATTTAAACTAAAAAGACAAAAAAAGCTTCAAATAAAGCTTCAAAAAATACAAGAAAGACAAAAAAAGAAATTATCATGAAAAAAAATAAGTGAACCAATTCAGAGAGTTCAATTATCAGAATATGATTGAGATATGCTTGTTCTTTGAATTATTCTTGAGACATTTCAAGACGAGATAAAGCCTGAAATACAGGAAGGAGCTCTTGTGTATAATCTCGCACAATATCTATCTCAGCTAGGGGAAGGATATATATTACACAGTGATTATTCTCGGGTAACTGTGAAAGAATGAATCATATCTCCTCCCGTAGACTCAGTCACCGCAGAACTCTTATACGTATTAGCGGAACGAGATAAGCCATCCCAGGATGATTGAGCTGATTCAGACTCAGAAGATCAACCAGATCCAGAATATCTCGCATTTCGGGCTGAATTACAGCCAATTTTTGATTGTCTGAACGGATATAATTTTAGCACCAAAGAAAAGTGAGCCACATGTGCCAACCCTTTTCCTAGTCTTAATCAGTCGCTCGGAGAGTTGGGAGCCAATATTTATATGTCTTCTGATAAGCAGATTATTACTCTCCAAATACGGCCAGTTTTACCAGTGAAATGATATCGACCATCTCATAAAAAATGAGCAGGTAATATGGGTATTTTTACCTTTTTACTTGGAGAAAGACAAGATACAGAGCTTCAGATTTCTCAGTGTACTCTCACATACAATAGGGTAAAAGATGAAGTGATTCGTAAAGTACATAGTCGTAAACAGGAGTGAATGCGACTCTGTGGCGAAGTTACAAAGCCCGCGAAGCTCAATCATGGACAGAGAAAAGCTCTGAGAGATCTCGAAATACGTTTGAAAGAGTTACTCCATTATTATTTTGCTTCTGCAGAAGAAAAAGCAAAAATTGTCCGTGAAGAAAAAGAATCGTTGGATTTGGGATGAAAGTTTCAAACATCTCTCGAAAAATGAAATGGACGGACAATGGAGTGGCCTGCTCATATCTGATTTGATACTTATTCCAACGGTGCAGGAAATCTCTTTCCGCCTATTGGTCTACCTATTATACAATCTCATCTATCAGATGTATCATGAATTTCAGCATGAACTAAAGATACTGTTGTATACCTCCTCTATGCTGAGGGGGCTATTGAATTTCAATGAGAACGAAAAGTTTCGAAGGATGAGAAACAGGCCCTGGAAACAAAAGAAAATAGGGGAAAAAGATTAGAGAGTTTAAGGGTCTCTCCTTGGTGAAAAGCATTATTGAGGCACCGAGTACAGAGCACGCTCGAAGCTCATAAATGAGACCGTATTAATGTATGATCTCCAGCGTTTGAGGCTCTGAAATCATGCTTTACAGAATCAGCATGGAAATCTAAAGCAAGAATAAAAGCTGATGATGCTCTTCTCGATAAATTCATTGATGCTATGATTGCACAATGAGTATCGGTGACATTTCGAAGACCAGTTCTC
>DALYDS010000080.1:0-3415 GCA_031973055.1 bacterium | reverse complement strand
CAGTATTTGCGTCTTTTTCCACCAGGAGAACTCCTGTGTTTGGAAACAATTTTCGAATACTCGCATCGATACTCTGCACACGAGATCCGCTCTCGACGAGATGATTGCCATTGCATTTCGGACATGCGTCTGGGATTCTTCATTGATTCTCACAGAGATGACAGAGAAGAAAATTCTGTGGATTATGATGTACTCGCATTAATAAATCACACGAAGGGCAACGAGCGGCCCAACCACAATCACGACAAACGAGTGTACTCATAGCACCACGGCGATTGAGTGTGAGGAGGACTTTTTTCCCTTCGGAGAGATTTTTCTGCATCTTCGCAACAAGTACCTCTGAGATGAGAGGCATTTCACAGCGAATGAGATTGATATCTACGACGGTAATCATTCTTCGAATTCTTCAAGAATAAACTTCACGAAGTCGCTATGACTCTCGAAATGGTTGTAGACAGAAGCAAATCTGAGACAGGCAACCTCGTCGATATCTTTGAGCTTATGGAGGACATCTTTTCCGATACGTTTCGAAGTAACTCCTGTTTTATTCTCTGCCCACTCGATTTCGAGGACATTGATCATCGACTCGATTTTTTCTCGTGGTATATTTCGTTTATTACATGCCTTGAGGATGCTCGCTTCGAGTTTTGAGCGATTGTAGAGTTCTTTCTTCCCTGAAGTTTTATTCACGAAGAAACTCACGAATTCCATACGTTCAAAGGTCGTAAAACGCGCTTCGCATTTTTCACATTCTCGGCGACGACGGATAGAGAGTCCGTCTTCTGAGAGACGAGAATCGATAACACGGGTTTCGAGATTTTTGCATTTAGGACAGCGCATACAAGCTAGTTTAATAAGTTTCTAATTTTACTCGGTTTACTGTGTTGGAGGATATCGATTTTTAGCAGAAAGTAAAAACGATATCTATGATTTTGTCCGCTCTGCAATCTTTCGACGATCACTCGCGAGCATATCATCCCAGGCTTTCTCCATATCAATCTCATAACCGTTTGCAATAAATAAAACTTCAGCCAGGATATCAGCTAATTCATCAGCCATTTTGCTTTTTATCTGACTCTCATCGAGACCACCTCTGTAACGATAATTTTCGAGTTGTAGTATCAGCTTTGAGAGTGAGCCAATCTGGTATTGCAAATCTCTCGCGGCCACTTCGCGTGTCCAAGGGAGTGTCCCCTGTTTCTCATAATTATTCCAGGTATCGAGCAATTCAGTGAGCATGTTTTTGAGATTTTTTGTCATAAAATAAATTAAGGAATATATTTGCTAAATTTTTCTTTTCAGAATGTATGAAATCTCTCGAGAGCTTCATAATAAACCGAGAGTAATTCATTATGATTTACCTTGTCTATGCCGCTCTCTGGTATATACGCAGCGAGGATTATATTGAGCATCCGACATTCAATACAAGCAAAAAGACATGTTTTTTCTTCTGTTGTTAGTTTTCGGACAGATTCATATCAACGTAAATATTCTGTCATACCCTCAGGATACCAAAAATGATGAAAACACCAAGACACAAGTGATGTAGCAATTTCCTGTATGATTGGGCTCACGAGAAAATCAGAAAAATCTATAAAATACGGCTTATTGTCTCTGAAAATAATATTATTACTATGGAGATCGTTGTGTATTATTTGAAGCGATAATCATTCAAATATAGTTCTAATTTCATCAATATCTGCCCATATTTCTTTTAATAAAATAGGATTCGCATAATCAGGTTCATGAACACGTAATTCTGGATGCTTGAATATATATTTCAAATCATACATATGAGTTTCAGGAACAACATAACGTCAGCTTAGCTCGGCAAGGTCACGATTAAACAATGCGATACAATGTCATAACGAAAATAGCATTTCGTTACTCAGTGGTCACTCTCGATATTTTACTCCATCGATGTATTCCATCAAAATCGTCTCCTTATTGTCAGGACCGGAAATAATACTTTGTCCGTCATGAGTTATAAATATTTCCGGCACAGTGGATCATGATTTTTTGAGATCAATCAAAATATTCACTTCAGCGCTAACCATTTCGCTGTGATTTTTGAATCACTCAAAGACTTTTAAAATATATGATGAATCGGCTGTCTGAATTAAAAAGTTACTATTCTCTATGCCTCATTCGCAGAGGTTATAGGCAACTATTTCTTTCCCTGGGAAATACTGGTGGAATAATCATTCAATAATATTTTTTCCGTAATTTTGTTTCATAAAAAATATTAAAACTCCCTACTCTCCCCTTCTATCATTGGGATAAATTCTATACCATTTTCTGGGAGAATCTTGGAGGGGAAAACATGCGAACCACCAAATCTAAAATAATCATGAACTGGGAAGGCTATTTTTGGTTTCAAGCTCAGAGCGTAATCTATTGTTTCCCCAATTTTTACCCAAGGACCAGAAACTGGAAGGGCAAGTATTTCTACAGGGCATCCTGGATGAGTGTACGCATCTCATGGATAAAAAAATCTATTCTCAATCATATATCAGGTATTTGATGAAAGAGGGAGAGAAGAATGAATCTCGGCATGATGAACACCATATCCAGTCAAAATAATCCCTTCAAAATCAACAATTTGACCGTCTTCGATAATTATATGGTCTACGTTTTCTGTTTTCAAGAGTACCGAAACTGAAGTATTGGCAAATATCTGAGCATCAGGATTTTTCTCAAGAAGTATCTGGAGAGAATCTAGATGATAGTGGTCAGCATGTTCGTGCGTGAAGAGAATGGCATCAATATTGTCTAGTTTTGAATGTGTCTCCACGGTAAAACATCCTGGATCGGTTAGCAGTCTCTTTCCTTTAATCTCAATGAGGAGGCAGCAGTGTCAGAGTTTTGTGATTTTCATAGAAGTAAAATTATAAACCAACCACCTCACGAATCCCCTCTTCAAATCGCTCTTCAGAAAAGCTCATACCCTGTTCACGAATACGATCATATTGCCACAATATACCCTCCGCTCGCTCCAAGGCGACAGCTAGAGAAGCAGGAGTTTGGTCAGAGAAGAGGAGCCCTGTCTGCCCATGAGTCACTGTCTCTGTCGCTCCGCCCTCACCGTAGGCAATCACAGGCGCTCCATGCGCCATTGCTTCGAGTGCGACGATACCGAAATCTTCTTCTTGTGGCATGATAAATCATTTTGATTGCTCAAATGCACGAGAGACATCTTCATCAGACGCATCAAATATCCACTCAATCGTCGGTCAAGAAAGTTTTTGGAGTTTATCAGTGACAGCATTGTGCGTACTAGTAAATACTTTGAGTGGGAGTTTGAGCGTATTACATGCTTCTATAGCAATATCAAATCGTTTGTAAGGCACAACTCGACCTAGACACATAAAAAATTTTCTTTCTTCGGTTTTCCCAGAAATATTTCTCGGAGGTA
>DALYDS010000079.1:0-3481 GCA_031973055.1 bacterium | reverse complement strand
TGGCAAATTGAAGCTCTAAATTATCAACTATGGTGTAACCGATTGGATGAGACCAACTGACCGGAGAAATGCCTTAAATGGCAATCCGAGTGGTAATGGTCATGGTGAGAATAATAAAAAACACCCTTTCGAGTGTTTTTAAATTCTGTAATGGTGTAACCGATTGGATTCGAACCAATGACCTCTTCCTTCGCAGGGAAGCGTTCTTCCAGCTGAACTACGGCTACATATATTCCTCTCACGAACCAATGACCGGAGAAATGCCTTAAATGGCATTTCGAGTAGAGCGAGCGAAGCTCTTACTTCCTTCGCAGGATGTACGGCTACATATTGTTTATACCCACTTTGGATCATCCACTCATCATTCTTTTTCCTTATTTTCCAGAGCTTTTATCTCATCGATACGAACACTGGCTTCCTTGAATTGTTTTTGCATTTCTCGGAGTTGCGCTCGAGTGAGCGGCTTGGGAGGATGTGAACGGGGAGTGTAGTCTCCTTCGGACATAGCTAGGGGATTATAGAGATTATTTTCTCATGGCAAGCCTTCTTGTCAAATTTACTTTCCCTGGAACACCGCTCGGAACGTCAGAAAGAAAATCTTCGTATCCAGCAGGAGGCTCCAGTTTTCGATGTAGAAAAGATCGAGCTCCACTTCACGATCAAAACTATTTCCATCTCGCCCATAGACTTGAGCCATACCAGTAATGCCTGGCTTGATAGTGAGAACTTGTTTTTGTTTTTCACTGTATTTCGCGACTTCATCAGGGAGATGAGGACGTGGCCCTATGAAACTCATATCACCACGGATGACATTGATAATCTGAGGGAGCTCGTCGATAGACCATCGGCGGATCCACTTACCGATTTTAGTAATGCGAAAATCATCCTTTATCTTGAAGAGGGGCCCATCAGTCCGCTCATTGTCCCGTTGGAGAGATTTTTTTAGAGCCTCAGCATTACTGACCATAGAGCGAAATTTTATCATCGCAAAGAGCCGATTACCACGTCAGACTCGGCGACTCACGTAAAATGGGAACCCAGGCGATTCGAGGACGATGATGAGACTGAGGAGAATAAAGGGTATGAAGAGGAGCGTAAGTAAAATAGTTCACACAATCACATCAAAACTTCTCTTCACGACTCGGCCCCAGGCTGTGATACCGATGGTCCGTATTTCGATGAGAGGGATGCGACCGATGAAATCAATATGAGCATTGTGTTTTGAGGTTTCGTAGAGATTGCCTGTATAACGATAGACAGTACCACTTATCTGACAGTATTCAAAGAGTGTCTTCCTGAGTTCATAGGGGAGGTCATGAGAGAGAACAATCACCTCATCGATTTCATATTCTTCGATTATTTCGTGATGTTTTCCTATAGTTCCCAGATATTTGAAATGACTCTTTTGTTCAAAGGGAGCGATATATCAGACTATGTGAATATTTCGATTGTATGAGAGTGCGTGTTCGAGATCTGGCTCACTATGATTCATAATGAGGAGTATCCTCTTTTTTGGAAACCATCATTTTTTGAGACCATAGCCCCGGAGTATCCTGATAATTATTCGCTCGAGCAATATTCATCCGATAACAATAAGAAAAGCATAGATGAGAATAAGTCGCGGAATGAGTATAGTTTCATATGGGAAACCATTGGTCATATAGAGGACACCAATAGCTATGAAAAAACTCACAAAAACTGATTTTATCACGGTAAAACATTCTTCGATAATCCCTGTGACTTTATCTATCGCGTAGAGTTTTTGGAAGGCAAAAATGGTCCCAATAATACAGTATGCTCCGAGCGCGAGGCATATGAGGTACCATGTATCAATAGTACGAGAAGGGAGGCTCACACCAGGGATGAGATCGGTCGTCACACGAATCCCCCGAGCAATCCAAAAAGAGACCAATACGATGATGACCTCAAGGGGGATACGAACTAATCAGAAAAAAAACTCATGCCGACGCATGAAAAGAGTATAGTCAAATATTTGACTTTTCAACACACGATATGGTATCATCAATCATATGCAACAAAAAAGTCCTTTTATCATGCTCGCTCTCTCTGGCAGCATACTCATGGTGATGCTCTTCACCGTCCTCGGCTATACGCCCAATACTACTGCTCTCCAAGCCGACATCGTCGGAGCAGAAGTCAGTATCGTGTCACAACAAAATCCAACTCCCTTATCACGGAGTAACAGTTCTGTTCGTACACCAGAAGAAATCCTCCGAGATATTCAGGACCGTGTCAAAAACAATAAACCAGATGAAGCAAAGAAATTCTATGATGAGCTCTGGACTTCACGACAGCTCCAAAAATAACGAGATTAATCTCTACTAGAAATAGTTCCTGAGACTAATTTGACTTTTGTATTTTTATAATATTATCATGCGATAATTTATTGACAGAAGTCTATGGCCACAACAACACCTGCCGATATTGGAAATTCCGTGTCTAGAGATTCAGAGTTCCAAGATCTTCTCCCACCACTGCATCTATCACATTTTTTACTTGAAGAAGAATTTGGTCGACATGTAGCGCTCGATGTAGATTTCAGTGAAGCTGCCTTAGAAAAAATTTATCCCCAAATACTTCGAATTGTTAGAAGAAATGCAGCACACTTCTGATTTACGGAAGAATTTATCAGTCAATTGGTTAATCAACAAAGAATTCAAGATGGTTTTTATTTACAATGAACCGGAAAGGTTTTCATGACGGAAGAAACTATTCAGGGTTTTGTGGATGATTGTATTCCACAAGTCTGGAGAAAGTGGACAGAAAAGAGATTAGAGGATAGAAAACAACAGAAAGTACAAAATCAGGAAAATACCTCCAAGAGAGGAAAAATGGATATTGTTGGAAGAGAGATATTACGTCTGGAAAAAGTAGTAAGTAGTTGTAGGAAAGAATTGCAACGAGGAGAAATGTGAAAAGATGCACGGACGACTCTTGAGGACAGGAAGAGACAATTAGAATCAGACCTAACTCACCAGAGAGGTCTTCGTCATGAAGCAGAAATTGCTACAATACTTTCTCCTGATGAGTTACGAATATTGGAAGCAGATATTACATCATGTACAGCAGCTCTCGGAGATTGAAATATTCTCGAATATGCTGATTTAGTAAGCGCGCTTCATAGAGAATTGTATGATAAAATTTTTAAACATGTTGCACATTATTTCTATGATGTGAGCCATATCTTCGGGGAAGTAGGGAAAGAGATGAGCAAAATACAAACATGGCAAGCAGAGAATCAGCGCCGCACAGAATATAATACTTCTATTCTTGAACAAAGGGCTATTAATAAACGAGTCAAAAATCTTTTGATAGCACGTACAGTGTGTGAATCAGCGCTCATAGGGACTGTTTTATTTTTGGTGTCACAAAAAATTCTAGAACTTCTGTTTTCGCAAAAATAAACCAATAAAACTTGGTAAACGATAATCCACTTGCTTTTTTGTTTGACTCTTTATAC
>DALYDS010000078.1:1216-3515 GCA_031973055.1 bacterium | reverse complement strand
GCCCAGGTGGTGAAATGGCAGACACAACGGCCTTAGAAGCCGTCGCCGCAAGGCATGGAGGTTCAAGTCCTCTCCTGGGCACCAGAAAAATCAAAACCCTCAAAGAGGGTTTTTATTTTTCTCGATGTTCCTGTGAGCGAGGACTTGAATAGAGGGTTGAGCGAAGCGAAAAAGATATGCCTACAGGCATATCTGTCCCGAGCCGTCTCCGGCAGTGAGCATAGCGAACGAGAGGAACAAGTCCTCTCCGGCTTTTTTATATTCCTCTCTTCTCAATAAAATCTTTAATCACCTGTTCGTGGTCAAAAGCCATTTGCGGTAAATCGTGAATAGGAAACCATGAACATTCTTTTGCATCGTCTGCTGCCTGAAATGATATATCATCAGGTACTTGAGCTGAATACATGACAGAGACTGTTCGCCCTCGTGGATCACGAGTGGGATTGTCGTAGATTCAGAAGAATTCCACATCTTCTAAGACTATACCTGTCTCTTCTCGCAATTCTCGGAGGGCACCATGTTTGATAGTTTCATCTGTGTCGACTTTGCCTGCAGGAAAAGCCCACATGTCTCGAAATGGATCATGTCATCGTTTTATGAGCAATATTTCTTGATTTGCTCAATTTCATCGAGTTATGATGTTGTCAGCAGCGAGGATGGTATTAGCGAGCATAAAATTTTTAAAGACTTTTTTCTTCTATCTCTTTCTTCGCTCGTGCGACAAAATCTGCTGCTGATTCTTCTGTCTGTTCCTTTGTCTTATAGTTTCGTACAGCGACGCCATTATTTGCTTCTTCTTTTTCACCGACGACGAGGATATAGTTGATATGTGCTTGCTCAGCGTTGCGGACTTTTTTATTGAGACCATCAGATGAAAAATCTCCTTCCGCACGGATGCCAGCGTCTTTGAGTGATTTGAGGACTTTTTCAGCGTAGTCATTGAATTTTTCACCGACTGGTACGACGATAGCCTGACGAGGTGCGAGCCAGAGAGGGAAGATACCTGCAAAGTGTTCGATCATGACACCCATAAATCGTTCAAGTGATCCAGAGATAGCACGGTGGATAACGACTGGACGTTCTTTCTCTCCTTGTTCGTTCACATAGCTGAGATCAAATCTATTTGGGAGATTGAAGTCGAGCTGAATTGTTGCGAGTTGCCATTGTCTTCCAATCGCATCTTTGAACATGAAGTCGAGTTTTGGGCCATAAAACGCTGCCTCACCTTCGATTCTCTTGTAGGGGAGGTCGAATTGTTTAGCTGCTTCTTCGAGTGAAGATTCTGCTGTATCCCATACATCCTTTCCGCCGAGATATTTATCAGGTGTTGCTGGATCGCTGACAGAGAGAGATACCCAATAATCCTCTACCATACCGAGTGTTGTATAGAATTCCTTGATAATACTCACAATAGTTCCCACTTCTTGCTTGATTTGTGAGACACGGAGGAAGAGATGTCCATCATCTTGAGTGATAGCACGGACACGAGTGAGACCTGAGAGTTGTCCTGGTTTCTCATCACGATAGACCGTTGCTGGTTCGAAATAACGAATAGGCATATCACGGTAGCTCCACTGATTATCTGCAAAGATTTGCATGTGGTGAGGACAGTTCATAGGTTTCATACAGAAATCCTCTCCATGACCACCCTTCACACGGAAGAGCTCGTGACCAAATTTTGCAGCATGACCCGATGTCTCATAGAGTTCGATTTTTGCGATATGTGGAGTCCAGACTCTCTGATACCCGTGATCCTTATGTAGTGACCAGAGGTAGTCTTCTATTTCCTTGCGGATAATCATACCATTTGGTTTGAGGAGCGGAAGTCCAGAACCTACAAGGGGTGAGAGTGTAAAGAGATTGAGTTTCGCACCGAGTATACGGTGATCTCGCTTCTTCGCCTCTGCCATTTGTTTGTTGTAGGCATCAAGCTCTTCCCGAGATTCAAATGCGACACCGTAGATACGCGTGAGCATCTTATTTTTCTCATCACCTCTCCAATAGGCACCAGCGATTCTATCGAGCTGAAAAGCATTCTCATCGAGCTCCGCTGTTTTCTCTACGTGAGGCCCCTTACACATATCATCCATGGTCACACGACCGTCCTGCATCTTGTTGATGCAAAAAGAAAGTGTTGCCTCGCCTGCGGCCACGAGATCACGAGCGAGTTCAAGTTTATAAATATCTCCATCCGCCTCAAATTTTGCAATTGCTTCATCTGCAGGACGAGTAATCATCTCAAAAGTTTGATTCTGCCGAATGATATTTTTCATCTTTTTTTCGATGTCTTTGAGATGTG
>DALYDS010000078.1:0-1184 GCA_031973055.1 bacterium | reverse complement strand
ATCCTGATAAAAACCATTATCAATAGCAGGACCTACTCCTCGGAGTATTTTCTGATCTGCAAAAACTGCATGAACAGCCTGGGACATAATGTGGGAAAGCGAGTGGCGCTTTGTCATGAGTTCTGGCATAAAAAAGTGGGTTATAAGAGTAAAAAAAATCTCACCGAAAGGTGAGAGCTTTAGTCAAAAGTTCTCTAAACAGTTACAATGTAGTTCACAGTCATGTCATAGGTTGGGAAGTGATGGAGATATTATAGAGAGTTTTCGTTTTGTGCAAAATTATTTCTCCGTCAGTATCCAGTCTCTGACAATTTCCAATGTCTTCTCTCAGAATTGCTCACAAGAAAGAGTCGGGGAGTGTTTGTTTTCTGGTCAGAGCCATGGTTTTATATAATTTGGTATGTTGAAAGTCTTTCCTTGTGTCTGAAATCATGCTTCGATCTTCTGGAGGAGTTTCTGGACTCATTCGTAGCTCGACTCGAGAGGACGAAGTGACTCATATTCTTGCCAGATATTCTCTTCTGTACTGAGAGCCGCTGCTGTCGAAGCGAGAAATTTCCAGGCAGAGGCGGTTTCACAGATAAGGGCATGAGTATTGGGAAAATTTGATTCTATTTTTCCCCATGCACAAAGAGCATTAGCGGTATGAGGGCAGATGAGTTCGCCTGTTTCCCGGAAATACTCTCTCATAGCTCTGAGTTCTTCAGCTCCTGTGACTCTAACCGCATGGATATTGAGTCAGAATCTGAGCATGGATTGTTCGTCGGTTGTGAGTTGCACGGTTTTTCATGCAGAGAAGTCAGACATAATTTGAGATGTTCTCTCGGGACCGAATGCGAGCCGGAACAATCTCTCCATATTATTGGGGTATTCTATAATCATTGATACAGATGGTTGATGGACAGCGCTATCACTCTCGGGCATTTCCAGAATGCCATGATTGATGAGTTTTTCGAAAAAATCATTCGCATTGCACGAGATAATAGTCGGTCCAGGTACGCCTGAGAGAAAGCGAGCGGTCAGTGCACCGAAAACATGTCCGCCGTTGCCAGAAGGCACGACTGTTGCTAATTTTTGTCATGCCTGTAGGAGACTTCACTCGGCTCGAAATTGAGCGATAGTGTGGTAAATCATCTGAGCGTCGATACGTCCGGGGTTTATGCTATTAAAGCTCCCTGCATGAA
>DALYDS010000077.1:0-3625 GCA_031973055.1 bacterium | reverse complement strand
CACGTATATCTCCTGTCTTGGATTTATCAGCCTGATAAAATTTTTCTTTGAGATACGGAAGTTCAGACGCTGAGACTCATCGTCCATTATCTTGAAAAATCAAAATATCGTGTGTCTGCTCATGAAAGAAATTCATACGGAGTTGTGTATTCGGTCCAGCATAACGGAGAAAATTAGCTGTCACATTATGGAGTATCTGCACGAGACTATCGTGGTCAAATATCATACTCGCACGCTTCGGACCAACATAGACCATTGTTTGTCCCTGTTTCGCGAGCTCATGAGAATGGGTCTCTTGAACGATAGAAAAAATTTCTTGGAGTTGGATTTTGATATGTTGAAATTCTGTCGGTCGACTCTCAAACATCTGGAAGTGCATGAGACTCTCCACAATTCTCGTGAGGCGACCGAGCTCACCAGTGAGAGCGTCTATATTTTTTGGATTGAGCTGGATTACTCCATCTTTGATGCCCTCAAGGTAGATACGAATAGCCGTCATGGGAGTTTTGAGCTCATGGCTCATATCTGTGAGAAATTGCGTCCTGATACGCTCTTGATGATCGAGGCGAAGTCGGAGATTATTGAGTGAATCGACGAGTGGACGGAATTCATCATGACCATCATAGGCGAGCATCTTGCCTCCTGACATCGTGAAATTATCAAGCGTATCGGTCACTGCTCTAATAGGCTGAAAAGATTTTCGCAAAAAATACAGCACACATCAGATGATGACTATGACAAAAAGGAAGTTAATACCTATCATCGCTGCGAGTACCTGCATTACGAATTGTCTCTTCGGATCTGTACCATCTGAAAAACTGAATCCGAGAGGTGCACTCTTGAGAAACGCTGACATCGCATTGAGACCGATAACATCCTCAACTTGTTTTGTTTCAATACCTGATTCCTCGAGATATTTACCGACAGAATCACGATTGAATACTGGATCAGTATCGATGTAACTCTCAAACCCTGCAGTGAATTGACTGAGATCTTCATCGAGTTCACGGTATTTCTCGAGGAGCTCTGGCGCCTGATCTGGGAATTGTTTGATGAGGTTGAGAATTTCTGAATCAATCTCATTCTGACGTGTTTCACTATAGAATTGTTGAAGAAAATCAAAGAAATAACGCTTGGTGACGTATGGTAAAAGTGTGAGGTTGAGGAGGAGGAAAAGTCCAACAACACCAGCGACAAGGAGGATAATCTTACGAGTGAGAGACATGGAAAATTCTTTTTAATGCTGTTGAGTTTGTGAAAATCACTTAATTCGTTAAATTACTATAGGAAAAAAATCATGTTTGTAAAAAACATCTCTCCTTAGAAATACATAAAGCACATGAAACACATAAAACCAACCTCTGACGATATCGGACAACGACTCGATAGATATATGCGAAAGATTTTTCCAGGCGCGCGACTCTGAGAAATCTACGAAGCTCTGCGCACTAAAAAAATAACCATCGGCGGCAAGAAACTCCCTGAGAGTACGAAGCTCAGAGACGGTGATGTGCTCGATATAGATATCGAAGACTCTGTCTATAAAACTTGGACCACACAAGAAGAGAAAAAAGTCTCAGTCTCTCAGAAACTCGATACCAACCGTATTCTCTACGAAGACACTGATATCCTCATCTACGATAAACCCTCTGGTCTCATCGTCCATAGTCCTGATCATAAAACTGATGAAGTCTCCCTTATTGATCAAATAGAGGATTATCTCGTCGATAAATGATGGAAACCGGCTGGAACTTTTGCTCATCCAGCGCTCGCCCATCGCATCGATCGTGATACCTCGGGTATTATTATCTCGTGTCTGAATCGCCTCTCCTATGAATGGATGGCAGAGCAATTCCGGACTCGTAAAGTCGAGAAAACCTATCAGGCTCTCGTCATCGGCGTACCCGAACCAAGAAAGTGAATTATCAATGCTCCTATCTTGCGTCTCGATACTGGTCGTACTGATGAAGCCAAAATGGTCGTCGATACAGCATGACAGAGCGCCGAGACGTCCTATGAAGTCATAAAAACGTGAAACAATAATACCTGGTCTCTCGTCGAACTCCATCCAAAAACTGGGCGGACGCACCAAATCCGTGTCCATATGGCACATATTGGACATCCTCTGATTGGCGATAGACGATATGGTGGACCGAGTGTCGTGAAATTCTCTGAACTAGCACATCTCCATGGACGACATGGACATCTGCTGCATGCGAGTCAGATAGAGTTCATCAAACAAGATAAGACAGCGTCTCAGATTATATCACATTCCAATTTTACTATTATTTAATACTATGGCGCAAGAGATACGAGTTTTTTTGATAAATCGACTACCTTACCTATTGGTACATCAATTTGAAATGTTTTCTTAATAAAATCTTGTCCTACTGCAGGCGTTTCCTTACCGCTTTCAAAATTCCTCAACCTTTCCTTAACTGTAGTATCTTTTAGGGCTCTTCTCTGTGATTCATTGAAATGTTTTGCTGGATCAATATCAGATATGTTAATTGAACCGTTTGTACCTGAAAGTCCACTTATCTTTCCATTATCATCCACGCTCGAAGTTTCTCCACCTCCAGAAGAACCACCTCATGGAGCATTTCTGACGCCATCCAATAATGCTGTATTATTGGCATCTAAATCTTTCGCAGATGTTCGAATTTTTTCAGCTGCAGCTTTTATATCTGTAACACTCGCGTCGACTGTGAGATCATCCAGAACTTCTTTTTTGATTTTTGGATCAGATATTTTTTCTGCAATCTTTCGAAGTCCTTCAACTGTATCTTTCTTGTTAGGACCTTCTAATATTCTTTCGCCTACTTGTTTGACAGCTGCGGTTATGTCACCCGTACCCTCTCTGATAGCCTTAGCAGCCTGAAAGTCTCCAGGATTCTGTAAGACGCTCATCAAGTCTTTCGCTCTCGTCGCTTCAGCATTGGCAAGACCAGTATTGATACCCTGAGAAATAGCTTTAGCTCCTCATGGAGTCAATGCAGCCAATGCGGGATGTGGGAGCGGTATCATGCTCGGTATCTGTTGTATCATCTTGACTGTACTATCTCCGAGCTGTGCGAATGGTTTGAAGGCTATTTTTGTTACTTCATCATATTCTACGGCGGCCTTCACACCCGTCCAGATAATAGCGAGCGCTATCATCGTGATAATCAGATGAGCGAATATATCCTCAACACTGTCTACAGCACCACCCAAGGCACCGATAGCACTCTTACCACTCACGGCATCATCGATAAATGGTGAAAAGCTGGTTCCGAATCTGAATTGAATAGCAAATTCTCCCGGAGCTCCTCCATCTGTTGTATTCGAACCGATAACGAGCGAAGATTCATATCATTCCTTTTTATTATTACTTTTCTTGGTAATACAATAACGCACCAAGAAATCATCTTTTGAACAGACAGTTTTTCACACACTAATACCAGAAGCATCACCATCTTGTGCCCCCGTGAAACTACTTCGCATCACTCCGACAAAGAGCAAACCAAATGAGAGAACCGCAGATACCAATACAGGCACCATCGCGAGTTTGAAAAATGGTACAAACCCCAGTTTGGTCATACCCGTATCTCCTCCGCCTCCACCTCATTCAGAGTGAAATGCCTCT
>DALYDS010000076.1:0-3830 GCA_031973055.1 bacterium | reverse complement strand
CTTGAGTTTTTTGTGGTCAATGTCTTTGAAGTGTTTTTTTTCAATACAGGCAATCTCGCGAGCATTTCCGACAACAGAAAAAAGATCAGGACGATTGGTAATAAATTTGTTATCAAGGTCAAACACTACATCGCTCATGGCGTATTCGATATTTCCATCATGTCCTGGCAGTGTAAGCGATAAAGTTCCAAAAGGTTTTCCGAGGTGTTTTTCTAGAATTTTATCGTCCCATACAGTTTCGAGTGGGAATATTCATTCAGCTCTATCTGTCTGTAGTCCGAGTTCATCGAGACTACAAATCATTCCACAACTGTCTATACCCCGTATAGCGCGTCTGGATATCACTAGACCTCCTGGGAGCTTCGCGTGCTCGAGAGCTACTGGCACATATGTTGATGTTTTTGCATTCGGAGCACCACAGACGATCTCGTGCTGTCCACACTTCCCCGCATCGATTTGGACTAAGCCGAGCTTGTCAGAATCAGGATGGGGTTTCCAGGTGAGCACCTTCCCGACGACGATTTTATCATCAAAAATATAGCTATCAATACCTTCTACTTCTGCCGTATGGGTAGAGTATATATGTGCGAATTTTTCGAGCGCATCAGGCACGTATTCTGGAACAGGTGTCCAATGTCGTGCCCAGTTAAGAGAGATTTTCATAAATATGACAAAAATACTACAGTAAGTATAGAAAAAAAGTGCTATATGCAAGGCGTTTCTCAGGTTTGATTTGGCAATAAAAGTATAGTAAAATGGTACCAGAAAGCTCTATGAAGTTCGAAAAACACACATTTTCCTTTCCAGATGGTACTCGGCATACTATTGATAACGCTGCTTTTTCATGACGTTTAGAGGGTAGCGATATAGCACAGCAGGTATCGACATTCGTAGATCAAATTTTAGAGACAGGAGTCACAGAACTCAGTAAATCCGTAGAAACCCAAGAGGGCCCACTCAATATCAAAGCTGGAGATATAGATAAGGCTCGTAAACTACGCAATCAACTCCTCGATATCGTCTTTCTCCAGGCAGAAGAGTCTGATGATGCAAAAAAAGAGGCACTCAGAAAAAAAATCCATCCACTCATGGAAAAAATAGTAGTACTCTACCAGTCAATTCTGTATGAACATTGTTTACGTGAAATAGAGCAGATTCAGGAACTCAAAGATACATTATTTACGACAGCGGAGACACGAGAATTAAGCGAATCTGATGTGGATAATTTGTTGCACCGTATAGAGAAAGTAGAGAGCCTCGCTTGAGGGACTAAAGAAGGCCCTTTTCAAACTAAACTTTTAGACAGATGCCAACAATTAAGAGAATCGTATAGGTCACTCGTTGTATACAACGGTAACTATTCGGACAGACGGAGACGTCAAGATTTTTAGATACCTCTATTCTTTTGAGACAGAAATATCAGTCTGGTATTCGGCGCTACATCCAGAGTAGAGTGCAATCTCTGAGAGAGGTCGCTCACCGCTTACACGTCCAGAAGTATACATAGCCTGTTCTGAGACTTTATTGTCTTCAGAAACCATAAGTGAAGTAAGTTTTGAGAGTTTTTCAAAAACAGGAATATTGGAATTTACTGTCGCTTCTGTCTTTTTCTCAAAATCATTCAATGCCTTGATGGCTTCTTTTTGTTCAGCAGGGAGTGCTTGCTTGAGTCATTTGATAGACGCTCGGACTTTTTCTAATTCTGTATTATAGAGATTTACGAGGGCTGTTTCGGGGAGTTTCTTGAGAACGTCTTCTGGGAATTGCCAGGTAGGATAACTCGATATAGCCCTGTCGGTACATTCTTGAACCTGCTCGCCACCTTTAGAACATTCGAAATATGGGAGTTCTTTCACTGATTTTCCGAAGAGTTTTTTCTGAGCGGCGCAGTGAGGACACCAAGAAGCACCAAACATAACCACCTGATTTTTTTGAAGACATGCTGTGAGATTGGAATACTGTGTCGTATTCCCACAAGAAGTGAGGAGAAGGGCTACAACTGATACGAGGAGTAATTTTTTCATAAGTATTGTAAAAAGAAATCTCTGCTGATTGTAGGAGATTATAGTGAAAAATCCACTGATTTTCTTCATTCAGCGGTTAACACGCACATGTATCACAAGAACCAGTCGTACATGTCCCACATCATCACTTTTTTTCTTCTCCACCAAAGAGCGATATGAAGAGACTCACGAGCTCTGCATGTTCAGGAATAACTCACTCGAATATCATATCTCGGAAATTAATCGACTGTTCTTCTATACACAAGGCTGGCAAATTCGTGATTTTCATCTGTTCACGATACTCTGGCGTATCGTATATTTCGACCGTTGTATGTGACAAAAGTCCAAGCTCCTCGAGGGAAGCCTGGACTCTTGATAAAAGCGTTTCTGCATCTGGCGATGTGCCAACAATACGGATGAGCATAGATTATTTTTCTGATTTCTCAGGAGCAGCTGCTGGAGCAGCACCTTCAGCGCCTTCAGCGCCTTCTTCTGGTTTCGCAGTCAAGATTTCGACTTCTTTTGGTTCTTCATCTGGAACATATTCCTGGAATTCTGAAGCGATGACAACTGTGTCTGTATCTTCATTGTTGATGAGATCATGCTTTTTTGCATCGAGACCAAGATCTGAGACGTGGAGAGAATCGCCGACTTTTTCGAGTTTTGATATATCGACTGTGAGCTCAGCTGGGATATCAGCTGGGAGACATCGAATCTCGATATCCTGGAGGACGTGATCGATGATAGCACCATCACGAGCTGCTTGAGATTCACCAATCATTTTGATAGGAACAGTCACTGTGAGCTTATCAGTAGCGCTGACTGCGAGGAAATCTACGTGGAGGAAAGTCCCTGCAACTGGATGAATATCAACATCGTGAATAATTGCTTGATGCTTTTTGCCATCGAGAGAGAGCTCAATAATGTGAGAATAACCTGCTTCACGGAAAACACGGAGTAAATCAGATGTATCGACAGAGAGTGGTGTACTTGGACATTTTTTACCATAGATAACACCTGGAACTGAACCCTTACCATCTGCGTTACCGCGGATAGTTCTGAGGTCTGTTTTGGGATCACGTTTGACCGCTACTAGAGACAAGAGAGACATAAAAATAAATTAAAAATAACTCTGGGAGTATATTGAGGATAACATAAAGTCAAGAAATTCAACAACGAGGATATATCCTGTTTTTCTTCCTCCCCTTAGAGCCACTCCACCTCTATATCCCTCCCCCGCACCAATTGCTTACGAAATGGTTCGAGAAATCCCAGAACATCAGGTCATTTGATGAGGATTTTTTGGTAGTATTTCCCTTGTCGTCTGTCGGAGAGGAGGTGATCATATGTTATAGCAATCGTTGGGCTCTGTTTTGCGGTTTCAATCATCGCTGAGGCAAGAGTTGCCATCCTCGATTTGAGCGTCGATTCACTCGCCTCTCCTATATGGATTACTACCATCTGTACAAATGGAGGGAGGCTGAATTGTTTGCGCTCTGCGATGGTTCTCTGAAAAAAAGTACGAAAATTCGAAGATACTAAATCCTGTATCAGTCGGAGCTTGGGCGAACGAGTCTGGAGGATAACTTCTTCTGATTTTGAGAGGAAATATTTCACCTGACTATAAACTTCTTCTTCGATATTGTAGGTCGGTACGGATAGGTCGCTCTCGACGAGGAGAAAAGCAGTGAGTCAGATATTCTCGACTGGCAGTGAAGTAATTTTTTGTGTACCGATGAGTATGTCACATTCCTTGAGTGATTTTTGAGTCACAGTATTTGCGTCTTTTTCCACCAGGAGAACTCCTGTGTTTGGAAACAATTTTCG
>DALYDS010000075.1:0-4162 GCA_031973055.1 bacterium | reverse complement strand
TTTGGTCATACCCGTATCTCCTCCGCCTCCACCTCATTCAGAGTGAAATGCCTCTCCCCATCCATTTCCTGTGAAATACGCGAGTCAGAAGAGTGGAGAAAACATCACATATATCCAGAGCTTGAGCGCTCGAGCGAGGAGTACCCAACAGAGTGCGATGATTAGTACGCCGAAAAATGTCGTCACTATGAGTCCGAGGCCGGCTGTACGAATAATACCCATCATATCTTTGATACAGTCACTCGAGCTAGCTTGTTCGCTAGATGTCGTACAGAGATTTGATATTTGTACGAGGTCAGCCGTATTTATCTGAAATATATCATACGCATAGATGAGAATGATAAAAAAAGGTCCTGAACCATTATTAGTCACAAACTCAGCAGCTGAAATACAGTTTACTGTAGTTGTTTTTCCTTTTGAATCTGTAACAGTGGTTTGCCCTCCTTTACATCCTTGAGCTTCCTTTCATTGTCATTCGGCGAGATTAAACGAGAGAACCGTTGGTATCACTCGCTTATGAAACATACTCGTCTTTGGATCATTGGTATTGAGAGCCCCTATAGCCCCCATAGGTATAGATAGTACGGCTGCAACTGCTTGATTCGCGAAAGAGAGTGTCCAGCTGACAATCAACCATGTAAATGGCACTATCAAGATACCAACGAGAAACTGTGGAAGTTTTTGTTTAAAAGCAAATTCACTCTCACCGCTAAATATCTGCATGATTGCCATATAGAGCAAGAGCAGGGCAAAAATAATATAGACAAGATTAGAAACGAGTACCCAGACCTGGAGAAAATACTCTCTCAGTCCGAAAAAATCACCCATGGTCCAGTCTGGAGAGAGGAGCCATCATGCGAGGATAACTGCGGGGGTAATGACTATCAATATCAAACTCAATATCAAATTCAAAACAACAACGATGTTGGTCAGCACTTCACTATCCTGGAGAGCAAAACAAGAACCTGAGAGGACGAGCCCAACGATTATCAAGAGGTGCTTTTTTTGAAGCGATCAAATGAGCGAGAGAATGGAAGAAAAAATACGGCGCATATTAGTTGGTTTCAGTAGAGAATATATTGAGTTCCTTGAGGAGTTTGATGTCTATGCCTGGAGGCAGCGTCACTTTTACTCATTTCACGAGAGCTTCTTTGTTGGCTTTGAGGATAGCGAGTTTTTGATTAGAGGCATTGATAAAGACGGTATATTCTTTAGCGATTCGCTCTGCAAATATGGCTGCCGCTTTATGCTCTTGCTCTTCTGTGCGGAGTTCTTCGAGCCGTACAAGTCCAGCGATGATTTCATCACTTTTTCTGTTGTTATAGGCTTGTTCTACGCTTGTTTGAGTTGCCTTGATATCAGCCTGTAGAGGTGCTACTGCGCTCTGGTTAATCTGGAACTGTTGTTCGAGACTAGCAACAGAAGTCTGACTCTCAACTACTTTTTCTTCGAGCTGTGTGATGTAGGCATCGAGTGCTTCAGTACGATCTGTGTGGAGGCTGAGGTAATTGATGATATCAATGGTGGCTATTTCTTCGAATTCTTGGAGTGCGTGGAAATGTATTTGGAAAAAATCAGTTCACTGTCTATCGCTTTTTTGGAGAGCATCTTGTACTATCTTTACATCAGCTGGGAGCTCAACAGGGATTTCATCAGCGCGAGATTTCCCTGTACCGACATTATTTGCGAGAGCTACTCCGACCAGTCCGAGAGTTTCCTCTGGGGCACTATTGAGCATAAATGGTGGCTTGAGAGAGAGGAAAAAACCGTATGCCGTGAAGAGGATGACTACTCCTGCTCCAACAAAAAAACCAATCCAGTGGAGGAGTGTCTGCCTCGGTGTGAGTTTTTTTACCTTTTCTTTTGGGAATTTATTTCTTTTCATAGGATAAAGATACCCTATATTTTTTACTGTCTCAAGTTCAGTGTAATAAAAACACAGACGAGAGACTTGACGTGACGAATATTTGATATCAAGTATGTATATATAATCCGAACTCTGATAAAAAGATGACTTTTCTCAAAAAAAGACATAATCAAACAAGTAAAAATCATATTTTTTCTCTCTTCTTTATTTTTTCATTGAAAATATGCACCGAACGCACACCTGCGGACAACTCACCGCTCATCACATCGGACACAAAGTCACTCTCTCTGGTTGGGTCGCAAATCGTCGCGATCACGGGGGCATCATATTTATCGATATCCGTGATAGATATGGCATTACTCAACTCGTTTTCGATCCTCAGACTCATGCTGAATTAGCTCAAATTATCGAATCAGCTCGTGCTGAATGGGTGATAAAAATCGAGGGTGAAGTACGCGCTCGTCCCTCTGGTCAAGAAAATAGCGATCTCATGACAGGAGCTATCGAAATCCTCGTTCATGAATGCTCTATCCTCAATAAAGCAAAAACACCTCCTTTTGAAATCTCAGACCACAGCACATCAAGTGAAGATATCCGTTACAAATACCGCTATCTCGATCTCCGTCGTGATGTTCAGCGAAAGAAAATCGAATTCCGAGCAGAAGTAAACGCCTATGCTCGTGAATGGTTCAGAAAAGGCGGATTTCTCGAGGTTCAGACTCCCCTCTTCACCGTCAGTTCTCCAGAAGGTGCTCGTGATTATCTCATCCCTTCTCGTCTCCACCCTGGGAAATTTTATGCCCTGCCTCAAGCACCACAACAATATAAACAACTCTTGATGGTAGGAGGTATCGATAAATACTTCCAGGTTGCTCCTTGTTTCCGCGATGAAGACCCTCGTGCTGATCGTCATAGCTGTGAATTTTATCAGATAGACTGTGAGATGAGTTTCGTCCATCAAGAGGACGTCCTCGAAGTCGCTGAAAACTTCGCTCGTGACCTCGTCAAAACTGTCACCCCAAATCGCAAACTCCTGACCCCTGTCTTCACACGCATCACACACCATGAAGCCATGGAAAAATATGGTTCAGACAAGCCGGATCTCCGCTTTGATTGCCATTTTGAGGACTTCAGTGAAGCTTTTAAAAGCTCAGGGTTTTCAGTATTTTCTGGTGCAGTCGAAAAAGGTGGCGTCGTCAAAGCATTTAAACTCCCTGGTGTGGCTATGTCACGCAAAGATATCGATGAAATCACCGCTCTCGCTGTCGAACAAGGCGCAAAAGGTCTCGCATACATTATCTACGAAGAAACTGGGCCAAAAAGCCCCATCCTCAAATTCATGAGTCCAGAAGAACTCAAAATCATCGATGAAAAACTCGCTCCAAAAGTAGGAGATATGATATTCTTTGGTGCAGACAAACGAGAAGTGGTCAATAAAGTGCTCGGCGCTGTCCGTGTCGCTCTCCGAAACCGTTATAATTTGGTCGATGAAAGTACCCTCTCATTTGCTTGGATTACAGACTTTCCAATGTTTGAAAAAGATGAGAAAACAGGAAAACTCGATTTCGCACACAATCCATTTAGTAGCATCAATGCAACCATTGAAGACCTCAGAAATATGAATCCTGAGGAAGTATACGGTTTCCAGTATGATCTTACCCTCAATGGCTACGAAATCCTCTCTGGTTCTATCCGCAACCACGACCTCGAACTGCTCACAGAAGCATTTCGAATGGTCGGACGAAATGAAGAAGAAGTTAAAAACAAATTCGGTGGTATGTACGAAGCATTCCAATACGGCGTCCCTCCTCATGGTGGCTTCGCCTTTGGTATCGACCGATTTATGATGATTCTCTTGAACGAAGACAATATCCGTGATATGTATGCTTTCCCAAAATCTGGTAAAGCTCAAGATGCTATGATGAATGCTCCGAGCGATGTCGATGAAGACAGCCTCAAGGAATTACATATCAAGTTGAGATAATCTTTTCGCAACACTTTTAAAAACCTCCCAAATTTGGGAGGTTTTTAAACGAATTATCCATTAATTTATTCAATCTTTTCTTTGTTAATCTCATCTAACCCAACCAAGAAATTCCCACAAGAACAATAACACCTACTGAGAGTACAGCACCGAGAATACGAAATACATAAGTTCCGAAGAGTTTGCTTCAGAATTTCTTTGCTAGACCAATTTTCACAGCTGTATTTGTCACGAGAGCCACAATAATAGCTGTTGTGGCAGCGATAGCTGGGAGTGGTTGAAGTCCTGATCAATTCGAGAGTTCTGACATT
>DALYDS010000074.1:0-4180 GCA_031973055.1 bacterium | reverse complement strand
ATCGCATCTAATCACTGTATTCCATCTTCAGAAAGAAGCTGAATAACTCTTGAACCATACGGTGTTTGTATTGTTTTTCCTGCTGAGTTTTCTGAACCGAATACTCTCAATTCTCAAACAGGAAATTCTCTTTTTTCAAGCAGTGGGAGCAATTCTTGTCCTACTGCGCCTGTGGCTCATACAATTCCGATTTTCATAGTAATAAAGTTAAAAATAATTTATATCTCACACATTTTTCGATGAAGCTGACGAACAATTTCATCTGCCTGGTCACATCGGACCAGTACAGATGCGACACGGTCATTCAGTCCTTCTATCACATTCTCTATTCATAGGATTGTTCGCATTTCTCAAACCCGTTCACTACTTCGTGGAGAATGGTCGACGACTGATATCAAGCATTCATCTCATGATCCATTCAATGAAAGAGATATATCTCAGAAATTCATCCCCTCAGAACTTCTCTGTACTCGTGGCCCTTTTTGGATAAGTGGTCTTGCTTCGGGGACATCTCTGCGTGAAACTCGTGTTATGCTACCGGAAGCGAAATCACCAACCTGAATATCTACTGGTTCTCCATCAGCGAAAACATGAGGATTGAGAAACTGAGCGCCAACGAGAGGATGGAGACTGGCACGAAGTGCTGACATTGATGCTTCTGAGATTGGCTGGCTCGAACCATTTACGATTCTTGGATCGGCAGTACAGACAGGGTATTCTTTATGAACGAGGAGTTCAGCTCAAGCACCAACAGCGAGCCGTCCTGCATTTGCGTCAGTATAACCTCGTCAATAGAGAGCCAACATCCTATCTCTGAGATTCATACGAAGTGCTCCTGATATAATGAGATTGTGACTCTCTTTTACTCGTCTATACACATCTTCGATTCTTTCCCTCATCCATGATCGACTCGTCACCGGTATGCCACCAGTGAGATGAGCATAGATAATAGCAGAGATGTTTTCTCCGAGCTCAATAAATGGTATGACGGTGTGGAGTTTCCCTGGTCCTCCCCGTCCACTATGCGCTGGTTTTTTCCATACTGAAGCGACGAAATCATTGGATTCTTCTGGATCAGAAGTATAAAACCGAGCCGTGGGAGACCTATCACGCGCATAGCAATCCATATCTATGAAATACTGCTGAAAAAGCCCCTGGATATCTCTCTTAATTTTTCTAAAAACAGACTCCCCCCGAAGGGGCTCACACACATTATTGAGAACAAAATCCTGGACAGATAAAAGGAGTTCTCTCGATTTTTGTACATCCCCAGCAGCAAGCGAAGAAGCTGCTTCTATGAGGACATTGGTCGTGCGAAATTGATCTGTATTTGGCGCGGAGAGAATGACCGAAAGTGGTCCATTTTCTCGAAGCCGTGTAATCAATGGTCCTGTATCAGAAATACGTGCTGCTTGTATTCCTCAGACTTTGAGGACTCGTGGTTGTGATAAGTTCTGTGACATAAAAATAAAGTTATAAATAAAAACTCCGCTTCAGGTCTTGAGAGCGGAGTTGAGAATAAAAAAAGACACTATTTTATCCTCCCCGCTTTGGCGGTTTCTTGGTTGTGCTTGTTATGAGAGAGAGATGATGTGACATGTGATGAATAGAAAAATAAAAACCCTCTCGATGTGAGAGGGTTTTGAAAAATTACATTTTAAACAAAAACTACCCTCTCGATGCGAGAAGCTTTGGAGTCTTTGTTGTGAAATTGATTTGCATGAAAGAGAATATAACGATTTTTTTGAAAAAGAGAAATTTTTCTACTTTTTCCGTATTTCTAGTATCCATCGCTCCTGATCTGCGAGATGATATGTGAGAGCTTTTGTGAGTATCATGCCTCGATTTTTTGCCAGTTGCTGTCCATCAGCCCATTCTTCTTCTGAAGCTTGTTTATAGATCCACGCCCGACCGTCCGCTTTGAGCAGAGGTTTTATCCAAGTAAAGAGGTCTTCGATATAGGCAGCTGCTCGTGTGACTACGAGATCGTAATGATCACTCGTCGACGGAGTACCATCGAGAAATACGATACCATTTTTGTTATGAAGTCTCTCTTCTTTCATGCTCGGAGCTCTCATGTCTTCAACTCTCCCCCACTGTGCTGTGACATTTGTGAGTCCAAGTGATTCTGCAAATTCTCTCACGCAATCTACCTTTTTTCGTGTCGCATCCAAGAGAGTAAAGTGATGCTGTGGAAGCATCGTCGCAAGCGGTAATCCTGGGAATCATCCACCAGTCCCAAGATCAAGAACTTTGAGTTTTTTATCACCAAACTGCTCAAAAAGTGGAAGCGTGATGAGACTGTCTTCAATATGCTTCGTCCAAACTCCCTCTTCATCACGAATAGCGGAGAGATTGATGTGAGTATTTTTCTCGAGGAAAATAGAGACGAGTTTCTGGAGTTGTGGGTTTTCTCGGTGGTTCATAATCGCAGTATAATCAGATTACTCTATTTCAAAAATAACTTTACCACATTGTCTGTGTATGATTTTTCCATCTTTTTTATCAAAGTGCCACAGTGTATCATCTTGTTTGTTGACGGAAACATCAGTGGTACGAGTACAGTGACACGGTAAATAATGAATATGAGTACCGATGGAACGAGAGCTATGTCTGGTACGAATCATTCTCATACATTCCAGAGAGACTAATTGGGCTTGTTTTTGGATAAGGGAGTAGATATTCACACAACCCCGTGAATGACATCCAGAAGCAGAAAAAGCAGTTCCATAAAATGGACAATCAACTCATAAAATCCGGCAAACTCTGTTTGCGTGAGCATGACGGCAATCGATACTTTCACCGGCGTTATGGTGGTAAGAAAATGGTGAGAAGGTAATTTCTGGCATAAATATAAATAAAAAAATAAAAGCCCTCCTGGTGAGGAGGGCTGTAAAAAGGCAAAAACGCTTCTAAACAACTCTCCCATTGAGGAAAGTAAGAAGAAGTGAGTGTCCTATATGACGCATAATAAGGAAGTTACTGGGTGGCAGGTGTGCCTAGGGTTATAAATTGACCATCTATGAGGATTTCTGTTTCAGCTGTCTCATCTGGCGAGAGAATGCGAATCATTCAAAGATGGATTTTCTCTCGAATGCCTTCTATGAGCCTAATACATCTCGGAGCAAATCAATGATGATTTATAATGGCGAAAACCTGTCCTGGGAATTCATTTTGTAGTTGTTGTGCGAGCTCTCTTGGTTTTATTGAAGGGGCCGGTATATATGCCTCCTGGTGATGCTTTTGTTTGATAGTAAATGATAACATAATTAAATAGAATAATAAAATAAAGTGGTTGTGATTAGTGTCGCACGAATATCATCGGGCGATGAAGAAGAAAAAAGAAAGCAAACATAGGTAGAAAATAAAAAAACCTCTCCGAGCAGGAGAGGTGAAAGAAGTGAAAAAATACACATCTAACTCACTCTCCCTGTGGGGGAAAGAAGCACGACGAGAAGAAGTGAATAATTAGAGCGCATATTATTAGGCATAGTGTTTTTGAATTTTATCGCACGGAAATTCCGTCAAAGTCCCAAAAGAACTTCATCAAGTTGATCAAGGAGCAAAAATAGATGCCACATAGAGGCATGTCTTCCCTCAGAGCAATTTACATCAATCTCACTCAAGACAAGGGCAACTTCGAATTCATCTGGCCTGATTAAAAGAATATGAAATACCGCGAACTGATTCCGGTAATTCTGGCATTGTTGCTGGCATGGGAATTTCAGAAGCCATAAAAATGAAATAAAAAAACTCTCCCGTTTCGGGAGAGTGGAAAGTGCGTGATTTTTCTTCGCAACAAACTAACTCTCCCGGTGGGAAAGAAGAAGCACGAGAAGGAGTGAACTAGTTTGACGCATGGAGGAATTATACAGACGGTGAATATTTGTCAAAAAAATTAACCACCAATAGTGACCTTTGAGAAGTATTTCTCAAATATTTCCCGTGCTTGTGCGACACTCTCAGGGGTTGGAACTGGTACTCAGTTGAGAGGATACGGACGGTGTAATTCAGCATATTTTGAAATGCCCAGAGTATGATATGGTAATATCTGAACTCGCTCGATACAAGCATAATGTCCGAGCTTGTGTCAGAACGCTTCGAGATCATCGAGACTATCGGTATATCCTGGCACGAGGACATAACGAAGCCATGTTTTTTTCTTGATACTCTCGAGATA
>DALYDS010000073.1:0-4279 GCA_031973055.1 bacterium | reverse complement strand
ATCGCTCTCCAGCTCGCTGGTGTTCATCAGTTTGAAGACGCCGTCTCTGGTGTCCGTCTCGCTGTCATGGAAGATGGTGGTATGATATTTGATCCTACCTTTGAAGAAGTAAATAATGCTCTCTACGAGCTCGTCGTCGCTGGTACAGCTGACATAATCACGATGGTCGAAATGGGTGGTAAGGAAGCGAGTGAAGAGATGATTATGCGTGGATTTGAATACGCTCAAAAAGTCCTCGCAGACCTCTCTGCGGCTCAGAAGGATTTCATCGCAACAGTCGAAGCAAAATACCCTATCACAAAGATGGATCTCGATGTGAAGGCTGGTATCGCTGGTCTCGAAGAAAAAGTCTTCGCAGTCCTCTCAGCTGAAAAAATCGAAGCCCTCTACAATATCGGTAAAATCGACTTTCATCATAAATTAGAAGAAATCATCGAAGAAGCAAAAACAGCTCTCAACTACACAGAAGATACAGAAGAACTCAATGGCAACGAAATCGGAGAACTCGTCTACAAATACGTGAAAAAAGTCATGCGTAAAAACGTCCTCGAAAAAGGTCGTCGTCTCGATGGCCGAAAAGGTGACGAAGTACGTCCTATCATGACAGAAGTCGGTCTTCTCCCTCTCACACACGGTTCAGGTCACTTCCGTCGTGGTGTCACATCAGTACTCTCTATTGCTACGCTCGGTGGTCCTCTCGACAATGAACTCGTCGAAGGCATGTACCCAGAATACGAACGTCGCTACATGCATCACTACAACTTCCCTCCTTACTCAGTCGGTGAAATAAAGATGATGCGTGGAGTCGGTCGCCGTGAAGTCGGTCATGGAAATCTCGCTGAAAAAGCACTCATGCCTGTCCTCCCAAAAATAGAAGAATTCGGCTACACAGTCCGTGTCGTCTCTGAAGTTCATACCTGTAATGGTTCGAGCTCAATGGGCTCAGTCTGTGGATCGACACTCGCTCTCATGGATGCTGGTGTCCCTATCACGGCGCCTGTTTCAGGTGTTGCTATGGGTATGGTCTTCGATGATGCGACTGGTAAATACGTCGTCCTCTCTGATATCCAGGCTCAAGAGGATTTCCTCGGAGATATGGATTTCAAGGTCGCTGGTACTCGCAAAGGTATCACAGCACTCCAGATGGATACAAAGATTGACGGTCTCACGCTCGCCATCGTTCGTGAAGTATTTGAACAAGCGAAAGGCGCTCGTGAATTTATCCTCCAGGGCATGCTCAAGTCTATCGACAAGCCTCGCTCAGAAGTCTCTAAACATGCTCCTGCTCTCATTTCTATGAAGATCAATCCTGAGAAAATCGGTATGGTCATCGGTAAGGGTGGTGAAACTATCCAGGACATGCAGAAGTACTTCGGTGTAGAAATCTCTATCGAAGATGATGGTACAGTCGTCATCACTGGACCAAGCAAGGAAGCTGGTGAAGGCGCTAAAAAAGCTATCGAAAATATCGTCCGTGAAATCGAAATCGGTCAAGAATTCGATGGTGAAGTCGTGAAAATCCTCGAAGGCGTCGGAGCTATCGTCGAAATCGGTGGTGGTAAATCTGGTATGATTCATATTAGCAAGCTCTCTGATAAGCGTATCGCTCGCGTCGAAGATGTCGTCAATACCGGAGACAAAGTCCATGTAAAAGTCATCCAGGTGGATAACGAAAAAGGACGAATCGGATTGCAGAAGATATAGTTCGAACCACGTTATGAAAAAATATTTTAAAATTACTTTCTTATCGAGTATATTTTGTCTATTCTGTTTAGCATCTACTAATATTTGGGCAGAAATTGATATGGCTCGTTCAGGAAACTTAGTAAGTGTTATCTGACCAGATGATGATTTAACTTATTGCAGTAAAGTATACACTCACTGAGTAAGACCAGGAGGATGAGATTGAAATTGAGAATGGAAAACATGTGCAAAAAGAGAATGGAAATATTACCCTTACTTACTCTGAAAATATAAAACATATTTATTAACTGGGGGTTGTATTATTTTGGGCATTCTCTTAACCATGAAAATAAGGCATCGTAAGATAGATACCAAATAATCTTCCCGAATATCCTGAATTGGTAAAACCATAACCCTATATGATTCACTCATCAAATGCGCCTACATTCTGAGAACTCTGTACTGAGTTCGATGAAGAAAATGAAAAAGACTCAGTATATCTAAGTATTTGTATGTTTTTATTGAGAAATGTATGAGGAACAATGGTAGGCAATATGAATTTCCTCATAGCTCAACGAACAAAAACAATACGTGGTTTTAAATTCAAAAAAGATTCTGACGTATACAAATGGCTCTCAGAAAGACATCAAGAAGATGAAATATCAGCTTTTGAAAAGAAGCTTGGATACCTTATTTAAGCAAAATGCCATCCCCTCTCCTCCAAATCCCTTGAGTCTGAAAAACCATTGCAAAAGATTTGATAGAGATGGGCTTTGCTGAAGTAGAGGATTTGCGAGGACGAGATCCTGAGGCGCTCTATGATTTGCATAATCGTTTTCGTGGGAGCGTACAAGATCCGTGTATGCTCTATACCTTTCGTTGCGCTGTCTACTACGCTGACACGCCTCCCGAGAAACGCGACCCAGAACTCCTCAAATGGTGGAATTGGAAAGATAGGAAGTACAAATAATCTCCTATTTCCCCCACTTCTTCTGCCAGTCTAGGAGTCCGCAGACGTGAGCACAAAATGACTCCCCTTTTTTGGTGAGTGAATAGCGTATTTTTATTGGTTTTTGCTGGACTATTTCCCGCACGATGAATCCTTCCGCTTCCATCTCAGAGAGACGAGTGGAGAGGATTTTTTGGTTGATGTCCCCTATCTCATCTTTGATAGAAGTAAATGTTTCATGCCCACCGTGCATGGTTTTCAGGATAACCATGATCCATTTTTTGTTCATGAAATTCAGTACTGATGCTATGTCACAATCTTTTTTCATAAAATTAGTTGCAAAAAGAAACTAAGTAAATATACTAAACTAGGTTTCAGTATATATATCAATTATATATTTGCAACTCAATAATACTTTTTATCACTCTACTATGAGATACATATTTATCATCACTCTCTCGGCTCTCATGCTCCCCAGTTGTAGCGTCTACGAGACAAAAAATTCACAGAAAAACACTCCTGCAAAAGAAATGGAATATAGTGTCAGTCCTGCTGATATGATCTCCCCTGCTCTCGCAGACACACTCGGAAAAAGCGAAATATCAGAACAAGAAAAGAGCTCTCTCCTCTGGATGAGAGAAGAAGAAAAACTCGCACACGATGTCTACACAGCACTCTCTCAGAAATGGGAAAAACAAATATTTAGCAATATCGCTGCCAGCGAACAGACTCATACAGGAGCAGTTCTCGGACTGCTGACGAAGTATGGCATACCTGATCCAGCAAAATTAGAACCAGGAGTATTTACGTCTCCAGAAATCCAAAAACTCTATGACACTCTCATAGCTCAGGGAAATACTTCCCTCCTGGATGCGCTCATAGTCTGAGCAACGATAGAAGACCTCGATATCTACGATCTCGATACACAGATGAAAAACATCGATAACGCCGATATAGCTGCTGTCTATACCGAGCTCAAGAGAGGCTCGGAGAATCATATGAGAGCCTTCGTACGAAATATCACTCAGGCTGGATGAAGCTATACGCCCAAATACATATCAAGAGCCGACTACGAAACTATCCTCAGCACGGAACAACAGCGATGAGGCGGCAGAGGAAGAAACAATTAATATTTATTTTTTACACTACTTTTTATGAATCATCTCACCTATTCAGAGGCACAAAAGCTCGCACAATCTGGCAAAAAAATCATCTTCATAGATGTCCGGACACCTGGAGAACATCATCTCGAGCACATCCGGGATTCTATCAATCTCCCTCTTGATACATTTGACGCAACGAACTATCGAGAACAACTCGAAAAATACGATACAGTAATCGCCTATTGTAACACAGGAAATGTCTCTTCACAATTTATCAAACGGGCAGCACAATCAGGGATGAATAATGTCTCCAATCTGACAGGTGGAATATCTGTCTGCAAGGATTGTCCCATTGAAAAAGAAAAATGATCGCTCCCCATCATGAGACAAGTCCAGGTAGCAGCTGGTGGTCTCGTACTCATCGGTATCATCCTCTCATGGATGGTGTATCCTTTTATCGGGATAAGTCTCTTCGTCGGAGCTGGACTCGTATTCGCGGGAATAAGTGGATGGTGTGGCATGGCAAAAATACTCGGAAAGATGC
>DALYDS010000072.1:0-4660 GCA_031973055.1 bacterium | reverse complement strand
TTTTGGCGGAGAGTAGGAGATTCGAACTCCTGGTGGGTTTCCCCACACACGCTTTCCAAGCGTGCGCACTAGACCGCTATGCGAACTCTCCATTCTAATGAAAAAGAGCTCCGGAAAGCTCTTTTTATATATCATTGGTGACCCCACGGAGAGTCGAACTCCGATTTACTGGATGAAAACCAGCTGTCCTAACCGCTAGACGATGGGGCCATGTTCCCAAGATTACATTTTCAGTAACACTTGGGATCAATAGTATTTGGTCGGGAAGACAAGACTCGAACTTGCAACCCCTGCGTCCCAAACGCAGTGCGCTAGCCAATTGCGCCACTTCCCGACAAACAAAAACATGGTGGGTGTGCCTGGATTTGAACCAGGGACCTCGTCCTTATCAGAGACGCGCTCTAACCAACTGAGCTACACACCCATGTACAACGAACTCCATCCGTATGAGAGACACATTCTAACGAGGAAATATTCTGAGCGATGACAGAGAATATCCATCTATACTCTCACGAGTCGTACGGTGATTATAAAAGCAAAAAGTAAAATGCAACAGAATTTATTGAGTATCTGTCTTTAGTCTTGAAATATCTCTGTTTTTATGGCGTAGAGAATCAAATCTCATTTACCGAGATTATGAGTATCGAGATTTATTTTATGAGCTACTTGGTGGTATATTTCTTCTCATGAAAGCGTCTCTGAGAGCATATGTGGGAGTATGATGCCGACTTTTTTTTGTTTTTGGCAGACGACTATCATCCCCTCATTTTTTCCATCTATTTCATCAGGATGATGAAGCATGCGCCTGTCTGAATCGTGAAATATATCTACCCTATATTCGAGCTTTCTCGCTTTTTCTGGATTTTCCTTATAGCTCGAGAATCGAGGATCTTGAACGAGGTTAATCGTATTTTCTATGAGTTCTTCATAGATATCATGGAGAGGATATACGCGACCACTACTCGCCACTACAATACCTCAATCTGTTACTGTTATAAAAACAGGAACCTTTTGTTTTGGTACAGTTTTTATTTTTTCTATATCTTCTGGTTTTGGGATTTTTTTCTCAAAAAGAAAAGTTTGTAATACGTTTCGTGCGAGTGTTTGCATATTATATGAGGATTAGAGTGTATGAGTTTCTTCTTGGACGATACTTTTTTTTGACCTCCAGTTATGGATCATTATGGAGAAAAACGCAATTTCTGAAAGAAATGGTATATTGAGTTTCTGGTGAAAATGGATCTGAGAAAAACCATAGAAACTTGCCAAGAGCGATATCATAAGGCTTCATGTAGAACCAGTTACTATTGAAAAGATAGTAAATAGGGTGATAAATAAACCTTGAAGAGCTGCTTGACTGAGTTGGTGTTTTTTCCAGAGAGAAGATATAATGACTATATTTATAAAAGGAATGGACAATGTAGGCGAGAGGACTGTATCTGATTGTTCTTGGTAAGATTCTTTTTCTTGCAGTAATATATCTGACCAGACTGGTAATGAATTATCGTGATTTAAAAGTTTTTTACTGTATTTCAGCGCAGAGCGTAGAAATATATGCACATTATTTGCACTGGGTAGTTTTTCACCTATGAGATGTATACTATCTTCAGAGAGAACACGGACTCACTGATAGACTATCCAGAGCGTACAGAGTATTATCCAGGTAACTAAAAGAAAAAAACTCGAATCGAGTGATACGAGTAGTGCCGCTATAACAAAGCACCAGCTTCACCATCGTGCTCCAGGCACGAGATTTCCACCATATTTATCAGAGAGATATAATCCGAGAAAAGGCACGTGGGAAATGATGACTGGTATTTTTTCTTTTTCTCCGATATTTTGGGGTGAGCTTTTTATCATGTAATCATTTATCCCTCCAAAACTGATTCACAATTGTGGTTTCGCTCATCTCATAGCGCTAATTATGCCTCAGAATGAGGCGAGAAGGAGGAAGCCAAAAAGGATAAAGAGTAATATGTGATCCCAGGATGCCTGGAATTGGAGCGCATCAAACATCAAAAGTGAACCAAAGTTCTGAGAGCGTATCAAAAAGACTACGAGTATCAGAAAGCAAAGAGTAAGTAATGATGCATATTTTGCATGAGATCGTACAAAGGCACTGCTAAATTGTTCTTGTCGAGAGAGGAGCATGAGCGGTCCCAGGAAGCAGTAACTAATCATGGCATTGTGCTTTTCTGTGCTTGAAATTGAGTTTATTTCATTCATAAGTCCAGAATAGCATATTATTTCGTCAAAAACAAGGAAATAATCAAAAAAACAGCCCTTTTCGGGGCTGTTTTGAAAAATAAGATAAGAGTATTATTTCCCAACGACATAACGGTATACCCATGCAGCTCCGAATGCACCAATTATTTGACCTGCCAAGAGAGCGAGAACAACCTTGGTAGTTATACCAAAAAGACCGACGCCAAGAAGTACTGCAGGATTGAAAAAACCTCCAGAAATTTTCCCAACCGTCAGAGCACCAACAGTAACAATAGCGCCAATGGCTATACCGAAGTAGCTATTACCAGCTGTGAGCCTATTAACTGCAGTTGTATAAATAACTATGACAAGGGCAAATGTATAGAGCAATTCAGCAATAAAAAATGATTGCAAGTTTACAGGTATGCTGAAGGCAGGGAGAGTTAAGTGGAGTCATTTTGTAGCTACCAAGAAGGCGAGAGTAGCACCAATAAGTTGAGAGACTACATACCAGAGTGCATCGTGAGAGCCTATTTTTTTGTTGAGAAAGAGACCAAAAGTGACCGCAGGATTGTAATGTGCACCTGAAATAGCACCACCCATATAGACAAGAGTTGCTAGAGATATGCCGATATAGAGAGGCGTAAGAAGTGTGAGATTGTAGAGAGCTGCTATAATGCTCAATACAAAGAAAAATGTCCCGAGGAGCTCAACAGTGTATTTTTTCATAAAAAGAAGAAAAAGAAATAAATTATGCTGCGTTATTGATTATCTTATCAATAAGGCCATATTTGAGTGCCTGCTTGGCATCCATGAAGTTATCACGATCACAGTCTTGTCTGATTTTTTCCAGAGGTTGTCCTGTGTGTTTTGCGAGGATAGTATAGAGTGTTTCACCCGTTTTGAGGATATGCTCTGCAGCGAGACGAATCTCAGTGGCTTGTCATTCTGCACCACCGAGAGGTTGATGTATCATGATTTCTGTGTGGGGGAGGGCATAGCGTTTGCCCTTGGCACCACCAGCGAGGATGACTGAACCCATACTCGCAGCCATACCGACAGCGACTGTGATAACATCAGGTTTTATATACTGCATTGTATCGTAGATAGCGAGACCAGCTGTTACATGACCGCCAGGACTATTGATATACATAGTAATTGGAGCTTTTGCATCTTGTTTTTCGAGGAAGAGAAGCTGAGCGATAACAGTATTGGCTACCATAGAATCAATTGCTTCACCGAGAAAAATCACTCGGTCTTCCATCAATCGTGAGTAGATATCATAGACACGTTCTCCAGAAGGGGTTTTATCTATAACCGTCGGTATGAGAGTACCAAATGGTGACATTTTTTTCTGTAACCGAGTACGAACTTTTGACATAAAAAAGAGGATAAATATTAATTTTTGATTTCCATCATTGCTTCTATTGCTGCTCGAGCTTCAGGATTATTTTGCATTTCCTGTTCCATAGCTGCTCGAATTTCAGGATTGTTACGCATTTGTTCCATGACTTCTTCTTGAACATAAGGATTCATGCCCGTGCTGAGTCACGCACTTACTGCAGTAGCCATTATACCAAAAAATCCAAGGATATAACATACGATAGCTATTATACCGAGCACCCAAGCAAGTGTCGTCTTTTTGCCATGGACAGTGAGTCCGAGCCAAGGGAGCGTAATGAAGCCAAAAAAGACCAAGAGAAACATAGTACCCGCACCACGACCAGTGCGTTTTGCTATGAGATAATAGGTATTAAAGGCAACATATATATTAAAAAGAGGAATACACAGTCCGAGAATCCACCAAGCAGATTGCCCAGATATTTTCATTATTGGATAGAGATTAACGAGAGGTATCCATGAGAGAACGGGATGGAGTTTTGGTTCGTATTTTTTTGCTAACAATTGCAAACCATAACAAGTACCTATATAAAAGGCAAGAATTGATAACAACATAAATAATCAACTCGCCACACCGCCCAAAGCAGCCATACTTCCAAAAAAGACAGATCCACCCATAAAATATGAGGATAATAAATAAAGTATCAACATGCTACCTCGAAAATCCTATAGACAAGAGCTATTCGGGCTATTTACTCTTTTCAATTTTGTCTAAGATGGTATTATAAATTAATAATATTGAACAGTATTCATGCTTATAAAAATCGATAAATATACTTGTGCTTATTTTCTCTCCCAGTGAGTGGCAGATGTGAATGTGGACATTATTTCCGCAGGTTGTGCTGGCTCAAAGATTTCAATTACTCCGCGTACAACTCATGATACACGTATAGAATCCGATGAACATAATGGTATACGTTGCTGGGTTTTACCAGAACTCACTCAGAAACTCGATGGTGCACAAATCGCAAAAGCAAAAGGGAAATACTATCTTGTTTCTGCGAGCATAGAGTCTCGCTGTGGATGTGGTACTTCATTTTCTTTTGAGAAAAAA
>DALYDS010000071.1:0-4700 GCA_031973055.1 bacterium | reverse complement strand
GCTTCTTTGACGAGATTTTCGACTTCTTCTTTGCTCATACCACCTGAGTTTTGGATAGTGATTTTCTGTTCTTTGCCTGTGCCTTTATCTTTCGCAGAGACAGAGAGAATACCAGAGGCATTGATATCAAAAGTTACTTCAACCTGTGGAACACCACGTGGAGCAGGGACGATACCTTCGAGAATAAATCTTCCTAAGCTCTTGTTATCCTGAGCCATTTCACGTTCACCCTGGAGGACATGAATTTCGACACTTGGTTGATTGTCTTGTGCTGTTGAGTAAACCTGTGACTTGCTCGTAGGAATAGTAGAGTTTCGCTCAATCATACGAGTCATCACGCCACCGAGAGTCTCGATACCGAGAGAGAGTGGAGCGACATCGAGGAGGAGCACATCACGGACATCACCAGAGATGATACCAGCCTGGACAGCCGCACCGATAGCGACCGCTTCATCTGGATTAACTGATGAATTTGGTTTCTTCCCGAAGAATTGTTCAACTTTTGCGAGAACCATAGGGACACGAGTTGAACCACCGACGAGGATAACTTCATCAATCTGATTTGCCTGAAGACCAGCATCAGCGAGGACTTTTCGACATGGTTCGATAGAGCGCTCTACGAGATCTGCGACGAGTTCTTCGAACTTCGCACGAGTGATTTTGACGAGGAGATTTTTTGGTCCGCTCTCATCCATCGTGATATAGGGGAGATTGATTTCTGTTTCTGTCGCAGACGAGAGTTCTTTCTTTGCTTTTTCTGCTTCATCACGGATTCTCTGGACGGCCATTGGATCCTTTTTCAAATCAATGCCCTGATCTTTTTGAAATTCTGCGATGACATATTCAAATATTCTCTGATCGAAATCATCACCTCCGAGGTGGGTATCACCATTGGTAGCGAGTACTTCAAATGTTCCTTCTGAGCCGATTTCGAGGATAGAGATATCAAATGTACCTCCACCGAAATCGTAGACAGCGACTTTTTCATCTTTCTTTTTATTGAGACCGTAGGCGAGTGCCGCAGCGGTTGGTTCATTCACGATACGTTTTACATCGAGACCAGCGATTTTACCAGCATTGATAGTTGCTTGTCTCTGATCATCATTGAAATACGCAGGGACAGTGATAACTGCTTCTGTGACTTTTTCACCGAGGTATTTCTCAGCATCTTCTTTGAGTTTCATGAGGACGTGTGCTGAGATTTCTTCTGGACGAGCATTTTTACCATTGAAGGTAATGAGAGATTCGCCACCTGAGCCAGCCGTGACTTCGTATGGCACATTCTTGATTTCTGATTCGACTTCACTCTTCTTGCGACCGATAAAACGCTTCGCAGAAAAGATAGTTTCTTTTGGATTCGTGACAGCCTGACGCTTCGCAGGAGTACCGACGATGATTTCGCCTTTCTTATTTGCGACGACGGATGGCGTCGTACGATTACCTTCTGCATTGGGGATGATTTTTGCTTCACCACCTTCCATAAAGGCAAGGGCCGAGTTGGTCGTACCGAGATCTATACCAATAATTTTTCACATAAAAGTAGGGGTTAAAAATTGAATTTACTCTCCTAGTATAGCAAACTTTTTTCTCATTGCAAATATTTTTAGCACCAAAAGTGTTTAGGTGCTAATTTACCTTTTTGAAAAGTATTGAATACTATTTACAAGAAGCAAGTCATTGGAATTTCGCCGCCCTTGCTTTCCATTTCTTCACGGTATACTTTTACCACTTTACTAAATTTCATTTATGAAAAAACTCCTTATTTTTCTCTCACTGGTCCCAGCTATTTCACTCTTTGCTTATACGTCTGAGGATGTCGACAACGCTCAACTCCTCGTAGAAGCAGGAATCATCACCGAGCAATCAGATGCTGCTGGATACAGACTCGATGCGACGATTAGCCGACAAGAAATGGTTGGTATTGCCCTCCGACTCGCGGGGCATACTCCACCAGTGGACTATGTATGCAAGTGATACTACAAAGATGCAAAATTTGCTCCGAAACATCGAGATGCATGGGTGTGTGCTAGTGCTGAACTCGCGGCAGATAAGAACATTATCACACGCGAAAAGACCAATTTCCGTCCAAAAACCAATGTCACTCGGGCTGAAGCTCTCGCTATCCTCATGAAATCAGCTGAGATTGATTATGCGTCTGAAGCATACAATGGCAGCGATACAGCAGACCTCTATAGTCCACGGACACCAGAATGGCAAATAACTCTCCTCGAAGGAGCAAATGCTCTCGGCATCATCGATCTCTCTACTGGAGATGGTTCACCAGAGGATATTTTCCAACCAAACAAACCAGCTACTCGCGCACAAGTATTCGAATTTGTCGTGAATATAGACAATGCTCTTTCATCAGATGGAAATGAAGCAAGTGAGGGGGGTGAGTTACAAGGGAAAATCGTCGAAAAAAGTAATGGGTATACCCAGTATACTTCTAGTGAAAATGATTTCACTGTTTCATATCCGTCAGATATGTACGTGGCACAAGAAAATGAAGGCGTCATCAAGGTGCAGATTTTCTCTGATAATGATCCAGAGTTAGGAGTCAGGGGTTATACAGTTGTCCGAGAAGTCTGTGATACGGCTGACTGTACGTATGATGAATTATACAAGGCATTCAAAGAATCACTCCTCGACGGAACAGGTATCACAATCCTCAAAGAAAATACGGTAAGAGTGGATAACTATGATACAACTTTACTCGAATATACTCAGAATGTTGAAGGGCAAATATTTCGCGGATATGCTCAGGTAATTTTTACTAATAACCAACTCTACGCACTCGCAGGGATATCTGATGAGCCACACTTTTCACAGAATCAACGAGAGATACAGAAATTCCTCAAGTCTCTCACTATACACGAGTAGGTATCTGTGCGACGTAGTGATGTTCACAACCGCGTGCGACAATTTCAGCGACTTCTCCTATGAGTGTGAGTTTGCCCATATTGGTGTTTAGGACACACCGTTTTGATGAACGGGTAACGATAACCTCAAAACTGAGGATATTGACCCACGGAACAGCAAAAGCTGTATGGAAGAGGAGAATCTTTGACGGCACAAATGAGACGCCGTATTCATCAATACCGACGTGAATACATCGATTATAGTTTCAGAATTTTCTGAGCCCGACGCTACTCGCAATCATAGTATCATGATTGATGATAGTTCGTTTAAATATTTTTTCCCAGAACTTCCAGCCGATAGTGTGGTACGAAAACCAACAAACAATTGGCCATATGACCAAAGCGCCGACGACGATGAGAAGAATTATTTTCATAGACACATGATATCCTACTCTATTGCCTTTGTAAAGAGAATACCAGACACGCTTCCAGAAACTGGCAAGCGCTATCTCGCGACGCGACTTGAAACACTCCAAAAAATCATATACTAACGATACCAAAATATGAAAAAAGTAGTACTCGCTCTAATAGTCGCCGTGACTGCCGCCATCTCCGTTTCTGCGCTCAATTCTCTCAATTATGCTGAGTATCTCGCGGATAAGCGAGTTATAGTACGACAGCGCCCAGAAACTAATTATGGACTCGAAGACAATGTTCTCCGTCAAGAAGTCGTCGGTATCGCTATTCGTCTCACGGGTCTCAACTTCCGAGATGTTCCCTTTATCGCACTCCCAGATCCATATACGTGTGATAATACCTTTACTGATATCAAGCAAAATACTCCCAATACATGGGTATGTCGTTCTGTAGAAATAGCTGCTAAATATGGTATAGTGAGTACATATAACAAGACATTTCGACCAGAAGAATACATCACAGAAGCAGAAGCAATCGCTATGATTCTCGCTGCCGTCAAGCTCACTCCAGCGATAGATAAGGATAAACCATGGCAGGATTCTATCATGCAGACAGCATTTGATCTCGGAGTAATCACCACCAAAACTCCTGGAACTGCCAATATGAAGCGTTGAGCGCTTTTCGCCGATGTATCCAATCTCATAAAAACACTCTATAAACGAGAAATCTACTATATAGAGACTCTCGCCAAATAAATAATCCATTCCTTATGTCAAAAAAAGACGATACAAAAGAGCATCAATATGATGCGAGCCAAATCCAGGTCCTCGAAGGCCTCGAAGCGGTCCGAAAGCGCCCTGGTATGTACATCGGTTCGACCGATGCACGAGGTCGTGATCATTGTGTCAAAGAAATCGTCGATAACTCAATCGATGAAGCTCTCGCCGGACACTGTACACATATAACTCTCCGACTCACTGAATCAGGAAGTTGTGTCGTCGAAGATAATGGTCGAGGTATCCCTGTCGATGTTCATCCAAAAACTGGTGTTTCAACGCTCGAAACAGTGATGACTGTCCTCCATGCCGGTGGTAAATTCGGTGGTGATAACTCTGGATACAAGGTTTCAGGAGGTCTCCATGGAGTTGGTGCTTCAGTCGTCAATGCTCTCTCATCTCGCACAGAAGCAACTGTTTGGCTCAATGGATTTGAATACTTCCAAGCATATGAGCGTGGTAAACCAGTAGCAGCTATCAAAAAAATTGGAACAACAGAACACGTCAATGGTACAAAAATCGAATTCTGGCCTGACAAAGAAATATTTGAAGATATCGTGTTTGATTTTGGATACGTAAAAAAAGACTTCCGAGAGCGAGCGTATCTCACACGAGGCGTCACACTCACCGCTATCGATGAACGAAGTGG
>DALYDS010000070.1:3097-4899 GCA_031973055.1 bacterium | reverse complement strand
TGAATCCATTTTATATAAGCATTATTTTTACTTCTTCTGAGATTTTATTTTTCCCAGGAAGTGTATTGAAAATCGAATATGTTTTTCCTTTTTCTTGTTTTGTGTCTGCGATTTTTTGTTCTGTGATTTCTCGGCATTTTATGATTGTTTCAGTTATGTTGCAAGCATCAAAAAGGACTATCGCATTGCCGAGTATATTAGTGATTGGGCGAGAGAGAAATATTTTTTTATTCTTGATTTGATAGGCTGGGAATTTTCAGAGATTATAGACACCTTCTTTGTAGTCTGGATAGCTTTCTACATGTTCTTCTCCATCAAAACTATAGCTATAATCGGTCGCAATTTTCTTTGTCTGAGAACGGAGTCGTATAACATTTTCTTTCTCATAAGAGAGTATTTCTTTGAGTGTTTTTTCATCCCAAAAATGACATTCGATTGTGACTTCTTTGTAGACGAAATTGAGACTAAATTGTTGAAATTTTCCTTCGAGAAATCATGTTTTTATTCTTTCGATGTTGTACTTTTGAAAGTATTTACACGAACCCAGTTTCTCAAAAATTTCGGGAGTTATGGTGAGCTGTAAATCAATATCAGATTCAGGCGTGACGCTGTAATCCTGACCATAGGCCATCGATCCGGTGAGGAGGGTAGAAGTGCTATATTCCGAGAGAGTATAGATGACAGCTTCGATTATATCGATACGTTTTTTTGTTGCCGTTATCGCTATTCGTTCTTTTGGTGGTGTGAAGTTTTTATCGAGCATGACTGTAGTATAGATAAAAAAGAAAAGATAAAAGAGAAGAAATAGCTGATTTTTTTGACTTCCATAACTCTTTCCCTAGTATTTCTACCTATGATAAAAACAAATACCAAAAAAAAGTCGTCACCTAAAAAGACGCCAGCAGTTGCTGCAAAAGCTCCTGTTGCAAAAAAAGTTGCTCCAGCAAAAAAGGCTCCGGCAAAATCTGTTTCTCCGAAAAAAACAACAAGTCCTAAAAAAGTTACTCCAACAAAAGCTCCCATAAAAACAACAACTTCTGTTAAAAAAGCAGCACCTGCAACAGTAAAAAAGATAGCACCAAAAAAAATCGCTTCTCCATCTCCTGCATCTCAGACAAAGACTGACTCACATACTGAGACTAAGTCAGTTGTTACTAGCACTCCAAAAGAAGGAGTGAAGATACTGGGAGTTCTTCATCTCGTTGGAAACATTCTCTCCGGAGGTGCTCTCGGTATTATCCTCGTGATTATCTATTATTTTTTCCAACACGAAAAACTCTCACGTGTAGAAAAAGAAACTTGTTTTGAAATTATTAATTTCAATCTCAGTTTTATCCTCTATATGGGAGTGGCTGTAGGTCTCGTCTTTGCGATTATTGGTATTGTATTGATACCAGTTGTTTGGATTACATGGTTTGTGCTTCTGATTTTGTGATTCTTGAGCCATCTCATTGGTGATAACTACAAATACCCTCTGACTATCAGATTTGTATCGTAGATACGAGAGAAAAACAGAAATTACGTCAGATTTCGCGAATTAAACTTGTGAAACCTATAAAATTTATTAAACTCTCGCCCGTGCCAATGTAGCTCAGCGGTAGAGCACAGGACTCATAACCCTGTGGTCGGCGGTTCGACTCCACCCATTGGCACCATGTTTAATAGTTGACTTCGTCAATATATTGATACAGTGTAAGTACATGTCGCGGGGTAGAGCAGTGGTAGCTCGTCAGGCTCATAATCTGAAGGTCGATGGTTCGATCCCATCCCCCGCCACCAAAAAACATCGAAAAAATCTCCAA
>DALYDS010000070.1:0-2997 GCA_031973055.1 bacterium | reverse complement strand
CCTGAGGCATAGGACGAGAGTTGATCGTTCACATTTTGGAAAAAGAGTGATGGAACTGGTCCAGTACATGTTCCATTGAATCCTCCTGAACCGACCACTGCGAGTCCACTCATAAATTCTCCACGGAGACAAGCGATACGCTGTGCCATCCAGCCACCGAGAGAGTGTCCAATGGCGTAGACTTGATTCCGATTGATACAATACGTATCTGATATTTGTTTGAGTATGGCGTCGATGAAAACCATATTTTCTTTTTCAGCCCATGAAAAACTCGAGCCTGATGAGGATCGAAGAGCAGCAGGGTAGACGACTATAGTATCAGATTGCCCTTTCTGGAGTCACATATAGGCCTGGACTTGGTCTTTGCTATTCGTCCTTCCATGTGTCGCTATAGCCAATGAGTATTCTCTAGAGTTCGAATATCCACTGGGTACAAAGAGATTATATTTTCGTTCTTTCCCGTCGATGATAATAGTATTTTCACCGGACATGATTAGAGAGTTTACTTGGCAGCCGGGGCTTTTGTAGTTGAGAGAGGATTTTGTTTGGCTATATTCTCGTAGACGGAGTATGAGTTCAGCCGATTTTCCTCGAGAGATTTTAGTACTCAGAGTATATCAGTGAGTTTGGAGTATATTGTTGTCATTGGCGAATTTCTGGAGTGGCTCATACCATTTTTCTCCTTCTGCGAGAGGCACACTTATCCCAAATGCTTTTACTCAGAAAGCGAGCGCTTCAAGTGTTGTGACAGTTGAATTTGGTTGAAACAGTCCCGATTCAAATCCATGGGCGATACCGAGCGTATTTGCTCAACAGATGTAGGGATGGTACCACATGTTGATATTCACATCGAGAAAACATGTCTCAGTGGTTGTAATAGGTGGTAGAGTTGTATTGCTGGCCCTGAGAAGTATCGTCAATATCTCTGCACGAGTGATCGCGAGTTCAGTTCCGAATTTATTTTCTCCTACACCACTCACGAGTCATTCAGTGTGTAATTTCTCGATGGAATCATGATACCATGAGTATTGTGTATCCGCAAAATCAGCATAAGCGCATGAAATAGTCGAAAAAATAAAGAGAACAGGGAACAGGAGAAGTTTTTTTGAAGACATAGTTCCCGAATAGTAGGGGTTTTGTATTTTTGCACAAGCATCTCCTGTGAGCATTCTGTGAGGAAGACTAGACTTTTTTTGTTGTTTTAGAGGTTTTCATTTTTTGTTCTATTTTTCTGACTCGATTTTCCAGACTGTCTTGTTCTTCTTCGAGGCTTTCCTGTTCCTCCTCGAGAACTTCTGTTATTTGTGTGATTTTTTTCTCTTGTCTCAATGCTCGTATAAATCCAGTCGTAAGTATACCTGTAGGGAGCGCGACGAGACCTATACCAACCATAGCGAGAGACATTCCGAGCACTCTGCCCCAAACTGTAATGGGGTATATATCCCCATATCCTATGGTTGTGAGTGTGACCACTGCCCACCATATACCATCGAGTATGTTGTGGACGTGGTCATTTTTCCCGTGCTCGACAACATAAAATAGTACTCCAGATACGATAATACATTGGAGTGACAGTATAAAGACGATGAGTATCTCGTACCATATTTCACGTGACATATCGCGTATGAGCTTGATAACTCTCGATGAACGATAAAAATGAAACATGTTCAGTATCGATGTGAACCGAAGTACTCTCAAAATTACAGTATCAGCACCGTGGAGATTCTGAGTCCAAATCATGGCGAACAGTGGAGCTATGACGATGATGTCGATAATTGTGAATGGACTGAGGAGGAATTTTAGTCGTGATCTGAATTTAGAGGAATGAGGATAAATCTCGTCAGCTTTCCAAAATCGATACATGAATTCTGCGAAAAATACACATAAAATCGAGAGATGTATCGCGAGAAACATACTCCTCAATTCAGGTGTCATGAGGCTGTCAACTGACTCAATGAGCGTCATTGTCACACTCGTCATAATCAAGAGTATCATAAAGATATTCATGGTATAGTGCAGGCGAGTGTCAGAACCGATAGCTCGTATATTCATAGAAATGAGATATTTCTATTCTATGTCTTTTCTTATTTATTCCTATCTCTCAGAGTAGAAAAATCAAAAAATGTTTCGTCATGATATTTATGACAAATGTTCTGATTTTTTATCTTTGAATTATTTGAGTGTTATTATCATTCCTTCTCCGCCTTTTTCCCGTAATTCATATCCGCCTTTTTCGAGTGTTTTGTCAGTGAGGAGTATGATGTTTGGTATTCAGAGGAGATCCGTGTCTCACATTTTCATACCAAATCCTACATCGCGATCATCGATGAGTACTTCTTTTCCTTCTTTTTCGAGGGTTGTTGCGAGGTTTTTTGCTTTTTCGAGATGGTCACCATGTACCACAATGAGAGTATTATATGGTGCTATATTTTCAGGCCAGAGGAGTCATTTTTCTGTGGCATACATTTCTGCTACGACACCCATGAGACGTGAGACACCTATACCGTAGCATCCCATGACTGGGGTCACTGTTTTGCCATCTTCTGTGTTGACTGCGAGATCAAATGGCTTTGAAAACTTGGTACTCAGTTTAAAAATATTTCCTATTTCTGAAGCCTTAAATGTCTCATAGATACCTCCTGTTGGAGTGAGATCACCTGGTTGTCACTCTTTGATATCGTAGAATTGTTTTGGTTTCTCTACGTCACGTCACCAGTTTATGTTTTTTATGTGGAGACCAGTTTCGTTGCCACCTGATTCAAAATTGGTCATTGACTCGAGTCCGTCGTCACAGTAGACTGCTATATTTTTTGGGAGATTGTAGAGACCAGCATAACCAACTTCTGCTCCTGTGTGTGATATTATCTCAGCAGGTGTCGCCATGCGGAGATTCGTGCTTCCGGTTATATCTTGGAGTTTCATCATATTCAAGTCGTAGTCTCCTCGGAGTACCGCGGCTATCATTTTTTCTCCATCCATCAGGAGGAGAGTTTTGGT
>DALYDS010000069.1:0-5087 GCA_031973055.1 bacterium | reverse complement strand
GTATTTATTGGTACAGGAACAGGGTTTGCACCACTGTATTTCCAGTTGCGCACGAGTCTAGTGAGACAGCCAACTGTACCGACATTTTTTCTCTTCGGTGTTCGCGAATTTGGTGACGTATTTTATCAGTCACAATTAGAGCAATGGTATCAGACTATTCCAGCCTTTGATTACGAGATTTTTCTCTCTCGAGAAGAGTTCGAATTCGATAAATATAATATCGGTCGTGTTACGACGTATCTCATTCCTGAGAGTATAGACGAGCTCAATTTTGATGGCGATACAGAGTTTTATATCTGTGGAAGTCCTGCTATGGTGACTGAAGTACGAAATATTCTCAAAAATGCTGAGATTGCTCAGGAGAAAGTGTTTTTTGAGCAGTATTAGAGACACACCACCAATGGTTCCCTCTCCCAGACTTTGAGGACCATTTTCCCGAGATCTTTTGCGAGGAATTCGCAGAAATTTTTGTGATTGTCTTCGGGCTTTTTCGCTGAGAGGGCTTTTTTGACGTAGTCTGTTATAGCGCCATGTGAAGCAGCTATTTCATCAGGGAAAAACAATCCACGAGATTCGACAGCGATATCCTTTGTATTGACGACGAGGACGCCTTCTTCACCGAGTTGGATACGTTCTTTGACTGAGCGGCATCCGAGAGCGCCTATACTCATACCGTCGACACCGAGGGCTTCGAGAGGTATTTTTTTCTGAGAGAAGATGAGATCATGTTTCTCATTGAGTTCGACTATTGAACCGTCTTCGAGCATGAGGACATTTTTTGGATCCCAACCCATTTTGATAGCTTCACGTTTGAGCGTGAGACGCATCGTGAGATCTCCATGAACAGGGACGAGATATTTTGGTTGGACGAGATTGAGCATGACGCGTTGTTCAACCATACCACCATGACCACCTGAATGGACTTCGAGTTCTTTGATAGTGATAATTTTTGCTCCGAATCGGTTGAGACGGTTCATCATCTCTGCGATAGCGAGTTCATTACCAGGGATGATTGAAGAGGAGAGGACGATAGTATCTCTCGGTTTAATAGAGATGGTTTGATGATCTCCGCGTGAGATATTATTGAGACCTCCGAATTCTTCTCCTTGAGCACCCGTCGTGATGATGATTTGTTTATTTTCTGGGACACTCTCGAGCGTTTTTTGGTCGAGTTGTTTGAGAGTCCCTTCTTTGCACTTGAGATAGCCGAGTTCACGAGTTATCGCGACACAGTCGACCATACTGCGTCCATTGATGAGGACGACACGACCGAGCTGTTCTGCTATCGTGACGACGTCTTGGATACGACTAATGAGTGTCGAGAAGTTTCCGATGATAACTCGTTCTGGTGCATCTTGGATTATTTGTTTGAGTTCTCCTGATACTTTTGTTTCAGAAGTGGTCCATTCTTGTCGAGAAGAGTTCGTTGTTTCTTGGAGAAGTATATCTATACCGCGAGAAGCAATGCGTGCATAGTTCGCGAGATTTGCAGGTTTATCGATACGTGGGAAAAATTCGATTTTGTAATCGCCCATATGCATGATACGTGCGCTCGGAGTTTCGATATACACACCACAACTATCTGGGATAGAGTGATTCACTCGGAAAAATTCGTATTTGAAGACTCCAATATTTGCCATTTTTCCAGCGTCTGGATTGACGGTGAAAAATTGTACTTTGTTTTTGAGACCTGCTTCTTCGAATCCTTTTTTGATCATCGCAATGGTAAATGGAGATGCGTAGATAGGAGGGAATCCGAGTGCAGGGATGAGGTTTTTGAGAGCGCCGATATGATCGAGATGTCCATGAGTGATAAACATGGCCTTGATACGTTTCAGGTGCGGCTGGAGAAAACGGATATCAGGGAGGAGATAATTAAATCCAGGAGATGCGCCTCCACGAGCGAATTCGAGACCACCATCGACGATGAGGATATCTTCGCCGTGTTCAAACATCGTCATATTCGCTCCGACTGTCCGGAGACCGCCAATAGGAATCATACGAGTGACATTGTGCTCTATTTTTGGGAGAATTTGAGGTTCAAATGCTTTTGGAAATATAACAGGGACATTGAGACTCTTGATGACTGCAGGAGAGAGCTGTGTCGGGGTTTCCACGTTTTGAGTTACCTCTGGAGCTGGATTACGCAAGATAGGTTTCTCAGGTGGGAGTTCGAGACGTTTGAGTGGTCTATTCTTTGGGAGAAATAGTCTCTCTGTTGCCAAAAAAGGTTTACGAGGAGCTGCTGCAGCACCAGGCTGTGCATTCAGAGAGAGGCTTGGTTTTTTTGGGGCTGTGTGAGCTTTTGGCACATGTGGTAGTGCTGGCTTTGGTGCCATTTTCTGAGCTACAAATGGTCGTACTTCAGGAGGTTTTCCTGACTGTACTGGTAATCCCTGAGTTGGGATTTCTGGTTTCGGTGATGGTTGCTTGGTGACTTCTCAGAGTTCTGAGTCAAGTTCAGCAAAAAAATTATCGGACATAAAAAATAATACAAAATAAAACGGAGGATGTATGAATCCGCAAGGAAAAACTAAGAGAGTGTATGCGGTGACATGAGCATCAGCGAGACCACGGTATGAGCTCTATTGATGATCACGGACGAGACGTGAGTGATACGAAGTGAGAATATGATATCTCGTTTTCTGTTCTGAAACAACTGGCTGTGTCTTGATTTTTTGGATTTTATAGTTCTAACCTGCATAGAGGAGTATAAATATTTTATGATCGATTGCAAATTTATTCGAACAAACTGTCGTCATGCTCACTCACCCAATTTGTTGTTTTCCCTTTACCATACCATGGCCAGAGGAGGACATCTGTGTGTTCAAAAGTTCCTGCTTTGACATCGTTGAGAGGATTGAGTGCGAGCTCAAAATGGAGATGGTAGAGATATTTTTTATCTGGTACCGCTGATCCTCCTACGTGTCATAGTACGGTGCCTTGTCCTACTCTTTTCCCTTCATACATATCTTCAGGAATGCTCTCTAGATGAGCGTATATAGCAACATGTCCTGACACTGTTTTGAGATAGACAGTGTTACCACGGTATGTATCGAGATTTTCTTGTTTTTCGATATCTGAATCTCCATCGTGGAGGTGAGCCATTTCTTGCCAGCTAAAGTCTCGTTTTACATGAATGATTGTGCCGTCTTCAATGGCTGTCACTGGAGTTCCTTCAGATGTATAGAAGTCCCAACCATGATGGATACCATCTGTTGAGTCAGCACGGAATGGGCGTGGAGAATTCGGGAGGTGTGTGGATTTTGTTGGCAGAGAGACACTGGCGAGAGGAAGAGAATATTTCCTTTTTCGAGCTGCGAGTACTGTGTCTATATTGTCGAAGAATTGTCGTATATTGAGTGACGAGAGCTTGTAATCTGTCCGTAATATGCTTCCAGCCTTGAGTGTGTTTTCGAGAGTAGTGGTAGAGACGTCAGAGAGTGTTTCTATTTCGGGGAGATTATTTGCTATCGGGAGTATGTAGTTCTTTTTTTGAAATGTGACTACTGGGAGGGCACAGCGTCATTTGGATTTCCACTGTACGACTGATGATGTATCAGATGATTTGAGTATGATTCTTTTTTGTGAACAAGGCGACGTCAAGCTATCAACATCTCATGAAGACAAGCCGATGAGAACACCAGAACCTGTGTCGAGAGAGGTTACGCCAGAGTAGAGTATCTCGAGCGGTGGTGTGACATAAGGCTCAGAATTACCCTCAGATATGAGGATACCAGGGAGTAAGAGTGCTATCAATCAGACTGACAATGTGTGTCGAATCATACGATTTTTTGGTGTGTTTTTCTTCTAACAATTGATAATAGTGTATAAAAAAATTGATCGAATCAAGTTATTTTTCAGGAAAATTACCCCTAATGTGAAGAGCGTGTGAAGTATACTTTCATTTATAGATGTTTTGTATATCATCGTTACCACCTTCTTCTTTATGAAAAAATTCCTTCTTTCTTTTGTTCTTTGTTCCACTGTTTTTACATGGGCTTCTTCACAGCTCGAGAGCGCTCAGTATCTCGGTGAACAAGATATCATCGTCAATCAGTCAGCTCAGGCTGAGCAATATTATGCTCATAGTGTCTCCACGACTCTAGAATATCAAGAAGCAAGACTCTATCGTCTTGACGATTCTCTCGTGCGACAAGAGGCTCTCGGCATAATCGCCAAGATGGCGAATCTTTACTTGCCATCGTCATATAGTTGTCGTGGATATTTCACTGATACGCCAGAGTGGTGGGTGTGTCGTGCTGCAGAAGTTTCAGCTGATAACGGAATAGTTTCTCGTGCTAATACGAAATTTCGTCCACGTGATACTCTCACACTTGCTGAATCATTATGACTTCTGGTGAAGGCTCTCAATATACCACTTTCTACGACATCTACGAGTACTATTTCTGGAAGTATTCCTGATTGGCAAAAGAGAATTATTCTCACTATCAATGAACAGTCTATAGGTTATGGATTTTATCCACTGAGCATTACTCGTTCTTATCAAAGTGGTTATGAATTTTTACTGGATGAGAATGGCATATATCGCTTTAGATTGTCTCAGAACATAACTCGTGGTGAATTTTTTCAATTGGCCGTACTCTTCCTAACGCGTGACAACGGTGGGGAAACTTCTTGTGAAAATTATAGATACAGTAATTGTCCTACTGGTTGCGATGCTGTTTGTACCTCATCGAGCTGTAGTAACGGTCTTTGTACTGATGACTGTGAAGGGCCTAATAGCTGTCGACAAAAACCCTTTTCATTTGTAGGATGCAAGACCTATAACGATGGCTGTAATGAGTGTTCTGTCTCTGGTGGTGATGCTATTGCTTGTACTGAGCGTGCTTGTATTTGGCAAGGTACTCCATCATGCTCTAGTTGTGAATCTGGTTATGTTTTGAGCAATAAACGCTGTATACCTTCTCCTACGTCTTGCACGAAAGAGGGCGGTTACGCTGGAGGTGGTATGGTTATAGATGAGAATTATTCGAGCTATGTGTGCTGTAGTGGTCTCACTCGTGCTGAAAGAGCTGATGGTACGACATTTGCTGATGCTGGATATACCTGTATCCGACAGGGCG
>DALYDS010000068.1:0-5104 GCA_031973055.1 bacterium | reverse complement strand
CTTTCTGCGAGCCTCAGAAGGACTATTTTTGGTAACGTCGCCAATATTATATCTTTCCGTGTCGGAGCTGAAGATGCGTCTATTTTGGCAAAAGAATATGAGCCAGTCTTTACGGTTCCTGACATCATGAATCTATGAGTTCGCGAGATGTATCTCAAAATTAATATTGACGGAGAAAATACAGAAGCATTTTCAGCCAGAACGATGAATGTTCCAAAGCTCCCGTATGATCACTCAAAAGCCATACAGGAATCATCTCGTCAGATATATGCACGTCCACGAAAAGATGTCGAAGCAAAAATATTTGGTTCTGACGCAGATACTCTTCAGACAATGGAAAACCTCAAAGTAGAAGGTGATTTTTTTCAGCCAGTGATTTAATTTTTTACTTGAGTCTTTTTCGCATCTCACTTTTGTAGGCTTCAACACCCGGTTGATCAAAAGGATTCACGCCTATCATGATACCAGAAAGCGCACAGGCATACATCATAGTGTAGAGGAAATATCAGAGATTGTGTTCGTTGAGCTCTTCAATCGTCATCATCATACTCGGACATCCTCCATCGTTATGAGCTTTTGCTGTGGACTCAAGAGCAATAAGATTTATATCATGGAGAGACCGTCCTACGAGCGGATCGAGACCATCGCTGAGGTCGCTCATCGACGGTATAGTTGTTGTTGTGGTCGAGTTTTTAATCCAGAGCATAGTCTCAAAGAAGAGCCGACGACCTTCTTGGACATATTGACCAAGAGAATGTAAGTCAGTCGTGTAACTGAGCGTATCAGGATAGAGTCCTGTCCCCTCTTTACCATGACTCTCCCCCATGAGCTGTTTCCACCATTCACCAATAAAGTAGAGAGATGGTTCTGAAGTAATAAAAAGTTCCGAAACAAATCCAGATTGCTCGAGCATAACACGCTTTTCAGCATAAATAAAAGCTGCATGCTCGTGATTATCGATAATATCTCGCCGTGCCATCTTGGCTCCTTCGACGAGTTTTTTTATTTCTATACCTGCAACGGCACATGGTATTAAACCTACGGGAGTTAAGACAGAATATCTACCACCTATATCGCTCGGGAGGATGTATGATTTATATCCCTGTTTATCACTTTCAGCTCTGAGTGCACCATTTTTTTCATCAGTGATAGTCACTATACGTTTTTTTACTTCTTCTGCTGAGTATTTCGAGAGGAGAAAATTTCGAACGAGCCTATAAGAAATAGCTGTCTCCATTGTTGTCCCAGATTTCGATATAATACATGCAGAAACTCTCTTATCTTGGTATTTAGTAAAAACTTTCTCATATTCTAGGCCACTCAGATGATTCCCAAGAAAAACTACTTCACTTTTTGTTCAGTTACTCAGAGCCTCAATAAGAGCTCGGGCACCCAAATAAGATCCACCAATTCCGCATACGATGAGCACATCAGTGCTTGACTGTAGTGACTCGGAATATGTTTGAATTTCAGATATAATTTCATCGTTCGTATTCTCTGGTAGGTCTACCCATCCGAGATATTCACAACCAGCACAAGTTTTGTCTTGAATTGATTTATGAGCCTCTGTGAGAGATATTTTTGGAGATATTTTATTACCTCATAAAAATACGTCTATGTAGCCAGTATTGAGAGAAAGGAGAGAAGACATTGTAATATTATTTTTTTTCAGGATAAGCTTTTGATATTTCTTCGTAAACAATCTTTGATGTCTCTCCAATTGTATTTGCTAATATTTTTTCATTTTTTCAGGTAGAGGCGATACAAATCATGTAGGGATATTGCTCATAATAGACCACCCCACAATCGTGTATTTTATAAGTTTTTACACCTGCCTTATCGACATAAACCCTCTCTCAAAATTTGTTAGCCACCTGTACGCCCTTAGGTACTCATTTGATGATCCCTTCTTTGAAGTCTGTCTGTGTCAGGAGAGATAGTGCAAATTCAGAAGTTTTTGGAGAAAGATAAGCGGCATTATAGAGAATCCGGAAAAATGAAGAATATTCTTTCAGTGAAATATCGTCCTTATCAGTTCTCCCCCCTTCGAGAGTCAGACCAAGTTCGGAATATACTCTATCAAGGTATGATATTGGTATATTTTCACGGAGAATTTGAGTGGCAGTTTCGTTTGAATTGATAATCATCTCTTTAAGCAGCTGAGAAACTGTATAACCCTCTCCTTCCTTCAAAGTATCTTTTTGATTATACATTCATTCATTTTTGATTCCTTTATTGTTTACTGTGTATGTTTTTTCCAATACTGCAGAATGCTCTTGTTCTGACCATTTCAGATAGGCCAAAAATAATGGCATTTTCAGAGTTCATATACTTGCAAATTTGTCATCTTCATGAATACCAAACCATGGTCAATTATTCAAATTTCTAACATAAACATCTACACTTACATCAGGATTCATTTTTTCTACTTCCTCGAAAATCCTTTTTGATGTTTTGAGTTCAAACGGTACATATTTCGTCATACTTCCGTCTAAATCCACTCCACCAATATATCTTAACTGGTTTTCCGCGTTGTTTGAATTTTTGAAGTATCTATCCATTCCAGAGTATACTCTAAAAAGGATTCTGTCAGAAAAAATGCCGAGGACAAATCATCATACTATGAGAAATGACCAAGCGATGTGTTTTTTATAAGACTTATTCATAATAAATGGTTTACAACTTATTGTTGATTATAACAGGAGTCTACTTTTTGAAAATATAATTCATAGTTTTTGCCTTATTTATATCTTGACTCTCCTTGAAAAAAGTCATTTATCCTTTTTTTCTCATTGATTTTGCTATAATTCTTGAAATTATATATTTCTATCACATGGCAAATACTGTAAAAATTTTTTTAGTTGGAGGTGGTACAGGTGGACATATATTTCCTCTTATCAATTTAACACAATACTTGAGAGCGAAAAATTCTGCTGCTGAATTTCATTGGATAGGTGAGAAAAACAGTCTTGAGGAGCAACTTTCTGTTAAGAACTCTATAATATTTTCTGCCATTATCTGTGGGAAATTGCGACGATATTTTTCTTTCGAGACTTTCTTGTTGCCTTTCCAAGTGCTTATGTGAACTATCCAATCACTCGGGATTATTTTACGTGAGAAACCTAAGGCGATTTTTTCCAAAGGTGGCTATGTTTCACTCCCTGTAGCAATTGCGGGATATGTTACAGGAGTTCCTGTTTACTTACATGAGTCAGATTCGGTTCCTGGCTTGGCCAATAAGATTGTTGCGAAGTTTGCTACAGGTATATTTACATCTTTTGTTGAAGTAGATACTTTTTTTGAAGAAAAAAAAATACTTGGACATGGACACCTCTTTCCTCCTGAAATAGGAGAAATTTTAGCTGAAAAGGTGCCATTGCAGGAAAAAACAAAGCTCTTAGTATCTTGTGGTTCACAGGGGTCAAGTCGAGTATTTGATGCTCTGATACCAATATTACCGAGTATAACTGATATGGACATACATATTGTTCTCGGAACTAAAAATCTCGAATATCGAAAAAAGATTGAGGGATTTCCTAATGTCACAATGTATGATTTCTTTTTTGATCAAAAAGAATATTTCCGACTGATTCATGCGTCTGATATAATTATTACTCGTAGTTCTTCTAGTATTTTTGAATTTGAGGCGTTCGGCCTACATATGATTCTCGTACCCCTCCCTGAATCTGGAAATAATCATCAATACCACAATGCTCGTATTTTTGAAAAAAAAGGTCACGAATGCATACTTCAGGAGAATCTCGGTGCCCAATTAGTAACAGTTCTGGACAAATATCGGACTTTCAAAAAAACATGATGAAAAAAGGTGGTAGACATGTCGATTTTTGATACAATAGCTCAAACTCTTTTCCAATAAAAATATGAAACAATACCTCGATCTCCTCAAACACGTCATGGATAACGGCGTTGATCGCACAGAGAGAACCTGAGTTGGCACTCGAAGCGTTTTCTGATACCAATATCGTGTAAATTTAAATGAATGATTCCCCCTTTTAACCACCAAAAAAGTTTTTATAAAAGGCGTTATTCATGAGCTTCTCTGGTTCTTGACGGGAGATACTAATATTAGATATTTAGCACAAAATGGCGTGAAAATCTGGAATGAATGGTGCTATCAAATCTACCTGGAAGAAAATAGCCTCCTTGAAAAATATCCCAGATATTCTGAAGAATGGAGTATCCATATGAATGAATTTGTAACTAAAATTATAGAAGATGAGGAGTTTGCAAAAAAATGGTGAGATTTGGGCCCTATTTATGGAAAGCAATGGACAGCCTGGGAAGCAAAAGACGGAAGAGAGATAAATCAAATACAAATCGTTTTGGACATGCTTCAAAACGATCGGAATTCACGTCGTATAATGGTAAGCGGGTGGAATGTAGGTGAAATCCAATGACTCATCCATAGTCATCACCATGCTCCACCGTCATGTCATTCATTATTCCAATTTCATGTCATGAATGGGAAGCTCTCATGCCAGCTATACCAAAGAAGTGCTGATATTTTTCTCGGCGTCCCCTTTAATCTGGCTTCTTATGCTCTACTTACGCATATGATTGCTCAAGTTTCTGGATTAGAAGTTGGAGATTTCATACATACAATGGGAGATGCTCATATATATTTGAACCATTTTGACCAAGTAACTGAACAGCTTTCACGTGATGTTCGTCCCCTTCCGACAGTCAAATTGAACCCGGAGGTAAAAAATCTTTTTGATTTTACATATGAAGATTTTGAAATCGTTGGATATGACCCCCATCCTGCAATAAAAGCTCCTATTGCTGTTTAAATGAAAACCCTGAAGTTCGCGACTCATCTGATTCCTTATCTTCTTTCGTGAGAAAAAACTTCTACCTGGAGACTCTTTGATGATAAAAATCTATCCCTATGAGATGAATTAGAGTTTAGAAACTCTGAAAACAATCAAACAGTTGGTTATGGTAAGATAACTTCTTTGGAGGAAAAGAAAATATGTAAGATAGCTCAAAGAGATTTCGATGGACATGAAAAATTTGATAGCATAGAGGAAATAATTAAAAACTTCAGAAAATATTATGGCGATGGAGTTGATGAAAATTCTAT
>DALYDS010000067.1:0-5183 GCA_031973055.1 bacterium | reverse complement strand
GTATCATAGCCCTCGGCGAGATTTCTGGTATTGACAGAAAACGCCCATTTGAGACCAAAATGACGTAAACCATTTTTTAGGACAAATGCAAGGCTCTTTGGGAGCCAAGTGAACTCATGGAGAAAGAAATTTGGCATCAATGAAATCATCTCTCCCTGGAATCATTGTTCCCTGAGATTATAGCTTCCAGAACTGAAAAACCCAGAGGCAATATCAGCCCCAAGGGCGTTGGCCATCATGAGTACGAGTCGCTCACCACCACCACGGTAGAGAAATGTGTCATGGAGCACGAGGGTTTTTGGCATGAAAAGATGATATAATCTTTGCTTTATTTGCAAATCTATGGCACAATTAGTTCATGCAGTACAAGATTCCTATCCAAATCGAAAACGAAGATACCATTATTTTTGACCTCAGTCTGCGTCAAATGGGGATTATCATAGTAGGAGTCATACTCGCTTTTGGTCTTTTTAACAAATTTGAAGGCCGCATACCGACAACACCACTTTTCATCATCTGTATCGTGATTATCGCAGTTTTTTTTGTGGTAGCGAAATTTCGGACTCATGAGATGACGTTTCTCCCTTTTGTGCTCAATCTCGCACGCTTTCGTATCAACGGCAATGGAGGTAATAATCAGGGTCGTATCTGGACGCGCGGTGTCGATAGCTATTCTCCTCTGGAGATTGGATACGTTCAATCTGACACCTATGTTGAGAGCAATCATAAACACGACAAAGACATCTCTAAACTTGCAGAAAAGCTCAAAAAAATATAAACTATTCCCATGAAAAACCCTCTCGATGCACTATTCAGTAAAAAAGTCCCAGCTAAACCCGTAGCGGCATGAGTTCAGAAACCTCTCGAACCTATCAAGCCTGGGAAGGATAAAACAATCGAATCAGTAAAGCCTCAGAAGACAACTCACCCAGATGATTCTACTCAGAGATATCTCCCATTCTCAGAGATACGGGATAATGTTATCATTATGAAAGATGGTTCTGCTCGTATCGTTCTCAAAGTCGAGGCAGTGAACTTTCTCCTCAAGAGCGAGCAAGAACAGGATGCTATTATTTATTCTTTTCAGCACTTCCTCAACGCTCTCCAATTCCCAATTCAGATACTTATTCGTTCTCTGAAAGTCGATATCGAAGGATACCTCACACGTCTCAAAAATATCACAGCAGGACAAACCAATCCACTTCTCAAGGATCAATCTACTCGCTACATAGAATTCCTCACGAATCTCGTGAATGTCGCACAGATTATGAAAAAGGAGTTTTATGTGATTATCCCTCATGACGAAGAAGATAATCAGAGCGTCTCGCCTCGTGGAATGTTTCAACTCGTGAAGAGTTTCTGGTCTGGCGTGAGTCAGACAGTGACGTACGATGAAGTACGTCGTAATCTGGCACGTATCGATTATCTCAAAAAACGTCTCACAGAAAAAGCTGGCATGGTCAAAGGAAGTCTCGAATTCGTCGGCCTAAAATCAGAGATTCTCAACAAAGATCAACTCATCGAACTCATGATCAGTTACTACGATCCAAAAGTAAATTCAGTAGCAAAAGTCCTCGATAAAGAAGCTCACTACGATATTACAGGGTAAAGCCTAATATACGAGTTTACGATAACACTCCTCGCAGACGACTTTTTCTGGTCGGTCTGGTCGATACGTCGTAATCATTATTTTCTGACACTCAGGGCAGATTCTCTCATGGAGTTCTCTCGGATTTCTCAGAGACATACGTTCCTTATGACGCTGGTCCGGATGCTTTGTTGGGAGAGGGAGATTGTTCTCGATGTAAAATGCGAGCTCCTGTTTTATTATTTTAAAAGGTTTTTTGGATACTTCACACTCGAGGATTCCCGAGAGGAGCTCATCGATATTTTTCTGAGCTGGCTCGTATCCGACATTTTTTTCATCATATTGATTGATAGGGAGAGGAGTGTAGTAGGCTCCTATATAGGTATTTTTATTTTCTCCATCGTACCATTTCCATCATTGTTCTTTTGTCTCATTCTCTGAGAGTGGGAAGTATTCTTGGGCGACTGTCTCATTGTATCAAAAAGGTGACAGCTCTGTTGGGAAATGTTCTCCCCATTCTCCGGTAGATATCATATGAGCTATCACTTTTTTACACAGATGCTCATATTCTTGCACTGAGTAAGATGTATTGAGGAGGGAGTATTTTCCTTTTTTTATCGATGCACAACCAAAGAGGTGATCTGAATTTTGGCATGCATGCAAATAATATCCGTGAGTACCATACCAATAATGAAATGTGGAAAAAGCATTAGATACTCATACTGTTGATCCAACTTCTCAGCAATACTCTATTCCTTCAGGCGCAGTGTATGTACAATCAATACAGTTTATATTTTTTGGACTAAAATACGTATAGCGTGCATTTTCTATATTCTTTGCATCGAAACACATAAATCCATGTTTCCCATTTTCTAACTGATCTCCATAGCAATTTTCACAATTTATGAGGTGCATATTGCGTATGTATTGTTTTTCACGGAGATTTTTTAGATCTGCTAGGATTTTCGCACATCCACTCTGAGAGAGTGCTTTGTTCCAGATTTTTTTGAAATCTTCTGAGGAAACTGGCTGGTTAAATACATGAAATTGTTTATTTTTGAGGCCATAACATCCTATACAATTTGTGCATTGCTCACATTCTTCTATTCCAAAGCAATCTCGACAATTTACTGAATTTTTCACATACAAACAGTTGTAACAACGAGTGACATCCATGCCATAGTAGATGAGCTCGCTCTCTGTACAAAAAGTCGAGTCTATGATATTTTTACATTCTTTGATAAAATTGCTGTAGTAACAATTTTCACATTTTGTTGTACCTACACATAGGTAACAATTTTTGGATTGCAGTGTATGATTCGTGTATTCTGAATTTTCACAGAGAGTGTTGAGGATGGATACTTTTGGAGTAACGAGAATGAGCTCATTCATTTGTTCAAAAAAAGGTCTCTCAAAATCTATTGTTTTTCAGTATTCATAAGCATTCCAATCATCTCACCACCAGACTTTTTGATCGTAGACTACATAGGGTTTATCTGGTGAGTAGAGGGAAATTATTTCCTGACCCGATTTATCACATTTTCTCTTATACATTTTTCTCTCATTACGAAACGAGAGTCTTCGTCTTTGTCTCTCTTCTGGAGAAAGTGTTGGCGTTGGTAGGGAATATTTCTGACCACCGAAAACAGGCGAGATTTTATCTAAGAGCTCGATATCTTTATCCGTCACGACAAACTCTTTGCCAGAGAGGCGGCATATTTTTGTTTCGATTATTTTTTCACCTGGAGGTATGAAGGTCATAGAAATGATTTAATAGATATTTTTCTGATAACATTCTTTGCAGAGTATTTTCTCTGACTTTCATGGAGCAAGAGTGGTGATGATATCCCGATGACACTCGCTGCACTTACTCGGAGTGAGAGTCCTAGGGTTTCTGAGTTGCATCCGCTCTTTGTGTCGTATTTCAGGATGTTTCCGTGGAATGGGGATGCTATTTTCGATGTAAAATGCGAGCTCCTGTTTGATAATCTTAAACGGTTTCCCGGTGACTTCACACTTTATAATATTCGAGAGTAGTGTATTTATATTTTCTTGTGCCTTCTCATATCCTACTATCTTTTCATCGTACTCATAGATTGTGAGAGGCTCATAGAATCAGCCAATATACGTATTTTTGTTTTCACCATCGTACCAAGACCAGCCTTGTGATATCACCCCTTCTTTTGTCATATGGAAGTACTCTTGTGCCATGGACTCATTGTAGCTAAATGGTGAGAGTCTGTGAGGTAAGAATTCTCCCCATTCTCCTGTACTTATCATGTGGTCGATAATTTGCCCACAGAGTGATTCGTACTCATGTTTTCCGTAGGCTGTATTCATGACACAATATTCTTTTCCGACTATGCCCGTTGAGAGAAAAATATTTTTTGAGCCTTTTACGGTCGAAGAGCAATACACATCACGACATCCTCCCCATGCATCCACTGTAAAAGCTACCTGAGAACAGTTTTTGTTGATAATCATTGATTCATACACATTTTCTATATGGTTACCGACGGCATCCACATCCATACAATTTTTCGCATCATTTATGAGTCCAACACAGTATCGACAATTCGAGCATTCTGAACAATTGAAACATACATGGCAGTTTGAAGTATTCGCCAGATAATCACCAAGAGAATTTTCATTGTTTTCTTCATGGATATCGCGGGAGAATTCCGCATGTATTTTTTGTATCAGTTGAACTCCCGAAAGTTGGTTTTTATTCAGAGCGGTCATAAGTTCAGCATATTTTTTCCTATATTCTTCTTCTGTGAGCTGTTTATTGCAAAAGATAAATCGTTTATCACGGATATTACTCGAGAGCATACAGTCCTGGACGTTGGAACAATCGCGTAACCCTATACTATCACGACAATTATTGCAATCCTGACAGTAGAGGCAGTCATAACAAGCATCACACTGTATGCATTCGTAGCACAGCTCACATTTCATACAATAGCTGCAATCGATACACTTCTGACAGTTATCCACTTTGTTCCCAAAATAACAATCCGTCGCTCCTGTTGTTTCTGATATGAGATAGCAGTTTTTGCTTCATCCCACACCACAGACATATTCACAATTTTCTGATCCAGTTCCGAGTACGATATTTCTTCTTGGAAAAACTTTTAAAAGAGCGCCAAGGTTTTCATAGGCTGATGTATTGAAATCAAATTTTCGTCCATAGTCACATGCATCCCAGTCCTGTGCGTACCATTCGTCGAAATGGTAGACTTGAAACTTTTTATCTTCAGAGAATATGCTGAGAATCGGTTTCCCAGTTTTGCTACTCTTCACATTATGAAAATGAAATGTGTTGAGAAAAGCTCAACGTCTCTTTTGCCTCTCTTCTGGACAGAGTTTTGGACTTGGAATGGGATATTTCTTTCAAGAAAAAACTGGTGACATCTCATCATAAAATCTCAAATCACGATCTGTGACGACAAATTCTTTACCAGAAAGCGCACATGTTTTTTTCTCAGCTATATGTTCGCCAGGAGGGATAAAAGTCATAGAGGAATTAATGAACTATTTTTCGGTAACAAGCCTCGCACAGGATTTTCTCAGAGCGGTTTTTAGGATAGGTACT
>DALYDS010000066.1:0-5290 GCA_031973055.1 bacterium | reverse complement strand
AGAAATACCCGCGGTACGGTGGAAGTCGATCAAGCCCTCCGACTCATAGCTCGAAAACTGGATATGAGCTTGCAAACTCTCTACTCTGAATACAATAGAGCGGTCCGTGGTGCACAGAGACCGTCTGCAACCCAGACAGTGACATCGACTGGTCCTTCTATGCAAGAGTATCTCGCGACCTATATTATTGGTCTTCCTCAGTGAAAGGAAATTTTTCAACGAGAGTACCTGTTTCCAGAAGAACTCCCAGATGACACCAGTCTTTCGCTCGTACGGATGGTACTCGATGGTGCTCTTGAGTCTGACATATACAAAGCTCATGAGCTCAGGTATGAAGAACTTTCTCAAGAAAAAAAACCAGAGATTCTCGAATGAGAACTCCGGGAAATCATCAATAATATCAATCAAAACACTTTTAGAAAACTCCAAAAAAAATACGCTGGTGACATCCAAAAGCTCCAAGATCTCCTCATAAAAGCAAAACAACACCGTCTTATATAACACTCTCCGCTATGGCTGCTCCAAAGAAAAAAGAAATCAAAAAAAATGTCGTCGAAGAAGTAACTCTCGACGCTCTCAGTATAGAAGAACTACCGAAGAAAATCGCTAAACCACAGAACTTTCACAAAAAAATGGAAGATGATGGTGAAGAAGATCTCAATATGTGGTCTCCTCCGAAAAATAGTAATAAATTTGATGATGGGGATGATGAATCAGACATTGATAACGAAGAAAAAGAAACATTTGGTGAAATAGAAGAAGATGAGATTCTTTTCCGTGAAAAATGACCACGTTCTCAAGGCTCTCGTCTCAATGTCGACCGTGAAAAAGATGGCCGACGAGTTGGTAAATGATTCAATACTTTTATCGACAACTCTCTCCCTGAGGAACTCGTAAAAGATCTCCCAGACAATATCAAAGAACTCCTCAAAAAAGGTAAGGTAGAAGGTAAAATCAGTCAAGATGAACTGATGGCCGTCCTTCCAAAAGCAGAAGACGATATCGAACTCATTGATCGGGTCTATAGCATCATACTCCAACTCGATATCGAGTCAGTTGATAATCTCGAAAAAGAAAACCTCTTCGATAGTACGAAAGAAGACAAACAAGAACTCATCGACCTCTCTGAAATTTCAGATGATTCGATTCGTATGTATCTCAATGAGATTGGTCGTTACCCTCTCATTGTTGCTGATGAAGAAGTTCGTCTCGGTCGTGCTATCAAAAAATGAGACCAATCAGCCCGCAAAAAACTCGCAGAATCCAATCTCCGTCTCGTCGTCTCGATTGCGAAGAAGTATATGGGTCGTGGATTAGGCCTCCTCGATTTGATACAAGAAGGAAATGTCGGGCTCTTCCGTGCGGTCGATAAATTCGATCCAGAAAAAGGATTCAAATTCTCAACCTACGCAACGTGGTGGATTCGTCAGGGTGTCACTCGTGCTATTGCTGATCAATCTCGAACCATTCGTGTCCCTGTCCATATGACAGAAACCATCAACCGATTCAATTATACGTATCGTATGATGACGCAGGAATTGAATCGTGAACCATTGATTGAAGAACTCGCCGTAGAACTCGAGATGGACGTCCGAAAAGTCCGCCAAATAATGCGCATCTCTCAGGATATACTCTCTATCGATACACCAGTTGGAAAAGAAGAAGACACAACCCTCGGAGATTTCATCCAAGATGATAAATATGAGAAACCTGACGACGCGGCGAATATGCACATGGTGAAGACCAATCTCTACGATATGCTCGACTTTCTGACACCTCGTGAGAGAAAAATAGTCATCATGCGTTTCGGTCTCGATGGAGGTGAAGTTCACACTCTCGAAGAAGTCGGGAAAGAATTCGGCGTTACTCGTGAACGTGTCCGACAGATTGAAGCCAAGACACTCCAAAAACTACGAAACCACCCTGCCAGTGATAAGATTAAGTATTTCTTTTAATGGGCACGTTCCTAGATAATCCTCTTTGTGGAGTTATGGGTGACAATATGTGCTCAGCAATTCTGGCTCCAATTTTTATTCAATGAGAAGATAAGGAAGTTCTTAAGCCTCTTTTTGAAAGCTGGGATATAGAAGATTTAAGAAGGCATCTTTCGTGAGAATTACATCTCATTTTATCGAGGGTGCAGGCATGAAATGGAAACATGATTCATCATGCAAATCAGACTATGGTACAATGGGATTTGAGTAATATAGTACGTCAATCATGGCTTATTATCGTTTATTGACAGAAAGCTGGAGTCCTACCAGAAACAAACGATGAAACCCAAATGCAACAACTTCATGCTGATATGCTCGGAGTGAGCGTAGAAGTGCTCAAGACGCTGCCAATCAAGAGCCCCCTTCAAATAGCGTTGGAAAGATTAATGAATGACGAATAATTATGCCCCTCTTCACCATCGACATCTCTAATCTCCTCTCCTCCCCTATTGGCACAACAGAGGAATTTCAATTTAACCAAGATCTTCCCATTGAGACATTTGAAGATCTGGTTTGTCATGACTGATTACATATGAATATCAAACTCATACGCCAAGAGTATGGCATTGAGTGCTTATTGCTCCATATCGAATCAACCATTGAAATCCCCTCAGAAGGTATCGAAAATAAAGAACTCGAAATCACCAATATCTCCCGAGAATTTCATATCAAGAAAGTTGTCTGAGATCCTGACGATATACAGTACATCGATATCCGTGATAATACTATTGATCTAGCGAACATCATTCGTGAGGAGCTCCTCATAGCTGGACTCTAGAATAACGAGAAAAAGGTACTTAAAATTTGCATCAAAAGACAATATATGGTACTCTGGCTGTATGTTGTCCATGAAAAAGCTCATTTTCCTCTCTACAGCAGTCCTTATTGGCTCTCTCTCGAGTGTCTCTTTTGCGACTGTAGAATGAGTCGAATGTAGTACGAATAAAATTTTTGGAGATAATGAGTGTGGTGTCTGTTATAAAGAATCAACAGCGGTCACAGGAACTGGTACTGCTCTCGAAATCACTGGCGTAAAAGTACCTTGGAAAAATAATCAAACTGGTATATCTGAAGTGGCTTTTGAAATTGATAATGATATCCCCAAGATTATAAGTGACCATAAGATCGTTACTGATCCCGATGTGCTCGATGATCTCTGGAAATTCACCAATCCATGGACTGGTATCGGTGAATATGCTCTCGCAAGTGGCAAAGAGACCACTCTCACAGAACTTGTAGAAGATGGAAGTATTAAGGTTTATGGGAAATGAAGTACTCTCTCTCCAACAGTCCTCATAAAATCTGAACTCAACTATGTCGATAGAGAAGTTGCGAAGCTCAAAGAAAGTGAATCAAAAACGAGAAACATCTGTCTGCTCTATAATCTGACATTTTGAACGAACAACCTCAACTCTGGAAATTCTACAACTCCTCCGCCGACAACTCCTGTAGCCACAACTACTCCACCAGCAACATCAACACCTGCTCCAACCACGACTACCCCACCAGCCACTAACTCTGCTACAACAACTCCTCCAGTAACTCCATCAACTCCTACAACTCCTGTAGCTCCAATACCAAAGCCAACGCCAACCACCTTACCTCCTACAAATACAACAACAAATACTCCAGCAAATAATACTACAACTCCATTATCTACCAATACTACCAATACGGTCAGTACAAATTCAACTCCTGCAACAAACACTCCATCAACGACGTCCTCTCCAACAACAGCTACGACTCAAACAAATAATACAGTTACAAATCCTCAGACTACAACTCCTCCATCAACCACAACGAATAATACAGTTCAATCCTCTCCATCTCCAAATATACGACTGAATTCCGCAGCCGATCCGACGACGATTGCAGCGTCAAAAGTTCCAACAGGTCCAGCAGAAAATACTATACTCCTTTTTATTGCCGTGCTTCTGAGTGGTATAATTTACTGGAAAAAACAGAAAAATAGTGTCTAATGATATACTTCTTTTTGCTTAGATAAGTGTGTATCTTTATACTAGTCACACTTTCTATTTCTAAATCTCTGTATGCGTAGTAAAAATGTTCGTTTGGTGATTTTTGTATGAGCCTGTCTCATACTTCTCGGCGTTGTTTTTTTCAGAAGTAACGTCGTAGGTGATAAATTTGCTCAAGCAAATGCACTCATGTCTCGACTCCAATCAAGTGCTCTCTATACAGATACACTCACTGATTCTGAGTTAGCTCTTCTCAAAACAACCAGAGAAGAATCGCAAGCACGCATTGCTCTCCTCACTACCACCATCACGAGCGACACCACCCGTGCAAAAGGAATGATAGCAGAAATAGCTCTTCAGACAGCGATTTTGGATAATTTTACTCTCAAGGCTCCTCGCAGTTACTTCATAAATAACGTCGATAATAAGCTCGGCGTACTCAGCACCAATACAGATCTCAAAACTCTCCTCGATTCTATCAACAAGCAAGTCAATGACAGAAATATCCGTGAAAGTTTTATCGCGTGGTATGACGAATTCTTCGCGACTGTCTGTAGTACGACTGATCCAACCAATGATATCACTGTAAAAGGTACTGTGACATTTCAAAACGGCTCTCCAGCATCAACAGATACCTGTCAGGGTGCCGTGCTCGTACAAACTCAGTGTGTCAACAAACAAAATATAGGTACTACGCAAACAAACTGTCCGAATGGCTGTAGTGATGGCGTCTGTCTCAATGCACCAGTAAATACACTCAAATGATTCAGTATTACTGTAGCAGAAACAGTACTCATCAATACATCAACAAATATCAGCATCTCTGCTATCAAAAATGATAATTCTGAAGATACTACGTACAATAAACAAGTCATCATTCTCGTCGATGGTGATCCAAATGCTACTTTCCCACTGACAGCACAGACGCTCGTAAATGGTACTCTCTCAATTGATAATGCTCTCAAATTCAAAAAAGTAGGTAATGTAACAGTCACCGTCAAAGATCTCGAAACAGGGACTGAGTCAAACAAAAATATCGTCGTCACAGAGAACGTCGTTACTACCACCAGCAACACGACTACTACTGGTACAGGAACGACTGAAGCTACCGAAACAACAACTGGAGGATCTACTACAGGTACTGGAACAACTACTAGCTCAGTTGCAAGTACTTCAACCACATCAACTACTGGCACAACTACAGCCAGCACTACGAGTGGTTCTGGTGGCGCTGCCACAACAACCAGTGGTACATGATCATCAACAGGAGGTGCTACCACAACAGGAACAGGCTCAACTACTACTGGCACAACAGGA
>DALYDS010000065.1:0-5481 GCA_031973055.1 bacterium | reverse complement strand
CAAAAGTGAGATAGATGATCTAGATGAAGGCGAAAGAAATGAAATCGTAGAGATAGAAGCTATGATGAGTATCATGTTTAATGCTGATAAATACTACAAAAAAGCGAGTTATGTTCAAAAGAGAAAAATAGTGAAAATACTCTTTTTGAACACCCTGCTGGACCAACAAAAAAGGCTTCATGTAAACATAAAGCCTGGATTGGAAAGTTTGTTTTCCTTAAATGGTGGAGGTGATGGGAATCGAACCCATGTCTCAGCGTGTGTACCATCCCGTTTACTTTTATAGTTTGATTTGATACCAAGTGTAGGGAAAATCAAACAAAAATTACACATGGTTGATAGACGAAGTACGGAGATAATTGTGCCTATCAGCCAAAGATCTACGAGAGAAGAATTAGTAAAACAAATAGGCCTTCTATGCACCTATGTGAGTTTGTCACGAGCAATTGCTCTGTCGTCCCGGAGGAAAGTGACCGCTAGTGCACTAGGCAATAGCAAGAGAAGGAGCAAATGCGCCTTTGACAGCAGCAAATGCAGATTTTCTCATAGTGTTAAACGAGTTAGCACTTAGATTTTGTCTGTTTTGGTGATAACGCCCGATACAGACATCGTACGAAAAGCAAAGATGATTCCACAGGCGCCGATAGAAACCGGTCACCCCCTTTACGAGAACAATTTGTTGAATGCGGACATTTAACCTCTCTATTATACATATTTTTTTGATTTTGTGTAAAGAAAGTGTGAATTTTATGCACAAAACCATTTGCAGACTCGCCCATATTTGGGTATTATAACGACATGGCGAGTATATTCATACCTAACAGCACCCCCGACGAGTTACCAATCAGCATACCTCCAGTAGAAACCATCGCTCAGACGAGCATGAGTATGAGTGAGATATTTTATTGGATTGTCTGAATCATTATCGGGTTTTTCGTAATGCGATGGGTTATACGCTTCACATATGAGTTGATACTCTCTCGGAGTCTCGTCTATATACAGGTCTCCATGCCTCGAAGCGACTCAAAACTCGACAAAGAACATGAAACAAAAAAAGACTTCAAAGAAAAGATAGGAATCATGAACCTCGTTCATAACTCTTTTTGGAAGCTCAGTTCTACATCTCTCAAGTATACAATCCTAAACTGAATATTTCATCATATAAAAATATCATACGAAATCGTCTACAAAGAAGGTCAGGTATATTTCTTTCTCGTGACCTACAAGAGTATATTCCCGACTATTAGTCAGGCGATTACCTCTATCTATAGCGACGCTGAAGTAGTTATTCGTGACAAAAAAGACTATATCAATTTCACTGGTAACCACAGTGTCGTGAGGACGACGAGTATTCGCAAGACTGATGATCCATACTTCCCTATCAAGACCTACAAATATTTCGAAGAAGACCCTCTCGCGACTATTACCAATGTCTTTGGAGGCTTGAAAAAAACTGATGTCGCTATCTACCAGATAGTTGCTAAGCCTCTCCCTCATAGCTACAACGATAAAGCAAAGGAAATAGCTGGTCTCTACAGCAAAGGCAAGTACAAACAAGGAGGGAGCTTTCTCTTCTCGCTCACATCCATGAGTAAACTCTTATGACCACTGAGCTGGATAGTGACCAATCTCGTCCAGAACAAAGGAGAAGACAGCAATGCGCCCGGCGCATCAGGTGGAGACTCATACAAGATTTTTAACCAAGCAGAGCAAGAAGCTCAAAAAATGGTGGGAGAAAGTGCTGCCCAGAGTGCATTTTCTGCAACTATTCTCGTCGTCGTCGGGAGCGATACTGTCGAGAGTGCACAAGGCGGTATCGATAGCATGCTGACTTCTACAAGTGTTTTCACCAATGAATACTGTAATGAGCTCGACAACAACCAATTTCTCGAGTGAGCATTTCGATGGCTCGTGCGACCAATTCACAATCTGGCATTTCGTTTTAAGCTCGCGGGATTTTTCACGAAGATGTCATCCTATAGTGTAGACGAATTAACGACGCTCTACCACTTCCCTGACGTCAATTACAACAAGTCTCCTATCATAGCGTGGCTCGGATACAAAAAAGTCTCCCCACCACCAAATCTCAAAGTACCAAAAGACAAAGTCATCATGACTGATTATGTCAGGGATGGAAATTTCATCATCACAGAGGACGGTACGAAACTCAAAACCGATAAATATGGTAATCTCGCACGAGGTGCTGATGACGGCTTTATTACTGAAGATGATAAGGCGGTACCACTCCAAGCTGATGGTGACAATAGAGGGCAACCGGTCGATGAGGGCAAGCTCCCAAAATCAGAAGAAAAAGAACGTCTCCTCGGTGGATTCCCTGTTTACAAAGATGCTACCCTCCTCGGATGGAATGAGTACAGAAACAAGAAACAACCGATTTATTTTGACAAAAAAGACCGTGGTCGTCATCACTATATCATCGGTAAATCATGAGGAGGTAAATCCGTCCTCATTGGGTATCTCGCACGACAGGATCTCTGGGCTGGTGAGGGTATCGCTGTTATCGATCCTCATGGAGATTTGATTGAAGACATCATAGCGTTTACTCCGAAAGACCGTGCTCGTGATATGGTCATATTTGACCCGTCTGACTACGAGAGACCGATGGGTATGAACATGCTCGAGGTCATCGCTACTGATCCTGATTTACGAGCAATTGAAAAGGACCGAGCCGCACTCGATGCTACCTCTATCTTTATCAAAATCTTTGATGAAGAAGTATTTGGACCTCGTATCCAGCATTACTTCCGTAATGGTGCACTCACCCTGATGGATGATGAAGAAGACGGCGGAACACTCATCGATGTCCCTCGACTCTTCGTCGATGATGCATTTATGAAATACAAAGTCAGTAAAGTAAAAAATCCTGTCGTAAAAGCATTTTGGGAACATGAATACGCTCAGACAGGTGATCGAGAAAAACAAGAGATGATCCCCTATTTCTCTGCGAAATTCGGACCATTTATTACCAATACGACTATCCGTAATATCATCGGTCAACCAAAATCAGCATTTAATATCCGTGAAATCATGGACAATCAGCGTTGTCTGATGGTCAATCTCTCAAAGGGTAAAATCGGAGATCTCAATGCTCAGCTCCTCGGTCTCATCTTCGTCTCAAAAGTAAATATGGCAGCCATGAGCCGTGCTGACATGCCAGAGGCAGATCGTAAAGATTTCTTTTTCTACGTCGATGAGTTCCAGAACTTCGCGACTGATACATTCGGTGAAATCCTCTCAGAAGCTCGTAAATACAAACTCGCTCTCATCATGGCTCACCAGTATATCGCACAGATTGGTGGTGCTCAAAAATCTCATAAAGGTGATAAGCCATCTATCAAAGATGCCGTCTTCGGTAACGTCGGTACGATGATGTCATTCAAAGTCGGTGCTGAGGATGCCGAGTATCTCGAAAAAGAATACGCCCCTACCCTCTCTCAACAAGATATTATCGGTATCGCGAACTTCACCACCTACTGCAAGCTCAATATCGATAATGCCTCGACTCGACCATTTGATATCAAAACTATTTGGGATAATTTTTATCGCAATGATCGTGCTGCAAAAATAATCAAAGAATACTCTCGTAAAATGTACGCTCGTAAAAAACAATACGTCGATATGGAAATCGAGGCACGTCTCGGAATCAACAAAAGTGATGAAAAAACAGAATCAAAAGAAAATCCTACCCCTGACGCTCCAGCTCCTCAAGCATAAATCTATGAATAATTTTTATCGTTTTCTCAAAATATTTTTGTTCTGAATGAGCGTCGTCTTGTGTGTTTCTGCCATAGGACAAACAGAACTCCAATGACTCAATAACATGAATGATTCAAGAGTGTTTCATCAGGGAAATACTGGAGGTGACATAGGAACCAGTATTCGTAATGTTCTTATTCAAATCTTCAAAAACCTCGCTATTGTTGTATTTATCATTGCTACTATTCTTATATTCGTCTCGGTCATACGCCTCCTCGTCTCCGATAATGGTGAAGAAGACTTCGCTAAATGGATGAATACCCTTGTATGGAGTATTGCAGGACTCTTTGTGATATCAATAGCCTATACAGTTATACGACAATTTGAGACACGAGTCCTGAGCGAAGAAAGTTTCAACGGACAGACCATCTATGATATGACTATCAATATAGTATATCCAATTTTGAACTTTTTGCGTTTTGTTGCTGCGACATGTTTCTTTGTGGTGGCTATCTATGCCTTTTATCGAATCGTCACAGCCGGTGGTAATGAGGAGGGATTTGATGAAGGAAAAAGGATATTTATCGGAGCCATTCTCTGATTTATCATCATGATACTCGCAGAGCCTGCCGTCCGAATCGCCTATGGTGGTGGAAACTGTGGAAGTGAAAAAGTATTTGGTATCGCTACAAACTGTACTAATCGAGTTTTTGATGCTACAGGCGTCTTTGGTATCTTTGCGAAGATTCTCGTCTTCCTCAATGGCTTTATTGCCCTCGTAACAGTCATCATGATTATGTATGCTGGTTTTCTCATACTCACAGGAAGTGGTGATGAAGAAAAAACAGATAAAGCCAAAAAAACTATTACCTACGCCATCGTCGGTATTCTCATACTCATATTCAGCTACGTGCTCTATCGATTTATGATTTTGCAGGGCTAAATTCTGAAACCTAAAAACAGTATTTTTTTGGTGTAATAATCGGACATGGACGTTCACGACCATCCTTGACGACTTTCTCACAGACGCGAGCAGAGATTTCATCCGCTCCATCAGGACGAGTTTTTACACGATATTGGAAATATTCTGTTACTGGTTGAGGATTGAGATCCGCCTTGAGGGTATAAGAATACTCAACACAATAGATAGATTCTGTTGGTTTTTGTTCTTTAGCGAGGGAAATACTCTTGATCTGATATCCCCCATTAGTCTTGTTGAGAAACTGAGAAAAAGTAAATACGTCACGTCGAGCGCTACATATACCACTCGAGAGAAGAGAACATGCGAGAGTGTAGTCACCCTTTTGAATAGCGGAAAAATAGGCATCAAGAAGAGCTTTTCATTGAAGTCTGAGAGTATCGGCGCTACGAGGATTATATCGAGCAAGAATGGCTGACGAAGTCGGGGTAACAGCTGGAGGTACAACAGTGGTAGGACTTGGTTGGTTGGGTGTAACAGGTGTGATATCCTTCACAGAATCCTGTGCAGGAACATCTTTTACTGGTGCATCCACATCATTGAGAGTGACTGTCGGTATATCACTTTGAGTATCTGCACGGTTAGCGAATTGTTTTTGACCGTATATGAAATATATGAGAAAGGCGAAGAATAAAACAACAAAGACAAGTCCGAAAAGTATAAAAATATATCGTGCATCCGAGGTCCCCTGTGTTTGATCTTGTTTCATAGAAAAAATGATTATTGCAATCAGTATATACAACTCGATGAATGTTCGAATTTTTCACTCTTGCAAACTATCGCTT
>DALYDS010000064.1:0-5502 GCA_031973055.1 bacterium | reverse complement strand
TATATCTGAAAGATTTCCTCCCTGCATTTCGTACCAATACCAAGATCGACCTCAATCGTCTCGTCCGCCCTGCTCACTTCGTCCCACAAAATCAGAAAATCGAACAACTCTTGAAAGATTTCCAACGTCTCCATATTCAGATGGCTATAGTGACCAATGAACATGGTGAAACAGCTGGTATAGTCACTCTCGAGGATATCGTCGAAGAGCTGGTCTGAGAAATCCAAGATGAACACGACACAGAAGAAGATATCGTCCTCGAAAAACGTCCTGGTACCTATATCGTCCGCACTGAATCAACTATCGCTGACGTAAATGATTTTCTCCCTATTCCACTCTCAGAAAGTCCTGAATATGATACTGTCTCGGGTTTTATCAATACTATCTTTGGTCGCATACCCAATGCTGGAGAAATGATGGACTATGGTGAGTATGAATTCACGATTCTCCGACGTGGTAAAAAGACGGTAGAACTCGTCAAAATGCAGGTACAGAAATAAGAGTCTCAATATTTGCATTTCGCTCTAATTTGTGGTTATATGTATAGGTAACCATTACTTCTATGACCGAAACTGCCAAAACTTTTGAAGCTGAACAAATCACAGATCAGCTCAGACAACTATCTCTCTCGGATATTTCGAGGCTCAGTGATGAGAAAAAAACAGAACTTCTCACAGCTATCAATAGCAAGCTCGAGACATTGAAAAAAGATAAAAAAAATGGAAATATCGCAAAAGCAGGGACAGAGCTCCGACAAATACTCTACGATGTACGACGATTAGACCTCCAAAAATTAGTTGAAAAAAGCGAAACGGTCCAAGAAGTGAAAAGCCAACTCGCAGCTCTTGAAAGTGTAGAAGATAGTCTCAACACCTCAGATAAGGCACGAGAAGCCATGTGAAAAATGAAAATCAGTGATGATAGCCCAGAAGGTATAGATATGCAACCAGGTGAAATAATAAATGCTCAAAAATGATGGGATATTAGCAAGGCGCTCAATGGACTCGATCTCAGCACAGCAACATCGGAACAATTGCCTGCCCTCCTCAATATCATTGAGAACATTAGCAATACTCGCTATGACCTCGTCTATAAAGAAGGATGAAAAATAGATAGTATCGTAAAAGAAGAAGGTGGCCCTGAAAAATATCTCAATGTCTATTCGGAATTCAAAAATACATTTGCTAGACTCCGAAACGAGGCAGATACAAATGCTCTCAAAACAATTGATTTACGTGGTGTACAAGATGACCCAAATATTGGAGACAAAGTCGCTGCTCAGGGGCTCGATACAATCCAATATGATTATCAGCTCAAGGATGGGGTATTAACACGTACCAATAAAACAAGTAAAATCACTGACTATCGCAATGACGAAGCTAATATATGGGAAACTTCGCAAGAACGCGATGCTCGTTTGGCACAGGAAAAAATGGCAGCAGAAGAACCAGGAAAAATCGCAGATATAATTGCGGGAGAACATGCAACTGGTGATCCTATAGATGCATCTGAGCACTGACTCGATCCTGCCTATTCGTATACACGAACTGAAGATAGTATTACAAGAACAAAAGATGGAAAGACAGATATATGGGATACAGAAGGTAAAAAATGGAATGCAGAAGCTGATGAAGCTACAGTATTAGCTCAGGAAAATGAGACAAAAGAAGGAACAAATGAATATAAGGCAAAGATATGAGAAATATTAGAGGAGATGAAGAGTAATCCTGATGCATATACAGATACTGATATAGAAAAGGCAACTTATGAATTTAATGGTCAACAATTATCTCTTGAATGAGAAGAGCCAAATCAATACCTCACACGTGTGGTAGATGGGAAAAAACAAATGTGGAGTAGTGAACCAGAAAAGTGGGAAGAAATCAAAGAGGATGATAAAATGAGATTAGATCCTGAAAGAATTGCATTTATTTCATCAGTTGGTTGAGTACCTTTATCAGAGTGAGTGTGGGAATCGATAAAAGGTAACCTATATTTTCGATCTTGAGAAACTCTTATTGCTGCGTTACCAGACGGAAATTTTCAAGAAAATATCAAATGATTATGGTATAATAAAAAATTCGATGATTTACCTGCCAATATTCAGGAATCTGCGGCAAATAATAGATTAAAATATTTCCAGGATACATATGGAGATTACGTTGATCCAGAATTTTTTAATGGAACAACTGCCCCATTTAGAGATATACCCCTCAAACAAATTTCGCGCGTGGACGACTGGAATGCTGGAGATCAAAAATCAAAAATAGAATGAGGGATTATTATAAACATGGTCAATTGACTATTAAAAAGTAAAAGTTCTTCGGCGCCAAAAATGTGAGAATTAACTCTTGCTGAATATAATCAGTATAAAAAAGATCCTGCTTCTTTCGCAAAATCTGATAAATTCCTATGAGAACAAAAAATAACCAAATGACAGCGTATTGTCACTGAAAATGTCGGCTTTGTGGATCCAAGTCTCTATTGAGTTGAATCTAATGGTCGTGAATATGCTAGATATGGCAAATTGACTATTAGTCGTCCAAGCGATAAAGCTCAACAATGAGATCCGGCTAATCTCGCCATCACCATTGACTGAACTACTAAATCAGCATATGAATTTGTAATGAGTCCTGACACCCCTGTTGGAATGAACCAAATGATACCGTGAACACAAATACCTTATAGTAAGTATCCTAATGGCGATATGCAGTTATGAGACAAACAGTATATAGCAAGCGCAGCCAATCCTAGCTGGACAAAAATAGGATAAGTAATTAAAAAATATCACGATGTTCTGTTGTGATATTTTTGACATATTAATATATATATTGTAAAATAAATACATAACCTTATTTTTATGTCAGAATACGCCAGTGCTCAGGGTAGACAGCTCGAAATTCGTCAAAAACTGAATAATGCAGGCATACAGTATGACCCTGATAATTTGGATAGTATCGATGCGACTCTTCGTCGTAAGCTCTGATCAGAATGGATGCTCAAGTCCAATGCTGACAGCGCTAAAGTTCTCAAAGCAATTGCTGCTTCTGAAGATGTAGATGATGAATGATTCGTAGAAAAAGTAAAAAAATTTCAAAAGAAACACAAACTCGCTGAAGATGGAATATTAGGTCCAAATACGCTCGATTTCATGCATCAAAAGACAAAATGATTTACAGAATTTGAAGAGAATGAAGAATCAACTCCAGAGACATCTGCCCCAGAGACTCAAACTACTACTCCTGGAGCATCTGAGACAACTCAAGTGCCTGCCACAGAAACGACAACTCATACAACTCCGTCTCCAGCAGAAATGAAAGTCGTCACTAGAGAAGATACTCCAGCTGCAGAGCCTGCTCCAGCTGCAGAGCCTGCTCCAGCTGCAGAGCCTGCTCCAACTACCACTCCAGCTGCAGAGCCTGCTCCAACTACCACTCCAGCTGCAGAGCCTGCTCCAGCTGCAGAGCAGCCTACAGAAGATGCTCCAAGGCCATGATTTGGTGATTTACACAAGGCTGAATCAGATGAGAAAGCTGCCACTCCAGAATTTCCACCAGCCAAATTTATTCCACTCTCAGATAATCCAGATTCGCCACTTGCTACAACTCCACCAACAGTACATGACCTCTCTGCTGATGATAGTCAACCAACTGTGCCTCCAGGTACTATTCCTGAACCTGGTATGGTCACAATAGGAGTACATCCTACTGGTAGTAGTGAGACCACCTACGCTCCATGAGAAGGACCAAATCAACTCCCAACGCCAGAAACAACACCAACACCACCTGCTCCACCTCCTGAATTTCCTCCTGCACCATTTATTCCAACAGCAGGTTGAATCATGCATTAAATCAATGAAATCTTTTGCTTTCCAGTAAATATTCTGGCAATATAAACAGGTAATATTAATTTCATAGTATATATTTATGACTAATCCTGAATCTGCACCAGTAGAAAATCCGCTTGATAATGCTAAAAAAGCACCAACTCCTGTACCAGTTGGTCCTGATGGCATGAATGATTACATCCGTCGACCAAAGGCTGAAATCCAAGGAGAATCAAAGAGCTTTCTCGCAAAACTCCGTAGTGATATAGACGGTCTCCTCCATCCTAAACAAAGCGTCACTTCAACTCCAAATTTTGGGACTCCAGTTAATGCTCCAGGTGAAGTTGGAGTAAGTGCTAACAATGTTGCACCAGGATTACCATCTGGAGCAGGTAATGTACCTCCGGCTGGAGCTACTGTGCCAGAAGGAAGATATAATGATGTTACCTCAAGACCAGACATTGGAGCTCCAGTTAATGCTCCGGGCGAAATTGGAGTGAGCGCTAATAATGTTCCACCAGAATTACCATCTGGAGCAGGCAATGTACCTCCGGCTGGAGCTACTGTGCCAGCAGGAAGATTCCCTGGATTTTAGATTTCTAGAAGACGTACAAAAAAACCACAACATTTCTGTTGTGGTTTTTTATTAATTACTCTTATTTCAAGAACTTATCTATCACCGCTCTGTATTCGAGTCGTGATTTGATATCATTGAAATGATCTGTGCCTGGTTTCGCCATTTCTATGAGGCGCTTCTCGAAATCTGGATCACCAGCGTAGCGAGCAAAGACTTTTTTCATTTCTTCAGCGACTTTTTCTTCTGTGATTTCTGGTTTGTAGTGCTTCTTGAGTTCTTCGAGAACAATCATCGATTTGAGACGACGAACGGCTGATGGTTCAATATGTTCTTTTTTAAACGCTTCTTCACTGGTTTTGAGATGCTCTAGGTAGGACTTGATTTCCATGCCTTGTTTCGTGATTTCAGCATTGTGATGAGCCCAGAGATTTTCGACTTCTTTTGCAATTACTTTTGGTCCTATCTCGATATCAGTCACTTTTATGAGTTCACCTGAGAGTTTCTCTTCTGCGTCAGAACGAGCCTTGTCCTTGCGGTCAGCGAGCATCGCTTCACGGTATTCGACTTTAAAATCTGAGAGTGAGAGTTTTTTGCCCCAGACACGCTCGATGAATTCTTCAGACCACTCTGGCTTGTGAGGGTACTCGACCGTGAGAATAGTACATGAGAAAAACGCTTTTTGACCAGCGAAATCCTTACTGTGATAGTCCTCAGGGAAAGTGATATCAAATTCGACCACATCACCCTCTTTTGATCCGACGAGTGCTTCTTCAAATCCTGGAATCATCATCTTGGAACCGATAGTGAGTTCAAAATCATGGAGAGCCATTCGGTCATCTGTTTTGCCACCTTTTTTATCATAACCAACTGCATTTACTCGTACCTTGTCACCCATCTGGATAGACGTATCTGTCTCTGCTGCGACATCACCATTTTCGTCATGACTATGACCATGATGAGCACCACGAGTATGGAAATGTGTACCCCGAGCGATGATTTCATCGAGTTCTTTTTGGAGCTCTTCGTCAGTCACTGCGACTTCAGCAACTTCGACTTTGATTTTCTCGATTTTTTTGATATCGAGTTTTACTTCTGGCAT
>DALYDS010000063.1:0-5502 GCA_031973055.1 bacterium | reverse complement strand
TTTCACGTTCACAGGACGAGATTGTCCAGGAGTGTGTCGAAGTTGTCGAACGTGGAGGAGCAAAAGAGGTCACTCTGCTCGGCCAGAACGTGAATAGCTATGGCAAAGAAACCCGAAAAAATCTCTGGAATCCAGAAGAATTAACGTGGACTGCCCCGACGGTGAGAACACCATTTCGAGAGCTTCTTGAAAAACTCAACGAGATTCCATGACTCGACAGAATTCGATTTACTTCGTCCAATCCTCACGATATGACACGGGATATACTCGATGCTCATTTTGACCTCGAAAAATGCTGTCATTATCTGCATTTTGCTCTGCAATCAGGTGATAATGATTTGCTGAAGAAGATGAACCGCAAACACTCCTATGATGATTTCAAATCCCAAGTAGATTACCTACGTTCACGAGATCCACTTTTCGGTATTTCAACCGATGTGATTGTTGGTTTTCCCGGAGAGACAGAGGAACAATTTGAAAATACGATGAATGCTTTCAGAGAGTGCGAGTTTGATTATGCCTATATTGCCCGTTATTCGCCACGTAAACAGACGTATGCTGCCAAAATGGCTAACCATATACCTGCTGAGATAAAAGCCCAGCGCTGGGACCGTTTAAACACTTTGATGTTTGAGATTATTCAAAATCGTAATGAGATGATGATTGGCCGAGAAGAAATCATCTTAGTTTCAAAAATTGATGAAGAAGATGGAACTATATCGGGCCGAACACGTAATTTCCGTGAAGTATTTCTCTCAAAAAATGACAAGATTCAACTCTGAGACTTAATTCCGGTAAAAATTATCGGGCTGGATAGATGGGTACTAAAGGGCGAAGCGCTATAATTCTCTAGTGTATCCGTTTATTTTTCAGTCGTACACTTGGTGATATCTTTTTCGACCGCGTGTATTTGTTTTTCAAAAGTACTTATTTCTTCTCGAAGTTCCCCCAGAGTGAGTTGTGTTTTTCAGAGTTCAGTCTCTTGTTTTTGTACTTCATTGTTTCATATATTCCATAGGTCTTCTTGTGTTTTTTGTTCCTGGGTGAGTCTCTCAATAGTGTTGAGTGTATATTGTGTTTTTCTAGTCTGTGACTCTTTTGCGAGTTTGTCTTCTTTGATTTTGTTTATGATGGTGAGTGTGCTGCTTTGTTTTTTCTTGAGAGTATCGATAGTTTCTCCGAGAGAAGTAGCCCGTACCATAAACTCATCCAATTTTTTCCGTGTTTCATTCACCTGTCCTCAGAGACTCACCAATTCAACATGGAGCCCAGCACAGCTATTCGTGAATGCAGCTATATTTTGTTCGTTGTTTTCTTGTTCACTTGCTCACCATATATTACCCTGGAGATACGATGATTCGAGGAATACGTCAGTTCGATAATAGAAAAAGAGTACACTCGCAAAGAATGTTATACCTAAGAGCCCAAAGAATATTTTCACCCGTTTCATGTAAATATTAAAACATATATTTATTGTATAGTCAAATTATTAATGAGGGATTTTTGATGATTTCTCTTAAACTTGAAGTATGAATTTCAGAACTGTTTCTTTCTTGTGATTTTTTCCTCAAATACAGATGATTGCTCTCTGCAATTCTCGGGCTATGGGTGAGGCTGATGAAAATTCGGATATTGATCTCTTTATTATCACGAAAAAGGGGAATTTGTGGACTGGTAGATTTCTCGTCACAGCTCTTACTTCACTGCTCGGTGTACGACGTCGTAATACTCATGGCCTTCAGAAATGAACTCCAGAATATATTAAAAGAACAAAGAATAAATTTTGCCTCTCGTTTTTTCTTACTGAAGAAGCTATGAATTTAGACGGTATTCGGCTCCAACCGAATGATCCCTATCTCGACCGATGGATATACACTCTGATCCCACTGGTGAATAAGAATACCACATACGAGCATTTTATGGAGGCAAATTGAGTCGAGCCCACTTATTCGCCCATAAATCCCTTTTGGAGAGTATTTTGCATGAAATTGAGCACTATTTTTGGCTTTTTATCGATTTTTGAAAATCTTATTAAAAAACTCTGGTTACCAAAGACGCTGAGAACGTATGAAAAACTCGAAAAACCATGGGGAATTGTTATTTCTGATACCATGCTTAAATTTCACGATAATGATCAGAGAAGAAAGTATCAATCCAAAGAGAAAAAATAGGAATATTGCATTTTATACTAAATATGTAATATATATGTATTATGAATGAAAGATTACCAGTTGTTATTGATTCTTTGATGCTCTCTGCAGAACAGAGCAGTGCTATTCATGATATTCATTCTAGCGAACGCGAAAAAACTTCTACATTTAAATTGAATTGAATAGAATATGTTTTGGAAAAAACACATGCAGGATTCTTTTTTATTAATGCCTGGACGCAAGCTGTTCAAAAAGTAGGATATATTACAAATTATAGTCCGTTTCATGACAGTATTGAGGTAACCGCATTACATTTAAGAAAATTATGAATTGGCCGTACATTGCTTCAGACTAAGATAGCATTAGCATGATTGTTACCTTTTGAAACAACTGCTCGTTGGGATCAAATGGTGCTTTTGACAAAGTTTTGATATGCCCCTATTGCTACTGTGAATAATTTTAAAGTAGAGCATACTTCTATTGCTCCAATAGATGATATGATTGAGAGTGTACGATGAGATCGTTCTCAAGAGTCTGAAACTCTTGATATGTGACCCTATAGACTCCAATACAATCCTGAATCTGCTGTCCACTTTGCACAAGCACTAGGGATTTCTTTTGATTCCCAAAAAGTTCCTCAATTGAAAAAATAACTATTTCGTTTCTTCCTCTTCTTCTCTTTCTCGGACGATACTCATAGAGGTTACAGCATCATCGTCTTTGAGACGGGTGAGGATGACTCCTTGAGCGACACGCCCAGTGAGACGGACATCCTTGAGAGGCATACGGACTGTTTGTCCTGATTTGGTGACGAGGAGGAAATCGGCTGTTTTACGATCATCTTCTGTGAGCATAGTCGCTGAGATGATTTTACCAGTTTTTGGTGTGACAGAACTGACTTTGACACCTGATCCACCTCGACCTTGTGAGCGGTAATCCTCGATATCTGAGAGCTTACCGAGACCACGACTAGATGCCGTAAAGACGTACTTCATCTCTTTTGAAACAACAGATGCAGTGACGAGGATATCTTTCCCTTTGAGACGGATACCACGGACACCCATAGCAGAGCGACCCATAGCACGGACATCAGTTTCTGGGAATTGGATAGCTTGACCTTCATTTGAGACGAGGAGCATCATATCAGAACCACTTGTTGGGCAGACCCAGCCGAGACTATTACCATCTTCGACTTTTATGACGATAAGACCAGATGAGCGAATGTTGGTGATTTCTGTTCTTTCCAGACGCTTCACTGTACCATCAGTCGTTGCGAAGAAGAGGAAAGGTTTCGTAGCCTCGTTCGCATTGAGAATCGTAGAAATTGATTCTGTTGGGTTGAGACTGATAAAGTTCACAATTGGTGATCCTTTTGCTGTTCTTGAAAACTCAGGGATTTCATAGGTAGGAAGCTGGAATACACGACCAGTAGAGGTAAAGAACCAGAGATCATCATGGTTGTTTGATGAGAGAAGAATCTGAATCTCATCTTCCTCTTTTGTTGCTGTCGCAACGCCCATACCACCACGTTTTTGTGTTCGATATGTACCTGCTTTGAGACGCTTAACATAACCCTGTTTTGAGAGGGTGATGATGACTTCTTCGTTTGGAATAGTGTCTTTTGCACTAAATTGTCCGAGAGGAGAATTGTGTACTTCTGTTCGACGGTCATCACCGTATTTGTCATTGATTTCTGTGAGTTCATCAGAGATGATTGTGTCGACACGCTCTGGCTTTGAGAGAATATCCTTGAGATCTGTGATGAGGAGCATTTTTTCAGCCAGTTCATCTTCGAGCTTCTTTCGTTCCATACCAGAGAGACGCTGAAGCTGCATTTCGAGGATGGCGACTGCTTGGCGTTCTGAGAGTTTGAATTTTGACTGGAGTTTGTCGCTCGCATCCTGTCGGTCTTTTGATTTTTTGATGGTTTCGATCACTTCATCGATGTTATCGAGAGCGATTTTAAGGCCTTCCAAGATGTGCGCACGCTCTTCTGCGATACGGAGTTCGTAGGTTGTACGACGTTTGATAACCTCTTGGCGGTGAACGAGGAATTCTTCGAGAATTTCTTTGAGATTGAAGAGTTTTGGTTGGAGACCACGATCAGTAAGCGCAATCATGTTGTACGCGAACGATGATTGGAGTCCTGTGAGCTTGAAGAGTTGATTCAAGACTTCACGAGGGAAGCTGTCACGTTTGAGCTCGAGAACGACTCGGATACCGTCTTTGTTTGATTCATCGCGTACTTCTGCGATACCATTGACGATTTTTTCTGTAATCAAATGAGCGACTTGTTCGACGATGCTTGAAGGCGTAGTCTGATATGGGAGCTCGTTGATGATGATCACTGGACGACCTGCTGCTGTTTCTTCGATGACAGCTTTACCACGGAGGATGATAGATCCACGACCGGTAGCGTATGCTGAGAGAATATCTGCACGGTTGTAGATGACACCACCAGTTGGGAAATCAGGTCCTTTGATAAAGTCCATGAGATGCTCAACGGTGATACTTTCACGGTCTTTGTGTTTGAGGACGAATTGGAGCGCAGCAACGACCTCACGGAGATTGTGAGGAGGGATGTTTGTCGCCATACCGACGGCGATACCGACTGAACCCATGAGGAGGAGATTTGGGACACGAGCTGGGAGAACCGTTGGTTCCGCATGTGATGCATCAAAGTTTGGTCTCCAATCAACTGTTTCCTTGTCGATATCGGCGAGCATTTCTGCTGTGATTTTGGACATTCGAGCTTCTGTATATCGGTATGCCGCAGCACTATCGCCATCGACAGAACCAAAGTTTCCCTGACCATCGACGAGAGGGTAGCGGAGTGCCCATGGTTGAGCGAGACGAACCATTGCTTCATAGACTGAGCTATCACCGTGTGGGTGGTATTTTTTGAGTACTTCACCGACGACTCACGCAGATTTTGAGTATTTTTTTCCTGGGTGAAGACCTTCATCGTGCATCGCGTAGAGGATTCTTCGGTGAACCGGTTTGAGACCATCACGGATATCAGGGAGCGCACGAGAGACAATGACTGACATTGCATAATCGAGGTAACAATTCTCCATTTCGAACTTGATATCACGGCGGACATCATTCATGACAGTGAGTTCAGACATAACGTGTTAAATTAGAATTTTTTAAAACAAAACAATCGAGCCTTACAGAAGGCTTAGAAAGTATATAAAAAACTCCTTTTTGGCAAGGTTTTATGGTCTAAAATGCTTTACAATTATTTTACTTCCAGAAGTCTTGTTTATAATTGCGTTATTATGTCTGAACCAATTCAAACCCCAACACCTGCTCCAGAAGGAAAATATACTGGATTCTATGGTATCAAGAG
>DALYDS010000062.1:4997-5541 GCA_031973055.1 bacterium | reverse complement strand
AACGCAAAGCCTATACAGAACCACTCGATCCAAACCTCTCCAAACATCTCAATATCTGGATGGAGACACTCCGTGGATGTATCACGATAGATCCTTCGCAGACGATGACCAAAAAAATCAACGACATGATGAATACCATGCACGAAGAAGGTCTCGTCAAGCTCTCAGCACACGTACTCGCTCATTTCCTCTATGACCGTGGTGTAAATATCGAACCAGCAGATGCAGCGCGTGTCGCACGAGGTGTGACCAAAAAAATGATTCTCCTCCTCCAAGGCATCAACGTCGATCCATTCTTCGGAAGTGAACCAGCTGTAGCGCTCTAAAAAACAGACAAAACATAGTCCCTTTTCCTGTGTTTGGAATCATGAATACTCGTTTGTATTCGACTATAATATATTGTATACTTTTTCTATGAAAGCGACTCGTGCCTCTATCTCCGCAAAAACTATTGTGAAAAATTTCTTTTCAGAATTTTTCAAAAATAATTGGTTCATCTTTGGATTTTTAGCAGCGATATGCGCTCACATATTTTCCAGTCTGG
>DALYDS010000062.1:0-4987 GCA_031973055.1 bacterium | reverse complement strand
TTATTGGCTCATTGGAACAGGAGCGTTGACATGGATTTTCCATAGAATGTATGAGAGGATGATATGTATCTCACAGACTCAGATTGCCCAATATATTTATATTCGGATATTTAGTTATATACATCACCATTCACACCAATATTTCTCCGATAATTTTGCTGGTTCTCTTTTTAAGCGTCTTTCTCGATATGTGAGAACTTTTGAAGATTTCTCCGATCTGCTGATTTATCAGATTACACCGATGCTCATACATCTCATCGTCACACTCGTATTTATCGTCAGTTTCTCTTTTTGAGCTGGACTAATAGTCGTAGCTTATGTACTCTTGTTTTGTATTATCAGTTTTTTCTTGGTACGATGGCAGCACCCCTTGGTCGACAAACATGACCGACTCGATTCAGCATTTTCTGGATATGTTACAGACACGATAGGTAATCACAGTACGATCTTATCCTTTGGTCGATTCTGAAATGAGTTGAAAAAATTTGAAGAAAAATGCCGCATCACCTACCAATCACTCTACGAATCATGGAAACGAGGGAATATCATGTCATGAATATTGGGTATTATTGCCTACGTCAATTACTGGATAATCACTGGTTTTGCTCTCTATATGGCAACTCATGGTGAGATACTTTTCGCGACATTTCTCATTATCAATACCTATAATGGTAATCTCACGGATAGACTCTGGGCCGTCAGTAACGTCTTCAAAACTTTTGGGAAAATCACGGCCGATGCACGTGAAGGATATGAAATACTGCACACTCCCCACTCTATCGTCGATAAAAAACACGCAAAAACACTCATCCCTCAAAATGGAGAAATAAGATTTAAAAATGTATCATTCTGATATGGAAAAGAGGAGATATTTGCTAATCTCAATCTCACAATAAAGCCCTATCAAAAGGTGGGTATTGTAGGAGTGAGCGGTTCTGGCAAGTCCACTCTCACGAAACTCCTGATGCGTCTCTATGATGTGCAAAAGGGTGAAATATTCATCGATGGTCAATCAATACGAGATGTCACACAAGAGAGTCTGCATCAGACTATCGCTCTGATACCACAAGACCCTATCCTCTTCCACCGAACTCTCGAAGAAAATATTCGCTATGCTCAGCCAGATATTTCAGACATAGATTTCCAGAAATATTGTCGTATAGCCCGCTGTGACTCATTTATCGAAAAACTCCCTCATGCCTACAAAACTCTCGTCTGAGAGAGAGGTATCAAACTCTCCGGCTGAGAGAGACAAAGAGTTGCCATCGCTCGTGCATTGATTGCTGAAACTCCTATCATAGTCTTTGATGAAGCAACCTCAGCTCTCGATAGTGAATCAGAACAATATATCCAGGAAGCCATGTTTGATGCCATAGAAGGCAAAACAGCTCTCGTCATCGCCCATCGTCTCTCAACTATTGTCCATCTAGAACGCATACTCGTCTTCGATAATGGTAAAATAATAGAAGATGGCTCTCATGCTGAACTCATGAAACACGGAGGTACCTATGCGAAGCTCTGGACTATCCAGAGTGGAGAGTTCCGAGAATAGTATCTATAGAGATGCCTGTGTTTTTGTATGTGAACGAAGCGTAGATTTCACAATCCCCAAGAATAACAATGATAACAAAAAGAACAAAATATACTCTCTGTATTCTCCGAGCTCAAACTGAACGATCGACCACGTAGGGCTCCCAAAAATATGAATAATATCATAGAGATAGGTCGTCGCTATCCATGGTATATACCCTATCCCCGTCGCGAGAGTCGGAGAAATAAGCGAGGCTCCGAGCGTCACAATACCGCCATACATCAAAATAGGTATAGCTGGCGCAGCGAGGAGATTTGCGAGAGGTCATACAAGAGAAAAAGTTCCAAAATAATAGAGCGTAATCGGTGCTGTACCGAGCGTCGCAGCGAATGTGAGAGCCATCGCTTCAGAGAAAAATGGCCCCAGAACAGCGAATAATCGTGTGAGCGATTTTCCCCAAGCGACGATACAGAGCACAGAGAGAAAAGAGAGTTGGAGTCCAATGTCATACACCAGAGAAAGTGGATTCCAGAGCGCGAGAAAACAAGCGACTAACATCGGCAACAACATACGTGGAAACTGGTATCACCATATACTCGCACTATATCCGACGATTCACATCAGCGCAGCACGCCAGACGGGTATATCACCTCCGACCAAGAGCACAAAAGCAATAATAGTACTCGCTACTATCCCTATACGGATAAATACGGGGACACTACGGAGAAAGAGTGAGAGAAACACGATGAGCATCATGACATTACCACCGCTCACCACCATGAGGTGCATGAGTCCAGAGTTTTTGAGTTCTTCACGCAGAACAGTATCCATATTGGTGCGCTGTCCGAGGATGATACCTGAGAGGAGTTGATATCATTTTGGTGGGAAGATGAGACGTAACTGACGATCAAATCCCTGCTGGAGTCGCACAAAAAAACCATACCGTTCTGGAGGATATTTCTGGCTCTGAAATGGACGAAATTCAGCCACCATATTTTGATTCCAGAGGTTTTTCTCACCAGCATATTCAGGCGTATCTTTTGGAAAAACAAATTTTCACTGCGCTACGACACGATCGCTCTCCGTCACAGAGAGATTAGTCGGCAAGGCGAGTGCGATTTCTTCAGAAAAAGGGACACCATCCAGAGTCGTCAAAAACACTCGATACCGTCGACTGTATTCAGACATCGATAACAGCTCTCCTGCTCTTCACTCTATCCGATGCGTAAATCCACTCCAGCCAACACGTTCACCGAGCGTGTCACGACGCACCTCCAACGTATGGAGAGCAACCGTCGACCACAGAAAACCTCCGAAACACATCACCCAGAGGAGTATCATCGTGGTCCATTGTTTCATCAGCCAAACACTCACGATTAGAAAGCACAAAATCACCATCCACACACCAGCATCACCAAAAATATCACCTATCATCACTCAGGCTAAAAACGCAATACTTGATAAAAAAGCACTACGTATCATAGCATGATTATATACCAGCTAACCACGCACCAACACTATACGCTATGACAGCAGCAATAGTTCCGAGAGCGAGAGTTTGCAGCCCCGAAGCAATCATAGACGCCCGTGAGAGATATCATTTTAACAAACCAATACCAACAAATGCTATACCAGTCATCAAGCAAGAAAGCTGAAAACTCCCCACATCGAAGACATAAGGAATCATCGGAACAAAGCCGACAACGATAAATGCTGCGAGAGTCCAAAGAGCGATAGAGAGCGGTGATTTTTTACCGAGTTTCTCGCTCTTCGCCGCGAGATACGCACTGATAGACATCGATGCTCCATCAGCAAAGAGATTCGCCAATCATAAGATAATAATAGTAGCGCTCGAGAGATTTCCTCCTGTCGCACCAGCCACGACAGCAAATGTTGTCACCGTTCCATCGACGGCTCCATACACCATCTGCGGGAGATAATGACGAAACATGTCGATTCATCGAGGTTTTTTACGAAAAATATTGAACATACAGAAATGATAAAAGAATAAACAATATTTGCAAAAAAGTAACCACTCCGTCATTCCGGACGAATATTTTCATCGTATAGCAGGGAAATATTCGAGCCGGAATCCAGGTGAAAAAACAAATCATTATATATTCTAAAAAATAGAGAACACTTCGTGTAGTAATTTACCTAGATTCCAGCCTGCGCTGGAATGACGAGGACATTACTTGTTTTTCTCAGTCAGCAGCTATACTAACAATATGGATAAATACGTGGAACATGAACTTAAAATCCTCGATGTGAACACATCAGAACTACAGAAAAAACTAGAAGAACTGTGAGCAAAAAAAGTATTTGATGGCACAAGAATTATTACCACTTTTGATACTCCCGAAAGAAAATTCACACATGAGAAAAAAATCATCAGAATCACAGAGGAGGGCAAAACCAAGCTCAGTATAAATTTCCCCTCTTCTCAGATACAAAAAAATTCTATTAAAGTTTTCACTAGTAGAAAAGAGGAAACAAAAGATTTCTTGAGACAACTCTGAATTATACCTATTGCAGAGGTTGAAACCAGAAGAATATCCTACGAATGGGGTGAGGTTGATTTAGACATTGATATATTTCCAGAAATACCAGCTTTTCTCGAGATTGATATAGAAAATTTGATGAGGCCTTTAGATGAACTCTTGGAGGAATTGGATCTCAAAAATAATAAACAAGTTATTTGTTGAACAGAAGAAATTTTTTCAGAATATGGGAAGAATTATTATACTCTCTTTCGGATTTAATTATTTTCAATCACCATGGGTAGCTTTATCGAAATAAATGATACATTGCAGATCTCAGCGGAACAATGATTCCCTCCTGAGCTCAATCTCGAGGAACATCTCAAAAATCCATATACACTCGAACAATTTGAGTGAAAAGTTTTCTCCTTTCATAATAAACCAAATATTCGGGCATATCAGATACCTCCTGTGAGAAATTTTCTCGCCGAAAATAGAAGTGAAAAGTGGATATACTGGTGAATGATTCATGTCCTTTCTCTCGAATTTGATTATGTACATAAGACAACTTCTGGTACATATAAAATCATAAAGATAAATACTCCTGAAGAAATGAAGCAAGCATTTCAAATCATGGATATGCGACCAGAAATGAATTATTTTTCTCAATAAACATGAAACGCGACCTCATCATCATCGACGGATTTAATCTGATATTTCGGGTATTTTATGCCGTGCCTCCGTTTCATACCAAAGACGGTACGCCAGTGAATGCGCTCTTCGGATATACGAAAGCACTGATGAAAATCCTCTCGATGGATGCCGCCTATGTCATCATGACCTTCGATAGTGGTGGTGAGACATTTCGGAGCGAAGCGGATGCTACCTACAAGGCACAACGCGATGGTATGCCCTCTGATCTCGCAAGCCAGATGGATCTCATCTTCGCCGTGACAGATCTACTCCAGGTACCACG
>DALYDS010000061.1:1040-5842 GCA_031973055.1 bacterium | reverse complement strand
TGAACTTGAGATTCGAGAGATTTTCGGACATTTTCTTGGTATTTTGTATTGTTTACCATTTGTTTGTAGAGGCTGTAATTAGCGCGTCCACCAACCTGGTCGATTTGTTGTTGCTGTACCATGAAATAGGTACCGAGGAGTGATACGACTGTGCTGGCTGCGATAGCTGCAAAGACGAGATTATGATTATGTTTGTCCATAAAACGAGGATAAATTAGGATATAAGGGACGTCGGCTAGTATATAGTCCTTGAGTATCTTCGCAAGACATCTCAGACCTTCTCATCTTTACTTTCTGTGAGAGCGTGGCACGCTACGATATGAGAGCCAAAAAATATTTCTTTGACAGGGGACTACTTTTTTTTAGAATGCACGCACATTGTATGGAGGGATGGCAGAGCGGTTTAATGCAACAGTCTTGAAAACTGTCGTGGCGCAAGTCACCCTGAGTTCGAATCTCAGTCCCTCCGCCATTGAATCTTAGATAAATCCTGACGTAAGTCAGGATTTTTTATTATGGTTTGCAAATATGAACAAAACACAATAATTCTTGTATTATTTCCGCACTAATTTAATATGTCGCATTTATTTGGATTTATCTGACAGGGCTTTATAGGTAAAAATATGGCCGATGATTTTGAGCGAAGAGGATATGATATATTTCGTTATTCCAAGCGTCTCGATACACCAGAAAATCGTCAAAAACTCTCTGAATGTGATATTGTCTTCATTAGTGTCCCTACACCGACCACTCCTGAATGATTTAATTGTGATATACTTCGAGAGGTTCTTGGTCTCGTCGGAACCTGAAAGACAGCCGTTATTAAATCGACGATGATGCCAGGGACATGTGAGAAACTCCAAGCTCTCTATCCTGATCGTTTTATTTTTCATTCTCCAGAATTTCTCGCTGAAAAAACGGCTGCCTATGATGTAGCTCACCCGACTCGAAATATCGTCGGTTATCCTATCGATACGCCAGAATATCGCAGCCGTGCTCAAGCAGTCATTGATGCTTTGCCGACTGCTCCTGTGAATATCGTCTGTACTTCTCGGGAAGCTGAATTTATCAAATATGGGAGTAATTCGTTTCTCACTCTCAAGGTTATCTATGCAAATATCCTCTATGATCTCGCACAGTCTTCTGGTGCTGATTGGGGCATTATCAAACAAGGTATAGGTTCTGATCCGCGAATCGGTGAGAGTCATCTCGATGTCATACATGCATCATGAACTGATGAACATAAGGGGAGATGAGCTGGAGGACATTGTTTTATCAAGGACTTTGCTGGACTCGTCGAGTATATCAAATCTGTTGGTCTAGATCCTCTCGGAGCATCATTTCTCTCTGCAGCAGAAGAGAAAAATATAGATCTCCTCACCAAGAGCCACAAAGATATAGACCTCCTGACAGGCGTCTATGGTTCTGAGAGAATCAAATAATCCTTTTTTTATGAAACATTTTTTCCAAAAATATTCTTTTTATTTTCTCAGCGCGATAATCGTTTTTGCCATTGTAGGCCTCATTGAGTACTCTACTGGTCGCTCTGTTTTTGGTCCTGATGGGCGTTTTGGCTGGTGGGATGGTAATATATGGGGAAGTGAAAATTCTCAGCGTGTTGCCGATGCGTATTCCTTTTCTCACATTATTCATGGTATTCTCTTTTATGCCTTTTTCTGGCTCATCGCTCGTCGACTCCCGCTGAAATATAAATTTCTCTGAGCCCTCCTGCTCGAGTGAGGATGGGAATTGCTCGAAAATTCCCCAATTATCATCAATCGGTACCGTGAAGCGACTATTGCTCTCGGGTATGTCGGAGATAGTATCCTCAATTCTGTCTGTGATATTGGGATGGTTATTATTGGCTTTATTATTGCACGACTAACGAAGGTTTGGATGAGTATCCTGATAATTATCGTGTTTGAAGTTGGTTGTCTCTTTTGGATACGAGATAATCTCATCCTCAATGTTCTTATGTTGGTCTATCCAGTTGAGTCTATAAAGGTGTGGCAATCACAAGGACATTAATCTTTGCATTTGTTTTTCTGGTGCAGTGATATATGAACACTATAGAGCGTCTTTTGTCACCAAAAAATCTTTGTACTGCGAGTCACGATATGGTAGTATAAAAGCATATGCAGTATGTGAATCATTCTCCATGGATAGAGCAACTTGATCAAACCATTGATTTTCCTGCGCTTGCAGCTCATAAAAAATCTGATATTACCATTATTTGAGCTGGTATAGCGGGTGTTTCGACCGCTTTTCAGCTTCTTACACATACAGATCTCACGGTCACTCTCTTGGAAGGAAAAAAAATTGCTCGTGGAGCTACAGGGCATAATGCAGGTCAAGTTGTGCTTTATTTTGAGAGACCTTTCCAAGAAATTGTTCGAGAATATTGACTCGAAAAAGCTATAGATGGTCAAAAAGCCCTCTTTCGATGATTCGATGTGCTCCTCGAAATGGTTGATAAGATTGGCATGCAAGAGCAGCTCGAAATCTGTGAGGGATATATGGGTGTACGGTCCATGCAACAACTCATCAGACACCTCGAAAATAAGTGTCTCAGAGATACTGGCGGTGCCCAATTCGACGGAGTTCTTATTGATCAACACTGGTCTGATATACATACATTACCAGAAAATTTTCGTGATCTGGTCACTGTTGTCGACCAATCATTTATTCGTGAAAAGCTCGAAACTAACGAATATTTCCCAGCTTTGATGACGTCCAAAAAAGCGTGTGTTAATTCGGCACTTTTTTGTCAGACTGCTCTCCAGTACCTCTTGAAACATTTCTCAAAAAGACTCACTGTCCACGAGCACTCACTCGTGAGTGAGATACGACTGTTCCCTGATCGCGCTAATGAAGTATGGGTTGATGACTATAAAATTGATAGTTCCGATGTTGTTCTGTGCACCAATGGCTTTGAACATTTTCATATAGTTGACCTCCATCATTCGAATTCCAGGGATATTGATAAAAATTTCCATAAAAATGTACACGGTCTCGTCGGTTATATGGCTGGCTTTTTTGCTCCCCTGAGTCATCCGAGTGCTACGAGTTATTACCCTGATTCACTTCCAGAAGATTGGCAGTCCGAACAATATTTCTATGTAACACGTCGAACATTTGAAAAAGATGGTGAAAAAAAGAGTCTCATATGTGTTGGAGGTCCAGACAGCCTCGTCCCTCATGATACTCCCTACGATGCTACAACTCATGATCCGAAGGAATCGTACGACACCATACAGACTTTTCTCAAAAAATATCGGACTGAAAAAGTACCAGAAAGTTTCCCGTATGCGTGGCATGGTCTAATGGGGTATACCCATACTGGACTCCGATATATCTGACAAGACCCACACACGCCCCATCTCTGGTATAATTTAGGCTGTAATGGAGTTGGTATTGTATCATCGGTGTATGGTGGCTGGAAGATAGCTAAAACTCTTTCAGGGACTTCGTTCCCTCCGAGTATTTTTGATCCACAATAAATAGTTTTGCAAAATTTTTTCAAAAGACAGAGAAACGTATATACTCTGCTTCTATGAAATTCCGAGGTTTACTGACTACATTTTTTTGGATTACGAGACGTACCTTCCGAGTTGCACCTTTTTGGTATACTGGATTAGCCTTTTCGTACATTGCTCAGAGCCTTCTCCCCATAGCTCAAACTTATGCCCTCGCTCAGATATTGTCTGAAGTCGTTGCGATTATTTCGAATGGTGGAGTGGAGTTTTCTCAAGTACTTATTTTCTGGATTGTTGTTGCGCTTTTTGCCACTATATTTCGACAACTCTCTGATTTGGGTTCAAACTTTTTCTGGTTTCGTCTTCGGTACGCTTCTGATCAGCATATATATGGGGATTTTCTCTCGAGATTAGCTGATATCGATATGCCATATCATGAAGATCCTTCGTTTCAGTCTGATGTAAAAAAAATAGAGGATGCTCTCGCGTGGCGTGTTATGGGTTTTATTCAGAGTTCTTTGAGCTTGCTTTCGCAGACAATAGGTATCCTTTTGATATCGACGCTTTTTTTGCAAATCGCATGGTGGATTCTCATTGTTATACTGGTACCAGTTGTTCTCGACTACTTTATTAGTATATATTTTGGTGCTGATATGTGGGGTATCTGGGCATCTCATGGTGATGAGAAAAAACAGGCTGACCATGCGCTCGATTGATTCAAAAATCGTGAAGTCATCCGAGAATCAAAGATTTATTGATTTGGGCAATACATAGCTGATAAATATCGCGACGCATATAATCAGTTTACTTTGAAATTTGTCTGAAAATTAAATCGGAAATATTTGAGTCTTGGCGCCTCAGGAATTCTCTCTGCTTTTGCTTCTCTTGGTGTACATGTATTTCTCTTGTTTCAACTCATTGCTCGAGAGATTGTTCTTTCACAGTACTCATTCTTGCTCGGTAGTCTCGGTACGATTGGCGGCTATTTCGCTTCATTTCAGATGAATCTAGCAGCTCTGTATGAAAATGGTCTCTACGTCTCAGATCTTCGAAGAATATTCGCATTACCTGATGTCATTGATAAAACTCATTCAACGACTGTTGTACCAAATCACGCTCCAAAAATAGAATTTCGAAATGTTTCTTTTTCGTATCCAAAAAGTACTGAGAAAGTACTCGATCAACTCTCATTTACTATTGAGCCAGGCAAAAGAGTGGCTCTCATCGGTGAAAATGGAGCCGGGAAGACGACGATTATCAAACTCCTGGCTCGTTTTTATGATGTTCAAGAGGGGCAGATTCTCATCAATGATGTTGATATACGTG
>DALYDS010000061.1:380-1030 GCA_031973055.1 bacterium | reverse complement strand
GACCTACTATCATCTCTGGTGAGTTCTTTTTCAATATTTTGCTCGCTACTGGTTCACTGTCACAGAAAATGTAGCCCTCTCGCGTATTACTCAAAAGGATGACATGGAGAGAGTTTCTCATGCTCTTGCGCGAGCTGATGCTGATTCTCTCGTTGCGAAACTCCCGCACAAAGAGAATACTATGCTCTCCACTGATTTCACTGACGGGGTTGATTTATCTGGTGGCGAATGGCAGAAAATCGGTATCGCTCGCTGTATGTTTGCTGAGCCAAAATTTATCATCCTCGATGAACCGACGAGTGCTCTCGATGCTCTCGCAGAGTCGCGAGTGTTTGATCAGCTCTACGCTTTGGCTGAAGATACTACCATGCTTATAGTTTCTCATCGATTTGCTACGGTTCGTAAGGCCGATAGTATCATTGTTCTCCAGCATGGTCGTATTGTTGAACAATGATCACATAGCGAATTGATGGCACATAAATGACTCTACGAAGAGATGTTTACAACGCAGGCAGCGGGATATATTGAATAATCTCTTAATGCCGTAAGTGCTTTAGTGTCCTCCTCATTGAAAAATTCCCAGAAATACTCAAGGATATTCTTTCATTTGGCTCATTTTTATCAGATTTTGTTTATGTTCTGGACTATCT
>DALYDS010000061.1:0-339 GCA_031973055.1 bacterium | reverse complement strand
CAGGGCCACTATATTCATGGGGGAGAGCTGGAGCTGTTAGTCGTTTGTATCTTTCTTGGATATTTAATTGGTTTTCTAGATTTATCTTTTCAATTTCGTTGAAATTAAATAATTCAGCTATCTCTCGTGATTTTCCTTGGGTGAGTCCTTGATGAGCTTCTATGGTCCTTTTATATTCTTCTTTATTTTCTGGGTCTGTTAGGGCGAGGTTTATGGATTTCTGAATGAAATCTTGTACCATGGGATTTTGTAAATCTGGTTTTGGTTCACGATTAAAATAAATATTCTGGAGGAGTTTGTATGTCTGCCCCTTTGTATCTATTTTTCATAATTCTGGTA
>DALYDS010000060.1:2241-5876 GCA_031973055.1 bacterium | reverse complement strand
GGACGTATTTGCAATTCTCAGAATCGGAGACATCGTAACACTCGATACAGTTTTTGGAATTTATGATAAAATCCCCGACGCAGTTTTCTGAATTGAGTATCTCTGCATATTTGACAGGGAAAGTGCTCGCGTAGTTGTGAAAATATTCTTGGACTTTTCTCACCATAGCTATGTCACTGAGTTTCGATTCGGCGAGTTTCTTTTTGTATTCTTCTTTTGAGAGAGGTTGATTTTTGAAATTATATTCTTTGTTCACGAGATTCGTACACATGAAACAATTGCTACATCCTGTACAGTTTTTCACGAAGTAACAATCACGGCAATTTTTGGAGTTTGTCGAATAATAACAGCCGAAACATTTCTCACAGTTGAAACACTCATAGAGCATCTCAGAATCGTATATGTAGCTACTATCGATGATATCTTTTGAACTCTGGATGAGTTTCCCGTAGTAGCATCGCTCGCAGTATTCTGAAGAGTTGATGAGGTAACAATTTTTGCAGTACCCAGTTCCCGTCGTAAATTCTGAGTTTTCATTTCCCATCGTGACTGTTGCCGCCCGTGGTATGGGTTTCTGGAGGGCGGAGAATTGGCCAAAAAAAGCCCCATCAGTTCTATACTCGCGAGCATAGTCGAGAGGGTTCCATTGATCTGAGAACCATTCTTCTCGGAGGACAGAATTTAGGCCTTCACGAGGGGAATAGAGCGTAATAATAGGCTTATCGCTGAGAGCTGATTTTGCATTATAGAGTTTTGATTCATTTCGATGTATGGTACGTCTGCGACATCGCTCATCTGGAGATATTGTTGGAGTCGGTACAGCGTATTTTTTGCCACCGATAACAGGGGAGATTTTATCATAGAAATCCATATCACGATCGGTGATAAAAAATTCTTTACCTGTGAGGAGACATTTCTTTGTCTCGACTATTGTTTCATCTGGAGGGAGATAAGACATAGAAAATAAAATTAATAAACCTGTTTACGGTAACAAGCCTCACAAAGAATCTTCTCTGGTCTATCGGGACTGTACGTCGTAATGATTTTTTCTCCACACTCACCACAATCTCTCTCATGGAGCTCACGAGGATTTCTGATTTTCATACGTTCTGCATGGCGTATGTCTGGATGCTTCGTTGGGAGGGGGAGATTGTTCTCGATATAAAATGCGAGTTCTTGTTTGATAACCTTGAAAGGTTTCCCAGTCACTTCACACTGGAGAATGCCTGCATTGATAGCATCGATGTTTTTTTGAGCAACTTCTAGTCCGACAATTTTCTCATCATATTCACGAATTTGCAGGGGCTTGTAGTACGTACCCATGTAAGTATTTTTGTTTTCGCCATCATACCAATTCCATCACTGCATTTTTACGTCTTCTTCAGTCATCGGGAAGTATTCTTGTGCGACGGTTTCATTATAGCCGAACGGGCTGAGTTCATGTGGGAAAAATTCTCCCCACTCGCCTGTGCTCTGCATATGGCTGATAATTTTCGCACACAGTATTTCGTATTCATGTTCAGAATAGGCTTTGTTCAGGATCAGATGTTCTGCTTTTTGTTTGAGGCTGATACATCCGAAGCAATTACGAGAACTGTAGGCGATAGAACAGTAAAATAGATTACTGGAATTGAGAACATTTGTAACGCCAAAACAACAGTTCTGACTATTTAGTCCACCGCTGCACACCTCATACATCCATGCCATATTTTCTCATAATGAAGACACGTCCATACAATTCTTGGATGTTATAAGGAGGTCACAATATGCACAGTCTTCACACTCGAGCATACTAAAGCTCGATTTCACATTTTTCACATTGTAGAGGTCATCACCATTTGAATTCTCTATTTGTGTACCGTGGATGTATTTCTTTGGATTTTTTTTGAGAAAATTTTGAAAGGTTTCCCTTCTTGTGGCTATTTTCTGATCCATCGTCACGAGTTTAAGCTTTTCCTGATATTCTTCTTTACTTAACTGCTCGTTCATAAAACAATACTGTTTGTTCACGAGGTTGCAGCAATAGATACAGTCACGACACCCGATACAGCTATCGATAAACCAAGAATCACTACAATTCACACAATAGTTACTAAAGCGAAGTCCACGAGATGTTTCGCACTGAAAAGATTCAAAACACTGTTCTGATTCAGTAAGGAAGCTGCACTCAACACAATCCTTTGAATGTTGTATTTTGTTACAATAATAGCATTTTTCATTGAAGTCTGAATCAAAGGTGAGGTAACATGAGCGACAATTACTCACACAGTTGGAATAATCTGAATTCTCTATCGGATCTTGTTGCTGGATATGAAATCTTGGAGTTTTATCTGAGAGAGTTTTAAACTGCTCAAAGAAATTTTTCGTGAAATCAAATTCCATACCGTAGTCAGTCGGATTGTATTTGTCAGAGAGCCAGTATTCTCGGCTAAAAACGGGAAACGGTACGTCAGGGTTGTAGTTTGATATGAGTTCTTTTCCTGTAGCGCTACATTTTCTTTTATAGAGCTTTCTCTCGTTGCGAAATGCGAGACGTCTTTTTTGTCGTTCTTCTGGGCAGAGCTTCGGTGCTGGTATTTGAAATTTCTTACCATCGAAGCTCGGAGAGACTTTATCGTAAAACTCGAGGTCTTTATCTGTTACGACGAATTCTTTGCCTGAAATGAGGCATTTCTTTGTTTCGACGATTTTTTCGGTTGGGAGAAGAGAGGACATAGAGGATGATAGATAATTTCCCTAAACAAAATCAGTATAGTATAAATTACAGATAATGCTGAAAAATTCTATTTTACTTGATTAAATAAGGATTTGTGATACTATATTTCTGTAGAAAAAATTTTACAACATGGATATAAATAACACATTACGGCAACTCTGATTCTCTGAAATAGAGTCAATCGTCTATCTCTCCCTCCTCCAATCAGGTGGGGATTATGTTTCGACGCTTGCAAAACGTACAAAGCAGGGAAGAGTCGGACTCTATTACACGCTCGATACTCTCCAGAAGAAGTCGCTTGTTTCTGTCGTGAAGCGACATGGGGCGAAATTCTTCGTTCCAGAGAAGCCTGAGAGGATTGTAAATATCGAGCGAGAGCGGCTCAATCTCTCAGAGATGATCCTCCCCTCACTGAAAACCCTCGTGCATGCCGAGGCATTTCGTCCTGCCTTTACCCTGATTGATGATGAAAAAGATATTGATGAATTTCTCTCAGAACTCGCGAAGTCAGAAGAAGTTCTCTCGTATGCCAATATGCACGTTTGGTATGAAAATGAGAAAGAGAGGCTTTTGAAATTCCTCGAAAAAATCCTCAAAAAAGCCAAAAAGACCCAGTTTATCCTCCCATACCACGAGGAAACACAGACACTCTTCCGTAATCTCTCCAAGAAATATCCTCACCTTTCACTCGTGACTATCGAAGAAGGGCAGTTTCCATTTCGATATGATATTTTTATTACCGAAAGTGTTGTAGGGCTTTTCTTTTTTGAAGATGGAGAATTTCGAGCCATTCGTATCGCGAGTCGTGAATATGCAGATTCTCAACGGGCTATTTTTTACCTTGCTTGGCTCGGAGGGACAGGGTTTGTGACGAGTTAGATAGTTTGACAAATTGATAATAACAGTATTATAAAATAAT
>DALYDS010000060.1:0-2141 GCA_031973055.1 bacterium | reverse complement strand
TTTGTGACGAGTTAGATAGTTTGACAAATTGATAATAACAGTATTATAAAATAATACTATGAATCAAAATGATGGAGCAGCTGACTATCTAGAGGTAATTTATGACACGGCATGTATACACGCGTGTCATTGATGTACTTATGCTTCAAAACCTTCAACGGATGAGAGCATAGTACCTTCTGAATCAATAACGCATCTCATGAGAAGAGTTCGCCAGAGGTTCAGTCATCCTATGAATGTATATATGACTACGTCATTACTCAGCATGGCTCCCAACTTTGAATTACCAAGAGAGGTTTTCCATCCTGCCCTTGAAATCGGCCTTTCACTTGATATTGATCAAAATAATTTTCCAGTTCGCTCCAAGCGTTTTACGGAGCGATTGCCACGAGTTTTTTCACAATTTCACCCAGAAGATACTGTAGATACAACTCTGGAATTATGATATAAGTGATGAAATTATCGGTTTTTAACTCATGCTGCTCATAAAATGCTTGCAGATTTAGCTGTCGCAACTCACAGGGGTGATTTACGAGGCAATGTGATAGGCTTGGGCATTACACATAATGAAAATAATGTTATAGAGGAAGCAAGTTTCGATCAATTATGCGATTTCTTCTGAAATGAAGATTTTCGTAGTGGTAAATATATTAATCAGACTATTTCTCCCAATCTTCCTCCGGGGTACCGTGTACTCAAAAAAGATTTTTTAAATCAGGGCATACAGAAGATAGCAGAGACATATGTTTTTGTCGCAACAGAATTTTTGACGATAAAAAAAGGCGGACGTTCGCAAATAATGGAATGTATAATAAATTGGCGTTTTGCATATAACAAAGCATGATTCGGAGTAAGTGTACCCGCAACAAAAAGCATCACTGATCCGAAAAGATGAGGAGCAAGTAGTCTCTATATCACACCAATTTTCGCTCATTTACAGCACTCTGCTGGTAACATAAAACAAGTAGATACTCTTCGTAGAACCCATCACCAGGTAGAGACTACTTTAGATGGTTTACCACAGACAGCAACTTTTAGAGATTTTATTGAAAAATTGCTGAAACTCACTGCTTAGTTTTTCGCAGCCCTCACCACAGGAAACCTGTGACAGAAAGTCCTGACTTCTTCACGAAGTGCTTTGAGAACTTCTTCATTATCAGCATTTTTGAGTGCTCGGTCAATAAAGTCACCGATTTGCTCTGCGTCTGCTTCGCGAATACCACGAGTGGTCATCGCTGGGAGGCCGAGACGGAGACCAGATGGTCGGAATGGTGGATTTGGATCGTCAGGAATAGTCGATTTCGAAGTCGAGATACCTATAGTGTCGAGGGTGAGTTCTGATTTTTTACCATCCATGTCAGTTCCTGAAAAGTCGATAACAATGATATTGTTGTCTGTTCCGCCAGTCACGAGCTTATAGCCACGAGAGACAAGCGTCTCCGCGAGAGCATGATTATTTTTGAGGACACGAGCACCATATTCGCGGAATTCATCTGTATCAGCTTCATGGAGAGCGACGGCGATAGCAGCCACTTGATTCATGTGTGGTCCACCTTGGACACCAGGGAAGACAGAACGGTCAATCAGCGTTGGGATATTTTCGATAGTTTTTTCTGGAGCCTTGAGAGGATTACTGACAATTCCTTTGCTCAATATCAGAGCACCACGAGGTCCGCGAAGAGTCTTGTGAGTTGTGGTCATCATGACGTGAAAACCATAATCAAGAGGATTTTTCATCACGCCAGCAGCGATGAGACCGCCAAAGTGTGAGACGTCAGCCATCATGATAGCGCCAACTTCTTTTCCTATCGCGACGAATTTCTCATAATCGAGTTCTCGAGGATGAGCTGAGTATCCAGCGATGATGAGTTTTGGTTTGTGTTCGAGCGCCATCTCACGGAGATTATCGTAGTCCATGAAGTTATTGTGAGTTGCACTTGTTTTGTATCGTACGAAATTGTAGACCTTGCTCATCAGTGTCACAGGAGAGCCGTGTGTGAGGTGTCCACCATGTGAGAGGTCCATACCGAGGACAGTATCACCTGGTTCGAGGAGAGCATTGTAGATACAGACATTGGCAGCAGCTCCAGAGAGAGCTTGCACATTCGCATGATCAGCATGAAAGATTTTCTTCGCACGTT
>DALYDS010000059.1:4181-5914 GCA_031973055.1 bacterium | reverse complement strand
GAAGTATCCCAACTATCGTCATCAGAGGTCTCAATCTCGGACATACTATCGAACAACTCGAGACAGGTCTCCTCTGGTTTACTCACACTATTTATCGTGATCTCTTTGCCAAAGCGACGACTCTTTTTCTCTCTGTCAGTGCCAAAAAATCTCTGGAACGTATCACAAAACGAGGTAAAAAAGAAGGCGCTGAAACTGGCGAGGGGACGCTCCTGTCACTTCAGATGCTTCAAAATCTCACCTATATGCCTGACGGTGAAAAACTCACTAAATCAGCGAAGCGTCGACTCGTTGAGAAACTCCAAGAAACGTATATTACTTCGTACAAACATTATTTCACTCACCACAAAGCTCTCATCATCGATGCGAATCAGAGCAAAAAAGATGTCTCGAATGATATATTCCGAGCTCTTTTCCATGAAACTGTTCGATTTCCGAAGAACAAGATGGTGAAATAATTTCTCGTGATAATATTCTAAATAACTCTCCTGGGAACGGGAGAGTTTTATTTTACTGTCATCTTATTCTCCTCATTCTCTCTGCGAGAGATTTATGTCCATTTCTATTTAAGTCTTGTTGGATCTTTTGTACTGACTCGGATGATAGTACAATTTTTCCAGTTTCTCGAGATATGAAATCTATCACTCGGTCTGAATTCGGAGTTCAGAATTTTACCAAATCTCATGATTCTAGATTTGTTTCTATAGCTTTTTCTAACGCAGAGGAAACATTATATTGATGACCAGGAAGTGATAGAAAAAATCTTTTTATCACTCTCTCTGCAAAAGGGTTTGCATGTATCATATCAACTATGGTACCTATTGGGGTTTTCCATTTTTGTATGAGCTTGGTCTCTGCATCTTCATTTTTTGCTTCTCATACCATCACGAGCCACAGATTTACAAGTCCCTGTATAGTCGCCATCTTGCTATCGTGTTCTGGCTTTTCTGTTTCTATAATGGTTACTTTTCATGTATCCATTTTTTCTAGAAGCCTTTTCATTAGTACATTTGATTCTCCAAATGTTTCCATGGCGACTGCAAGTTTTAAGCCTGTTTCAGCATTTGGTCCCCAGAGTGCATGTACTGAGGGAATTCCATTTGGTGCTTTTGCCATAACACCCGCATAGCTAATGATATCTTCTTGTGATATTCATTGCTCTAGGAGTTCTAAGATAGCCCTTTCTATGGTAATAATAGGGAGTATTACGTGATGCGCCGTGTGTTCTTCACTGCCCGTAGGGAGCAATCATTTTTTTCGTAAATCTCTGGAATGAGCTCAATCTCAGTAAATAATTGTATGTTCCAATTCTCATCGGATCACAAACTCTGGATTTATAATTGTCGTTTCCATAAATTTATTATTTAATATATTATTTATTTGTCAAATAAAAAACCTCTCGACCTGCCTGCCGGTAGGCGGGAAGACTCGAGAGGTTTGGTTGTGTCTGACTGACCTATTTTATGGGCAATACGAAACATCCTTTCTCCCGAGGAAAAAGTAGTAATAGTAGCGAGCTATGTGTAGTGTGGTTAGCATAATTCTTCTTTTTGAGGTATTGTTTCAGTGCGTATTTTTGCCAGAAGTTCGCGAGACTTCTCATCTCTCGGTAACCGTGAAGTTATGAGTAAGAGCGAATAGAGAGGACTCACTCCGGGTATAGTTTTTGCTTTGTCCCATTCATGAATATTTACTCCTAAATTTCCGAGAAGAGTTGTCGCTTCTCATAGTTG
>DALYDS010000059.1:0-4081 GCA_031973055.1 bacterium | reverse complement strand
AGCATGATCGAGCTGGAGAACGTGTGAACTAGCTATGATGAGTTTTTCTCTGTATTTTTCAAGAGCTTCCCATGATTCATTTACAGAGCCTCAGTAAGGATTTGAGACGGGAACAATTCCTATACCATTATGCCGAATAACCGATGTGACAATTTCAGAGTTTGTAGGGACGAATATCGGTGTAGAGTTGGGAAGTATCTGGTGGCGAGTTTGATCTCCGTAGCTGCCTGGAGATCAGAGGGTAAAAATCGATAATTGCATAAAAATTATAATAAAAATATTGAACAACTTCTGTAGTAACCATATACGTCATAAACATATAGAGCGTGTTATACCATCCTCGGAGAGAGGCATAGATATAGGTCGCACCTCGGCAAATAGATGCTGAGATGTAACCACAGATGTGACAATATTTTTTATTCATAATTTTATAATGTTCCGATTATTTCTTGTTGTATTCTGACAGATATATCGTGAATAAGTATGTAGAGTTTTTGGACTTCTTCATGAGCGCTTTCGGGTGCATGAGATTGTGCTTTTGCGATGACTACTTTGAATCTTTCTAAATCGATAACAACATCTAGTCAGTCGGCTTTTTTTCTTGCTCAGACTTCTTCTGAGAACCTCATGCGAGCATTGATGAGTTGCCAAGTCATTGCAGAAAAACGAAGTTGGACAGAGAGTATTTGGCTTACTTCTTCTGGTTTGATTATTGTTTCCCCAGGATTTATGTATGGAGGGAATCAATCAAAGAAAGAGTGCACAATAAACTCATCGAGTTCATCAATATCTCGGCGGATGTCATCGAGTTTTCGGGGCATGTTATTATTTAGATCTTCTTACTCTTACCGCAGCAGCGAGTTCGTCTAACATAGCTGCTTGTGTCTCAAAATCGACACAAGCGTCTGTAATACTTTGTCCGTGCACATTGCAAGAATCGCCTTTATCATCCTGTCTTCATGCTACTAAATTTGCTTCAATCATAACTCATATAATTCTCCTATTTCCACCAGCAACTAACCTACTCACGGCACTGTTTACTCTCACTTGATTTTCATGTTTTTTGAGAGAGTTCCCGTGAGAATCATCAATCATAATTCCTGTTAAAATTCATCTTTTATCAAGATCTGCTGTTACTTTTTCTACGTCTTCTATATGGTAATTTGGTCAGCTACTTCCTCCACGTAAAATTATATGAGTATCTGGATTTCCAGAAGTTACCACTATAGCTGCCCCACCTTTTTTATCGATTGAGAGAAATGGTGTGCTTTTTGCACCTGCTTGTATTGCATCAAGAGCTAATCATATTCATCCGCCTGTACCATTTTTATATCAAATGGGCATCGAAAGACCGCTAGTGAGCTGTCTATGAACTTGTGATTCAGTTGTTCTTGCCCCTATAGCACCCCAGGCTATCAAAGCATCCATATATTGAGGAGTCATAACTTCTAAGAATTCTGTTCCTGTTGGAACTCACATTCAATTCATTTTGAGTAAGATCGAACGAGCCATTCGGAGTCATTTATTAACATCAAAAGTGCCATCTCTATCAGGATCCATTATAAGACCACGCCATCCATCTATTGTTCTTGGTTTTTCAAAGTAAGCCCGCATAACTATTTCCAAGTCATTTTTGTGTTCTTTCCTTAGTTCCAATAACCTTTCTGCAAATTCCATAGCTGCTTTAGGATCATGAATGGAACAAGGGCCTGTCACGACCAATAGTCGATCATCTTTGAGTTGTACTATATTAGAAGCAGATTCTCTCGCAGTACGCACAGTTTGTGCTGCCTCATCTGACAAGGGAAATTCTCAAATAATTTTATTTGGACTATCAAGCTCAACTAATCTGGTAACTCTTCTATCCACAAGTCCTTCACCCGTGCTTGTCTCTGATGCCATAAAATAAAATTAAAAAAATAAAAACCCTTCGCGGTGCGAAGGGTTGAAAAGTGTAGTAGATACGACAAATTAGCCTTCGCAGTTCGAAAGAGTAAAGAAGTAGAAGAAATAATTTGTACGTGTCATAAGATGGTATTATGGGCATTTTTTAGAAAAGGCAAATTTTTTGTATTCATTCTGCGAGTTTCTCTCTATAATCACGACATATGTCTGCACTTCTCATCATCGTCTGACTCGTTCTCTTCGAGGTTGTCAGCTCTATCGATAACGCTGTTATCAATGCTCAAGTTCTGGGCACAGTCTCTGCTCGTGCGAGACGATGGTTTCTGCTCTGGGGTATGATATTTGCGGTATTTATGGTACGAGGATTACTCCCTTGGGTTATTATCTGGGCGACGAATCCAACACTTGGTCCATGGGAAGCATTTATGGCTTCGTTTAGTGGCGATCCTCATGTTGTCGAGTCAATCGAAAAGTCTGCTCCTATACTACTCATGGGTGGTGGAGTATTTCTCGTGTTCCTGTTTTTTCATTGGCTTTTCATGGAAGAGAAATCCTATTCATTTCGATTTGAAAAATGGTTTCACAAGCATGATATATGGTTTTTTGCCGTTGTCTCGATACTTCTCTCCGTGATTGTCTGGGAAGCAAATTTGCTTAATCCAATGATAGCTTTTTCTGCTGTCGTTGGATCATCAGCGTTTTTCATAGCTCACGGATTCAAAGAAAATGCAGAGAAAAAAGAGAAAGAACTCACCTCAGGAGGGAAGATGACAGACATCAGCAAGATCATGTATCTCGAAGTCATCGATATGACATTTTCTATTGATGGAGTTCTCGGAGCTTTTGCCTTTACACTCTCTGTCCCACTTATCCTCATCGGTAATGGTATCGGTGCTTTCGTCGTTCGAGAGCTCACGCTCCACAATATCGAACGTGTCAAAAAATATATCTATCTCAAAAATGGTGCGATGTATTCGATAGGTATTCTCGGATCAGTCATGGTTCTCCATAGTTTCGGAGCTCATATTCCTGAATGGTTTAGTCCTGTTTCTACTATGATTATCGTTGGGTACTTTTTCTGGATTTCTATCAAGGCTGCTCAGAAAAAGGGTTAGAGCATATCTTTGTACTCACTTGTCAAGATTTTTCTTGCCATTTTGCTGTTAAAATACGGGTTAAATGGTTATATTGGACGGGATTAAATTTTTTTCTCTATGAGCAACGCTCTCCCTTCTTCTCTTCGGTACACGATGTGAGTTATTTTCGTGTGCATGCTGTTTATCGTATCTTCTGCTTTTGCACAAGTCACACCCGAGTGGCAGGATGTAGATATCAATAGTAATGCCCCGTTTGATATGTTGTGTGAATATAGATTCAAACCTGATGCTGATATGTCGTTTGGTAACAGCGATCGATATTGGTCGTATGCAGGCGCTGTTTCAGAGAGTCGTATTACCTATGTATCACACAATCAGACTTCACACATCAATGCTGACTCTAAAAATGCTTATCGAATCGATAACAGTGCCCCTTATTATACTGTGACTCATATACAAAAACGATGTGATACTTGGACAGATGTAGTTCAAACGGGGGCAGACAATTTTGATATCAATTCAGAGTATCGATTTAAGATTTCTGGACTAGCCGGAGGCGATTCGTGGTATTATGCCAGCAGTGTCGCGTCGGACGGTATAGTCTACGTTCGTCACGCCTGACAAACGAGCCATATCAATGCCAACTCAAAAGCTATGTACAAGCTCGATGGAGTGGATTACTATAGTGTGAGTGGCCTCCAAAAAAGAGTGAGAACTTGGTCTGATGTGACTCTCTCGAGTACTGCTTTATTTAATCCAGAATGTGAATACCGATTTGAGCCATGAACTCTGCCAAATACTTGGGCATATGCCGGATCTGTATCTCCTTATGATATCATATATGTAGCACATATGTGATTAACTTCGCACATCACCTATGACTCAAAAAATTCTTATCGTGTGAATGGTACATGATACGATAGTGTTACAAAAATTCAGGAGCGATGTTTGGTTCAAAACAATACTCCAGTTAATACCTGTGGTAACCCACGTGCAAAAGTAACTTTTGGTACGTATGATCCTGCAGTGACTGGTAATAGCGGTGCAAATGCATGGACTTCTCTGACTCTCGGTAATAA
>DALYDS010000058.1:0-6259 GCA_031973055.1 bacterium | reverse complement strand
ACGATTAGCGTACACATGGTCTATGTCATATTTCTGGACAATATCTGGAATAATTACCTCAGGAGTGCCACTATATACGTGGATTTTTCATCACATGCTCTTGAGTCATTTTTCAGCGACCTCGAGCATCTCTCGGATAAAACCAAAACGTACATCATGTTCTCAGAAATCCTTCTTAGCTCGATCATCAAATACGAAAATTACCATCACTTCATGTGATTCAGTTAGTGCGAGATTGAGCGCTGTGTTATCATGTGTCCTCAAGTCCTGGCGAAAGACAAAAAGTGTCCGTTTGTACATCAAAAGAATTATTAGTTAAATACTTGCCTCTGTATAATCACGGATTGTTTGCTAACTAGCATCGACGAGAGTTGTGACAGTGATTTGAGTCATAATAGAGAAAGTTAGAATTATTTTTTTCTTGCGTTAAGTACAGTCTGATATTGTGCACGATACACCCATAAAAAGTAGATATTGATGACGAGGAGCATATTACCCATGATAGCCCCACCTGTCAGGAGTCCACCGTCGAAAAATGCATGAAAACCAATAATGTTCGCTGTCACAGGGAGGATGAGGAGTGCTGCCAGCGCTTCACGTTTGGTCCAGAGTGAGATGATAGTGAGTGAGCATGTAATCGCGATTCACCACATGATATAGCTCCCCATGAGGAGGGTGATAAAATCAAATGCAATAGCTGTCAGATACATGTCTGCAGTTGGTGCAGGAAAAATCCCTAGTGTTCCAAGAATAGGAGATACAAGTAAGAGAGTCATGAGAACCTTGAGAGCGATATGACCGTATTTTTTCATAGAATAAAATTAAGGATGAATTTCTGATATACGAAATTGTATGATTTTTTTGGCAAGCGCGAATGGGAATTCTTGACTGTGAGGAAACTGAATTGCTCATTTACTGGTTGAGTAGCTGGTGAGTTCTTTTTGAAAATGTACTATTGGCCCAGGTGTTGGATAAAATCCGATATGTTTTTTTGTATAAGCGAAATACACGAGCGGTTTTCCGCAGTATTTAAATCCAGGCATACCATAACCAATATATTCTTCTCCTTCTGGCGCAGTTTTTTTGATGGTCTGTCGGACTTTTTCCAGACTCGCACGATACTCTGCAGGTTGAGCAGCGATATAGTCGTCGATATTTTTGTAGGTTTTCATGGATTAATGAATACGGAATCAATTTTTTGCCGGTCTCTCAGCTGATAGAAGGATAACTTCTTTATCGTCTCATACAACGCCCAGAACGAGACATTCAGAGATAAAATTTGCGATTTGTTTCGGTGGAAAATTAACCACAGCAATAATCTGTTTTCCGACGAGTTCTTCTTTCGTGTAGAGCTTTGTGATTTGAGCACTTGTTTTTTTGATGCCAATTTCACCAAAATCAATCGTCATTTTGTACGATGGATTACGCGCTTCAGGAAAATCTTCTGCAGTGAGAATCGTCCCAACACGCATATCTACTTTTTCGAATTCTTCCCAGGTGAGCATAGTAAAAGGTATTATTAATTATTTCGCACTCTCATCGACCTGGTAGAGTCCAAAGACATTTTTATCATTATCCAGGAAGTATCCCTGCCAGCACTTTCCTGTGACTGGAAATTTCGCAATCGCGACCATGCCACCATTCGTGAGGATTTTCTCTTGCATCGCATCGAAATCCTCTACCTGTATCGAACACATAAAGGCATTCGTCGTTCACTTCATGTGCTCGTTCCACGGCGTCTCACGCTGCATCAGTCCACCCATCATCCCGCCCGTCTGGATACGATAGTAGGGGATAGGAATATGCGGATCAAGCTCAAACGACCAGCCAAAGACAGCACTATAAAAACTCATAGACGCTTCAGGATTTGTTACTTGGATTTCAAAGTAGGAAGGGGAGTTCATAAAAAAAGATATAACGAAGCTATATTTTCTTTATTGTAATATTTATTCCCTCGTTTGCCACAAAATAAAATCTATCTTTTTTGTAGGAGTAATATTGGTCATTCCTATTTGCTTATCAAAATCCTCAATCATATTTTTTACCTCTGCTGAGTTCATAAAATCCTCATACCACAGAATAATCTGATTATATTTTTCTACAGTTTGTTCAAATCTTTCAGTGGGCGAAAGAGTGTAGGCGGGTGTTTTTATTTTCAGTCGTTTCAGAACTTCAGAATCCCAGATTGGCATATCGGGATTAATGGTAGCGACTACTTTACTCGAAAAAGAAGCTTCTAGGCGACCAAATCGCTCATAAAAATATTGAAGCACTTCAGCAAATGTAATTTTTATATTTTTGTGTGATTCGAGAAAACTGTAGAGAGCTTTGTAGAAATCTGGTTTTCTTCTTCTAACACGATAGAAACCATTAAATGTTCGTTGAAATTCTTCATCTACAGAAACGTTGACACTATGAAATAACTCCATAATTTTCTCATATTTCTGGAGACCATTTTTGATATTGAGCCAATTGGTATTATTTAGTAATTTTGATTCCAAAATAAAAAAGATTTTACTGAACGCGGGCTTTCTAGTTGTTTTCTTTTACAAACTTAAGAACTCAGTCACCACTCATGTGAAGGGAATTTGTAAGGGGTATCTCCTTATGAAATCCTTCGTCAAGAGATCGAGACTCTATAAGAAATTCAATAATAATATACCTTCAAATAAGAAACCATAACAAAATTATTGAAACGATAATATATATTATTTTTATAATAGTTTTCATATTTTATTTTCTCATCGTCCAACTCACACCAAAAATAGTGACGATAATAGCGGCGCAGATGAGGCAGAGGAGGCAGTAGGCGTCGACGTAGAGGACTTCTTGAGAGATGATATATCCATTGAAACAGATACCACCGAGAGCTATCCAATTGATGATTTTGGCAGGCTTATTTGTCATACTCACGAGACCCCAGATGGCGAGGAGTGTGATGATGGGATAGACGATGAGAGCGAGGTAGGGGAAGGGGATGCCGGCAATCATCGTATCTGGATGGATGATGACATTTGAGCAAGAGAAGGTTGGATTGATATCACAACCGCTGGTGACTGTAACTCCTGCGACAGGATGGAGGAGTTGGTAGGCTGTGTAGCTGAGATAGAGAGCGTTTCCGAGTGCTATGAGAGCGAGTACGAGGATGAGAATGTATTTCTTTTTCATATTATTTTTGGTTAGTGATTTTTTCTTCTGGTTGACCTTTACGGACCATGAAGATGAAGTTAATACATGAGACGATTTCAATGAGATAGATGAGGAGCAGTATGATGCCACCGAGATTGAGCTCACTTGAGTAACTACGAGAACGATATGATGATCCACTGTCGAAGAATCATCCATCAGAAGATGCTCATTTTAGACCATCATCAACTCTCTCAAGACCTGCTTGGATACCAATAGGCTCAGACCTATAAGTAGTGATATTAAGATTAGTTCAGAGTCATGTTATTTCGTCTCTCGCGCCCTGGAGTTCCATACCTGGTCGTGGGGGTAATGGACTATTAGATTTATCGAAGTTTTCAAATTCTGTCTCGTAAGCTCCCTGCTGATTACTGTAATTGTTGAGATCATTTTGTTGTCGAGCTGTTTCGAGAGCAATGAGAGAATTGTATTGATTGACTATGACGTATGTCTCTGCGAGTGTATTTTGTGCTTGGAATATCTCTTCTTGGTTCTGCGGAGTCATACGACTGAGGAGGATGTTCCCTATAATACCAGCCAGGATTTTCTCTCTCTGTTTATTTTCTGATGCTGTCGTAACGCAGTGCCCATCAGCGAGAGTCATATCATCAGCTGTTTTGATTTTCTTTGCCACTGTACTTATATCAGCCTTATCACTGATTTCAAATACGTTTCCTCCTGTCGCAGCAACGAGATTGGTAATATCGGTTTTATACCGTTTGATATCGTTGCCGATTTTGATGATATCTATACGATTTGAGTGAATATTTTGGAGCGTAGGTATCTGGTATTGTCCGGTACTGAGATTAAAACTATCATCATCGGTTACTATCACGATGTGCTGATTTTGAAACCCATTTTTATCGATGTAATTCATGATACGATCCGTATCAGAGTATCACCAAAATGAGAGATTATCTACATCAGAAACTCTCTGAACATCAAAATTGAATGTATAAAGATCGACATCGTTGAGTGCCCCATTATAGTTTTTAAATGCGGCGTAGATATTTTTGTACTGTTTTTCTACATTATTTCGTTCTGCACTTTTTGATATATCGAAAAAGAGTGTAATCTTATCAGTCACTGGTGTATCGAATTGTTGTGCTGCGTACTGGGAGAGTGCAGCTGGGAGACAATAATCTCCTATATATTGAGCATTTTTTGCACTCTCAGGCGCTGCCATCATATGCTCTTGTTTGAGGTATTTTTCGACGTTTTTCTCGATAACATCTTCTTTTATGAGCTTACCTCCATCGTAGACTTTTGTTATGGCGCGAGAGTTCTCATCGAAGCGGACATTAATAAAAGAAAACTTCGGCGCATAGACTATCTCTGTCGCATCAGTCGAGACAGGTGTGAGGATTTCCACTTGGACTTTTTGTTTTCATTGACTGACTGTCTTGCCTGGTATAGGAAACACTCGGAGAGAGTAACTATTGAGACCGACTTTTTCTATCAGTGCTGGATCGATATTTCTCCTGAGACTCTCCTCATAGACTCTCTTCGCAGCACCACGAGGCGCGACTTGTCCTATGAGTTGGAGATCGAGACCGAGCTTGAGTTCAGAGACGACCGACCAGGTACTCGGAGTTTGGAAAAATATCACGACCTCCTGATTTTCATGAGTAGTATTTTGAAAATCAAAAGTATATTTGGTACGCACTATCCCGTCCTCAGTTTCAGAGTGTATTTCACCGAGGGTCAGCAGAACATTCGCCGCATCTCAAACCTTGGAAGCATTGGTAGCAAAAGAATTACTTCTCCATCTCGACGCAGACTCCCCGAGACGCTCTCAGAAATATTCAAAGAGAGAAGAGTCGTAGAGTTTCTCAAATAGGTTATCGTAATTTGATCCATGACGAGCGAAGTAGAGAATAGCTGATTCGAGAAACCAAACTTGTGCCTGTTCAAATCCTTTTTGGTTTTCGCCTTCTTGTGAGAGAATTGTTTGAGCATTGTTGAGCTGGCGGCTATAGAGAGACTGCAGTGCACCTGAAGAAAAATTAATACCAATAATAATAACCGCAAACACACATCACCAGGTGAGAAATTTGCGAGAATATTTCACTGTATACAGTGAAAATAAAGTAAAAATCGGATAGGTGACCACTAGGGCAACAATAGGATAGAACAATAAAATTTCCCAAAAATCATTGTTATAGTTGTTATGAACTGCATTTATTACTTGATTAAAAGCTTCAGAAAAACCTCCGAATCAGTTTATCTCAAGTCAAAATGTGAGACAGAGATAATTGAGTGTCAGTAAAAGAAAAAATCCGATATTGTAGGCTAAGGCAATATGCGATATGAACCTGAAAAATCGTATTCGGAAGAGAGAGAAAAATAAACTACAGAGATGAAGAAAAGGATATAAGCCTACACCGAGCATGAGAATATTTTTTGTAGAGATATCTCCAGCAGGGGCATCATAACGTATCATCGCCACCACTATCGTCACCAATATGAGAGGTATATAAATGAGGTAGAGGAATTCGTAGGGCTTTATTCTATTGAGAAGAACGCATCGTCCCATAAGCGTATAGAGTACGATGAGCCATCAGAGAAATACGAATGCGCTATTGGGTGCTGTAGTAGATTCTGCGAAAACTACCCATCAAGTACCTACAGTAATAAGGAGTCACGGTAGGAGTGCTATTGTTTTATGAATCCACGGATGCGCAGATGATTTCCGTGCCTGAATACGCTGTAAAAAAGCAATAATCCAGTTCAGCATAAAGATAAATTAAAAGATAATTTACCTCATAATAAACGCTTTATTTTGTTTTACCAAACAAAAAACTAAGCAATTTGCTTTTTCTGGTTGTAATTAATTTTTGTATTTTTGCTTCCATTTCCTCTCGATAAAATCGACGACCATCGTACTTGAGCCATGTATCATCAATGTGTACTTCAGCGCCTCTGAGGAGAGCGGCAAACTGTCCTGTCATATTGTGTTCGACGACGATGATTTTGTTTCCTTTTTTTTCGAGTTCTTTCATCGTCTTGGTTTTGAGTGGCCAGATATTGGTGTAGTGGAGATAGTTCACTGTGTCTCCGAGGAAATCCATGA
>DALYDS010000057.1:0-6289 GCA_031973055.1 bacterium | reverse complement strand
GGTCTGATGGCGACATTTATGAGTTACTATAATCTCCTTATCGAGTGGTATACGACGCTAACAAAAGAATTCGTACATATAGATAAACTCTGGGATACATTTGATCATCTCAAGTGAATAGAGAATTATTCCTCTGGTAAAACATTTAGTTTTAAAAAATGAAACTACGAATTCAAAAATATCGACTTCTCTTATCATAAAAACACTCCCGTATTAGACGGGTTATCATTTACTATAAAATGAGGTGCGCGAACTGCGCTCGTTGGGAGGTCTGGAAGTGGAAAAACGACACTCATGAAGCTCATCGCAGGATACATGCAAGCAACAAATTGAAAACTAGAAATAGACAATCAAGATATAAAAAGCATTAGGCTCGATAGTTATTATCCCCATATTGGTTATCTCACTCAAGACCCTTCCGTATTTGATGGAAGTATAGAAGAGAATCTCCTCTACGGAACAAGAAAAAATCCATCAAAAAAGGCGATAGAAAAGGCGATAAAATTAGCTGAGTGTGAGTTCATATACGAATTAGAGAAATGAATCAAAACAGAAATTGGTGAGCGATGAGTGCGCTTATCATGAGGTCAAAAACAACGTCTCGCTATTGCAAAAATATTTCTGAAAGACCCCGAAATAATTCTCCTCGATGAACCCACAGCAGCTCTCGATAGTTATAGCGAAGAAAAAGTAGCAAGAGCATTTGAGCATCTCTTCGAAGGAAGAACAGTTATAGTCATCGCACACCGTCTCCAAACAGTAAAATCTGCTGACGATATCATCGTCCTGGAGAAGTGAAAAATCGTCGAACGAGGGACACACAAGCAACTCCTGAAGCTCTGAGGAAAATATGCTGGCATGGTAGATCTCCAGAGTGGCAGAGTGAGAGAAGAGGATAACGAAGAAAAACATGAAGAGTAAAATGACATGGCTCTACCCAACATTTTGATCTATACTCATAGGTTCTATTTTTCCAATTCTGGCATCCGAGACACTTAAGAGCGCTCCGCCGTTTTTGACACTAACAATCACATTTTTTATTGCCGCAATAGCTCTCGGAATTATTATTATTTTTCAGAAAAAAACAAACGAGCTCAGTCATAAATCTGCTTGGAAATATGCATTCTACACTGGCATATTTAATGGAGTTTTATTTTATGGTTTCTATTATTTCGGACTTTTGACTACTTCGCCGTGAAATGCCGCACTTGTTGCGCAAACGGAAGTAGTTTTTTCTTTTCTCTATTTCCAGGCATGGCACAAAGAATCTCTTTCTAAAAATCATATTATAGGAGCTCTCCTTCTTATTCTATGAGCAGTTTATTTGATTATACCACGAACATCATGATGGAATCATGGTGATATCTTTGTCCTTATCGGTATGATGTTCGCTCCTCTTGGAAATTATTATCAGAAAAAATGAAGAACAAAAATATCTGCACAGACGTTTCTTTTTATGAGATATATCTGTACGCTTCCTTTTGTTTTTACAATAAGTTTCATGAGAAATGAAATAGGCACACCGTTATGATATAATATTTTATGACAAATGGCACTCATGGGCATAATGGTTTTTGTTATAAAAAATATTCTATGGGTAGAATCAATCAGGCTCGTGACGGTGACTCGAATACTTGCTCTCCATGGATTTATGCCATTTTTGACAATAATACTCGTATGGTGGATATATTGAAGCCTGCCAACTCAAGCACAGCTCATGAGTGGAATACCAATGATTATTTGAGTTTATTTTTTAAGCAAAGAATAAATGAATTTTTTGACTCTTTCTCTGGAGAGTTGTTCTTTTGTTCTGGCGCTATGGCAGAGCCATTTATTAGCACACAAAAATAAACAGGCATGGCTAGTTTATTTCTTATTCTCCATCGTAACAACATATCTCTTTTACCTTAAATCCTCTTATATCACTGTCATAAATCAGACTTTTCTCGGAATTACAGCACTCTACCCTTGGCTCTATTGGAATAAAATAGATAATAACATACAAAAAATAATCAATTACCTTGGTTGGATATGTCTAATAGGAAGCCTCATTTTATTCCGTTTCCATGATATTTGAGATTGGTTTGAAGTCGCCTCATGGTTTTGTATTTATATGAAAAATAATCTCACACGAGTAGAAAACGCAACGGGATGGATGTATATGGTTGCACAAAAGATAATAACAGTTATATTCAATATAATTCGTATGAACTACATTCTCGCTGTGAGAAATTTTATACAACTCTGACAAGCTTTTTATGGCTACAGAAAATGGAAAATAAAATAATTATGACTCTCCTCTCCTCCCATCTCCTCCTCAAATCATTTCCAGACTACGAACTTCTCGATTCTGGTGACGGTATGAAATTCGAACGCTATGGAACATTTACTATAGCAAGACCAGAATCACAAGCTCTCTGGAGTCGTCATTCAACAGATTGGAATTGGGATGCTTTTTTTGATAAAAGTGGTGGCGGACAAGGCAAATGGATGAAAATACCAGGTGATGTACGAGACTGGATCATGTCCTATTGAGACCTCTCATGGCAATGTCGATGGTCGCCATATAGACATGTCGGAGTTTTTCCCGAACAAGCGATGCACTGGGATTGGACTCGTGAAGTCATACGAAAATCCAAAAGAAAAGAACCAAAAGTCCTCAATCTCTTTGCTTATACTGGTATAGCCTCAATAGCCTGCGCAAAAGAAGGAGCCAAGGTAACACATGTCGACGGATCAAAACCAACTATCGGATGGGCACAAAAAAACATGGAACTATCTGAACTCCCTGAAGACTCAATTCGTTGGATTCTCGATGATGTGACAAAATTTGTCGAACGAGAGGTACGACGTGGAAATACGTATGATGGTTTTATCATGGACCCTCCTGTCTTTGGTCATGGAGCCAATGGAGAAAAATGGGAATTCGATGTGTCGTTTCCTTTATTACTCGAAAACATCAAAAAAATCATATCACCTGAGCCTCTTTTTTTCCTCGTGAATACTTATGCTTCGAGCATCTTCTCTACTACATTAGCGAACATACTCACAGATATACTACCAAAATGAATAGTAGAACACGGGGAGCTCTGAATACAAGAAACAGTCTGAGAAAAGAGTCTCACAACAGGCGTTTACGCTCGTTGGAAACAGAATTAGATTTGTCTCATTTCTATATTTTTTTCTTGCTGTACTCGGATAGAGAATTCTTCTGATATACGAGACTGTTCAGAAACCCTCTTATCAAAATGGACGAGTACTTTGGCTCGTAATATGATTCCTCTTGGATCATTGGAGACATTAATTTGAGGACGAATATCATTATCAGAGTAACCAAAAGTAGATTTGAGCCGTGCTATCTCTCTACGCTCATGATAGTATATTCAGAGATCCTTCTCACCTATCACTTCCATGAGTAATTCTCGCGCACGGACGACATCACTCTCATGAGAGAGGATAAATTCAAATGTAATCATCACAAAACCATCTCATCGCGACCAATTTTTGATATTTTTCTCAAAAATAGTTTTATTGGGAAACGAAATCATTTTACAAGTAACGCCCTGTTGGCCTATTTCGCTAATTGTTGTCAGAAGTGGTGTAATAGAATAAACTTTTCCTATGGTAGAATCAATTTCGATTATTTCTCACTCTTGGTAACCAGAATTAGATCCGACAGCAAACCAAGCGATAAATGAATAAATGACATCCCTTAGCGCCAAACCAATAGCAGTACCGATAATCGCCAAAAATGGGAGGAGCGAAACAAATTCAGCTAAAAATAAAACTAAAAATGTCGCAACGAATAAAATCCCAAAAATCCACTTATGAACCATGTGGATAGCCTGTTGATGAGACTTAGAAAAATCTCTCTCCACACGATAGAGTATTTTTTTTGAGATAATTTTGACGAGATACAGTCCGATAAATATAGCCAGATAATAGCTTATACGGCGGAAAATCTCTAAGAGTTGGTTATTTTTTACACGATACAATCTCTCTATTTCGCTTGTTGTATTAGAGAGCTCTTTTTGTTTGAAGTTCAGAGTATTGGATCGGCTTTTCTCAGCCTCAGCAATAGCTGCATCATAGCCAAGTATCTTGCTGGAGGCGAGTTTCTTCATAATAGAAAACTGTCTCTGTACGGTATCAAGGGGGCTTGACGGAGTCAATCATCCCTCTGAAACAGAGAGGATTTGGGTCAACTGTGTGATTTTTTCTATGAGAACCGTTTGTTTTTTGAGAAATTCTGGAGTCTCTGTATTTCAGTTATGAAGTACAGAAACCTCACCAACAAGAGTCTCTATGTCAGCGATGAGTTTCGTAAGTGTGGTTTTTTGTTTCTGTTCATCGAGCACACGCTCTTTTTCTGTTTTGATAAAAGAGTTTAGCTCAATTTTTTTTGACTCTAATTTTTTTATAGAATTACCTGTAGCAAAAAAACCGCTACTATCAACTGTATCATCTTTGCTGACGACGATGCTATCCTGAGCGAAAATAGTTCAGAATAAAGTAGAAAAACAAAGAATGGCGAGTAAAAATCGACGCATAGACTAACGAGTAAAGCCAACAACAAAAATACCTCATCGGATAAGCGGTTTCCCGGTACTATCAAAAATAACTGGGAAAATGGCATCACATGCCTGTATTCCAGAAACTTGAGTAATCTCAGGACAGGAAGCATTTTTATCACAAACCGGAGTGAGTGTGAGAATAATTGATTTTTTAGAGGCTTCGAGAATACAGGTATTGAGAACAAATGAACTCTTAGGGCTCAAAGCCGGGCAGCCATTCTCCGAACGAGAATACACTCTCGGACAAGTATCTTTGTCATCTGTGACACCATCACGATCCGTATCTGTAAGGGCAAAAATAGTCCCTGAGAGAACGAAGAGGAATAAGAGAAGTTTTTTCATGTCTCCATAATATCACACAACGGCTCCAAAATCAAACTTTGACGCTGGTAAAAAAATACTATAATGCATACATGTTTATTTCGTCTCACATAGTCCGCCGAAGCACATTCCAAAGGGGATGTTTTTTCGGCATGAGACGTAGACCAAGTAACTAAATCTCATCACACAAATTCTATCCCCTTCAGTCGAAGGGGATTTTTTATATATTTTTAACTATTTTACTATGTCAGACCAAATCATCATCATCTGTGCTACTACTGCTTCAAAATCAAAGAAGACAAGACAACAAATAATCACGCCCGTCATGGAACTCTTCAAGAGGAAAATATTTGGCACATGTGAACTCCTCGTATGACCAGCAAATCACCCTGAAAGAACACCAGAAAAACACCAAATGGCGCTCTCTCAAGCAACCTATGCTGTTCAGGTAGGAAAAAAAGTATCTCTTATTTTCGTCATTTCAAGAGATTGCGATGCTTCTCACCTCTCTGAGGTTGAGTCTCTTGCAATGTCAGCAGGTATTCATACCAGAGTGCTCTGTCTCGAAGATGTACTCACGGGAAAACTCACGGAAGAGTAGGTTGTTGCAATTCTCGTCTTTTCGCTAAGATACAGGCATGTCCATCAGGAATTTCTGAATCATCGCCCATATCGATCACGGCAAGTCTACCCTTGCAGATAGGATGCTCGAACTCACAGGAACCAAAGAAAAACGCGAGATGAAAAACAGTCAGATGCTCGACACGATGGAAATCGAACAAGAACGTGGTATCACCATCAAGCTCACCCCCGTCCGTATGGCCTGGAAAGGTCATGAAATCAACCTCATCGATACTCCAGGTCATGTGGATTTCCAGTATGAAGTCTCTCGTAGTCTCGCTTCAGTCGAGTGAGTCGTCCTCGTCGTCGACGCCACACAAGGCATCGAAGCACAGACACTCTCAAATCTCTACATGGCCATCGATCACAATCTCGTGATTATTCCTGTCCTCAATAAAATTGATCTCCCAAGTGCAGATATCCCCCGTGTGACTCGAGAAATCGTCTCACTCATCGGATGTGACGAAGCAGATATTATCCCCGTCTCAGCGAAAGTAGGAACCAATGTAGAGAAAGTCCTCGACGCTATCGTCGAGCGCATACCAGAGCCTCGCTCAGTCGCAGCAGGAGGAAAAATAATTCTCAATAATGCAGAAGGGAAAATCCCAGACTCAGTCAAGCTCGGACTCATATTTGATTCTCAATACGATTCTTATCGTGGGGTCGTCATCTATATCAAACTCTTTTCTGGCGAGATAAAACGAGGCGACAAAATCACGCTTATGAGTACTGACACCGTCGTCGATATCCTCGAGGTCGGTTGTTTCAAGCCA
>DALYDS010000056.1:0-6369 GCA_031973055.1 bacterium | reverse complement strand
TCAAACATACTGATGTAATTGTTGTAGGATTTGCTCATCTTGCGACCATCGAGACCAGGAATAACAGCAATCGAATCATCAATAATTGGTTTTGGTTCGACGAGAATATCTGCCTTGTAGTGATGATTCACATAGCGAGCAATATCTCGCGCCATTTCGAGGTGTTGGAGCTGATCTTTGCCAACTGGCACAACGTCACAATCATACCCAATAATATCCGCTGCCATCAGGATGGGATAGTTGAAGGTTCACATGTTGAGGTTTAGCTCAAATGATCTCATTAATTCTTCAAGCTCTAGTTTATGCGTATCAATTTTCTCTTGAATTTCTTTAGTGTTCACTGCTTTTCTTAAATTTGGAAATTCTATTGATAGTGCGTCATGCATTTGCAACATACCTTCAGCAGAATAAATACTTCTTTTGGCTGCGTCTACTTTTTGATCGAAGTCTTTGAAAGTATGAGCTCTCCGCATCAACGAATACGGCGTAAAACAATTCAATATCCATTCTAGTTTTGTGAGTCCGACAATATCTGACTGTCGAAAAATCGTCACGTCTGTATCACGACCGAGGACTGCGAGATACGCGATAAGTCCGTTGCGGATATTTTCATTGAGGACCTTTCCATCTCTAATTGAAGTGAGCGCGTGGAGGTCAGGAATAAACATCGCTGTATCGTATTTTTTTGCATTTTCACGGAGAGGCAACATGGCGCCCATGAGGTTACCAATATGCGGAAATGTCCCTGTGGGCTTGATGCCCGTAATCATTCGTTTCATAAATTTTTTTTGTAAGTATACAAAATATATCACCATGAGCAAGCGAAGAAATGGTCGGAAGTATCGCAATTTCGCCAGACTCAATACACTTTGTATATTCTACCTTTTATCTGCCCTTTATGGACACACCAGGAAATACGCAACCAGAATCAAATCCAGAACTCCAAAATAATCCCGTTCAGCCACCAGCAGAAACTCCGACAGAGTCTGTCGCTTCAGTGGTATCTGAAGTGATGGCTCAAGAAGCACCATCGGCTGATCCTCTCGCAGAGGTCGCTGCCGAGGTGCCTCCTGTCGTACCACCTACACCAGTCGTGGAAGAAATCGTGATGCCGACTATCACACCGATTCCTCCTATCGAGAAAACTATTCCGACGTTTACGCCTCACCCTGCTCACTCAGCTCTCCGTGCAGTCATCATGACGTGTACATTTCTCCTCGTGGTCGTCGGTGGATGGTACGCTTGGTCTCATCAAGAAAAAGTTAAAACGATGATAGACGATATCGTCACAGAATATATGTCACCGACTCAACCAATTCCAGAAGTAGTGATGAGTGGTGAGATCAGTGGTGAAGTAACTGTCTCTGAAGAAAAACCATTTGATTTTAGCACGGCTCCAAAATTTGATACCACACAACTCGTCACGACTGAGTGATTCGCGAAATATAAAGAACCAAAAATACAGGTCAAAGCTAATGCGCCTATTTACAAGATTGCAGATGGACTCACGAATGTAAAAAACAAAGACTATTTCACAAAAAATTATCCTCTCAGCAAAGAAATAGAGACTGACTTAAAGAACAACGCATTTGCAGTTCAGGCAGCGAGTTATAATGAGTTTTATTCTCTCTACGAACAAAATCGATACGCTCTGATTCCGAGTTTTATCACGACGGATTCTATCCTCCACAATTATCACCTCATGTTCGATCATCTCCTCAAACAACTCGAGGAAGAGAAGCTCGCATTCGTCCTCCACACACTCAACACTAATCTCGTCTCACAGGCGACAACTCAGCTCACAGAAGCAGGAGAAACACCATGGAAACTCGCCGCAGAACGTAATCTCGGGTTCTTCACGGTCGGAAGTAAGCTCCTCGATAATACTGTCACTATACCAACGCCAGTTGTAAAAGAAGTCACACAAGAACTCGCTCTCATCGAAGCGAAAAAAGGAATCGATAATTCTGTCGTGATGAACAAAGGACTCCTCGAAAAAGTAGGAGAAGAAAATTTCGAAAAAGAAGCGCTCAAAGAAGATTACACTCAATACGCTCCGCGAGGACACTACACTCAGAGTGCATTGCTTAAGAGCTATTTCAAATCAATGATGTGGTATGGTCGACTCTCATTCCGATTCAAAAATGAAGACGAGATTCGCTCTGCAGTTCTCATCACGCTCGCTCTCCGCGATGCTACTAACAAAGCTCTCTGGCAGACACTCTCTGATCCGATTGATTTCTTCGTGGGCAAAGGTGATGATATAGGATTCCGTGATATGAACGGACTCCTCGAGGAGGTATATGGCAAAGATGTGACACTCACATCTGTGATAGCAGCTCCTGATAAATTCGCAAAAGTCGTCGAGAAAACGAAAAAACTCGCTCCTCCAGAGATTAATTCTATGCCAATATTTGACCCTACCATCGCTCCTGATCGTGAGGCAGAAATCAAATGATTCCGATTCCTCGGTCAGAGATTCACGATTGATGCTGCTATATTTCAGCGCCTTATCTTCCGTGAAGTAGACAAAAATGAAGAAGGTAAAACTCGTATGCTCCCAAAATGACTCGATATCCCAGCAGCACTCGGATCAAAAGAAGCACTCTCTATCCTCGAAAAAACTGGAGAAACAAAATACAAAAACTATCCAGAAAACATGAAAAAACTCCAGAAATATCTCTCTGGCTTACCAGCAGTCACTTGGACACAAAACCTCTACTGGGGTTGGATAAATACTCTCCGCACCCTCACTGATGAGAACCGAAAAGGCTATCCTCTCTTTATGCAAAATCAGGCTTGGACTCGCAAAGAATTGAATACGTTCCTCGGTAGCTGGGCAGAGCTCAAACACGATACTATCCTCTACGCAAAACAAGTCTATGCTGAGCTCGGTGGAGGTGGTGATGATGATGGAGAAACTCCACCAGACGATCGTGGTTATGTCGAGCCAAATCCAGAACTCTACGGACGACTCTCTGCTCTCCTCACCATGACTCGAGAATGACTCGATGCGAAGAAACTCCTCTCTGATGGTATGCGTGATAATCTCACCAAAATGGAGACGCTCACGACAGCGCTCCAAACTATCTCAGAGAAAGAGCTCAAGAATACCAAACTCACTCCAGAAGAATACGAACTCATCCGTTCTTACGGTGGACAACTCGAGCATTTCTGGATGGAGGTCAACAAAGAAGCGATGGCAAAAAAAGAACTCGATGCACGTAATTTCCTCAATCAAAATCCTGCCGCTCTCATCGCTGATGTAGCAACAGACCCAAATGGTTCTGTCCTCGAAGTCGGAACAGGAAATATATTTACTATCTATGTCATCGTCCCTGTCGATGGTATGCTCAAGCTCACACGTGGTGGAGTCTACTCTTACTACGAATTCCCTTGGCCGATGGATGATCGTCTCACTGATGAGAAATGGAGAGGCATGATGGGTATCACTTTTGACGGTCCGACGCAGGCTCTCCCTGATGACAAAAAACCAACTCAGCCATCATGGACTCACACATTTATGAGTAAATAATATTTATGGTTTCTCGATTTTTTTCTCTTTTGTTGCTGTCATTCTTGCTCACTAGTTGTGGTACGAAAACTATCACAGAGGAAGCACAATTCCGATGGAACTGAGTGACAAAAACGTATGAAGTATGATCCGTAAAAACATCCGACAATAGTGAAAAAACAAAGTGAGCCCAACATCCAGCACAGAAAAATATCAAAGCCGATCTCGACGGAGATCAGGAATACGAATCCTACTCTCTCAAGGACAATATTATGACCGTCACAGAAGAGGAGAAAATCGTCTGGACTTCACCTACAGCGTGGAAAGTGTATGATTTTTCTCTCGATGATTCGACGCGTGATGGTAAAGCAGATATCAATATCTCTGCTTGGCGTGATTCGAACTATGGCTCTTCTCAACCATTCTGGGAAAAGAAAAATGATACGACACTCCGTGATCATTTTTTCGTGATGAAATATGCGGATAACACCGTGAAAGCTGTCTGGCAATCATCCAATCTCGAATCCATCAATCAAGAATTCACTCTCGCAGATCTCGATGGAGATAAGCGCAAAGAGCTCATCGTCATAGAAAATGACTACAAAGAAGCTCAGCTCTGTCACGACACTCATGTGGCTGTCTGGAAGTGGAATGAGTGGTGATTTGTGAATGTCTGGAGAAGTGAAAAATGAAACTACTGCCACCTCCGTACCAGTGGAAATACTATTATTGTGGAGAAATATACGTATCAAATAAAGTAAGCAATATTACTGATAATTGACTATAGTAAAAATATATATTATTATATATTTACTTACTCGATTACTTTTTCTATGGCTTCTCGCTCTCCTGGCAACAAAAATCATAAAATACTGCTCGCTTCCATATGTTGATCATTATGTTTTGGGGTGATTATTGGCAATACACTGAGCTGATTAACTGTTCATCAAAATCTCAAATCTGATTATTTCTGAGATACGAGTATAACATGTACGCGTTTATGCTCAGATGGCACGACTATCGATGCACAATTATCCTGTCCAGATACTACCACCACTAGTACTTACTGTGGAGACAGCTCGGTGCAATCACCAAATAACAATAATCAATACGAACAATGTGATGATGGAAACTCAGAAGAGTGGGATATGTGTACTAATCAATGTCTGTGGTCTACGAATTACGCGATTGATACGACAAATTCATGAAATAGTGAGGATAATAACTCTGGTGCAAATAATGATAATATGTGTGGTAGTCGTATGGCACAGTGTGGCCCTGATTCATTTAACCCGTGTGAAACTGGCACTTCGAGCGTAAGCGACAGTGAAGCCACATCCTGGACATGTACGCTCAAAGATAGAGCATGAAATCTGTGTTCTGGTAGCTCAGTATCCTGCGGACAGTCAGAGCCAGATGACAGTGTGTGTGAATGTAGCGAGACAGGACGTGAATCCCTCACTGACAGCGAGGGCAATGCTCTTGTAGATGAATCTGGCAATGCTGTGACACAGGCTATCATCACGTGTCAATCTCCTATTAATCCGGCAACCGGAAACACGAAATATGCCAACCTGAACTGTAGCCTAAGAGAGAGCACAGAAAATAGAGCAGCACTAGAAAACGCACGACACCAAGTAGATGGTAGTTTCGGGAGCTCATTATAGTATATAATTTCGTAATTTGGATTATACTCTGGGTATGTATTTGAAGAAACGTACCATACAGACTCCCCTGTCGAATAATCGCCTCAATTTCGATGAACGTGGTAATAGAACTATTGTCGTACCGAGTTTAATAGAATGAACTCTTGATGATATCGTGACAGGAAAAGAAACTGTGATTGAGTGAGAAGTAAATGGTAAAATGACGTCTGGAAAATGACTCCAGCATTTCGTATTTCTCAAAAATGCTCGAGTGCCAACATGGATTATGGATAATCATAACCACGCTTTCGCTTTCTGGCATGAAGCGCTCTGGAAATGATATATCAAAAAATGAAGCCTCCTCATCCATATCGATCAACACACCGACCTCGCCACTCCTGGCAATTTCCCCGCTTGGACACATCCTGAAGAAAGTAATGAAATTCTCGTCGAAGAATACACCAATACCGATCTCACTATCGCTGATTTTATCGTCCCTGCGCTCGCCACAGGACTCATCTCGGAAGCGGTGATGGTCACGGGAGAAGACAAAAATGGCGCTGGTGTGTTTGTCTGGGAAAATGATAAACTCGTAAAAAAATCCGCCCAACTAACAACTAAAATCCAACAACCAACAATTATAGTCGATATCGACCTCGATTATTTCTCTCAGGGATTCGACGAAGCAAAGACGCTCGAAACCACAAAATACTGGATACAAAAAGCAGATATTATCACGATTGCGACGAGCCCCCTCTTTATCGACCAGGAGAAAGCGCTCGCCATGCTAAAAAGTTTGCAAAGCTCATTGGTTCTTCTATAATCCTCCCACTTGGCGCCATGGCAGATCGGTTATGCAGGGGCCTGCAAAGCCCCGTAGTCCGGTTCGACTCCGGATGGTGCCTCCAAAATAAAATAAATCCCTAGAAATGGGGTTTTTTTATTCCACTCCGAGCAGCTTATCAGCATCATCCAAAAATTGGAGGAGTCCAATATGACGTCTCGCATTCGATGGTATGGGAGTTCCTGAAGCAATGGCATCAAGCATAGCTTTGAGACAAACGCCGAGACTATTATCTGTTTCTCTCTCGGTGATTCAGAGAGTATGGGTCTGTACATTTTTTAACTCTAGACGAGATTCAGGATTTTTAGTCTCACCAGGATCGAGATGAATATGTAGAGTGTGTCCATTAGCCAATCTGATAACTA
>DALYDS010000055.1:0-6441 GCA_031973055.1 bacterium | reverse complement strand
AACACACTCTGAGAGCTCCTTTTCATAGATTAAAAGACTCGCAATAAATTGCTTTCTGGGCGTTTTTTTATATTATGCAGCAAAATTTACGTACTCATAAAAGCACACTATGTCTCTCTTCTCTCGCCTCTTCGGTGACCCAACAATAGCTGTCCTCCATGGATATCAAAAAGATCTCCTCAAAATCAAAAAAATCGAGGAAGAATATCAAAATACCATCACTTCTCTCGATGCAGTAAAAGCAAAAACAGAAGAATTCAAAAAACGGTTCGACCCAATCCGACTCGAATTTATAACAGAAAAAGATCGTATCGATAATGATATGGCTCTTGGTCTCATCGAAAAAGCCGAATCTCATGAGAAAAACAAAAAACACTATATCGAATCACGTGAGGCAATGGTGCAGAATCTCAAATTCGAAGCTCTAGCACTTCATAGACGAGCCAGCGAACTGATTTTTGGACAAGAATTCACACTCCCGGATGGAACAACAAAAGTTTGGAATATGATACCTTTTGACGTCCAACTCGTGGGCGCACTCACTCTCAATGGAGGTAATATCCCAGAAATGCGTACTGGTGAAGGTAAAACACTCGTAGCGACACTCGCAGCCTATATCAATGCGCTCTCTGGAGACCCTGTTCATGTCGTCACAGTGAATGAATATCTCTCTCGTCGTGATGCTGGTGAAATGGGTATTATTTATGGCGCTCTCGGTCTCACGACAGGAGTAGTACTCAATAATCAGTCACGAGGTGAGAAAAAACAAAACTATGCCTGTGATGTCGTCTATGTGACCAATACAGAACTGGGGTTTGATTATCTCCGTGATAATATGGCGAGTTCTCTCGCAGACCAAGTGATGTCTCGTCGAGCTTTTGCTATCGTCGATGAAGTTGACTCAATTCTCGTGGATGAGGCTCGTACTCCCCTTATCATCTCATCGCCTGACAACGAACCAACTTCGAAATATCTCCGATTCACTACGATTGCATCAAAGCTCTCACATCCAGAAGATTACACTATTGATGAAAAGACCAAGACGGTCGCTCTCACAGAAGAAGGTATCGTAAAACTCGAAAAAATACTCGGTATAGACAATATATTTGTGTCAGACCACTACAATGATATGCATCATGTAGAAAATGCTCTCAGAGCAAAAGCATGTTATATCAGGGATATCGATTACCTCGTACGTGGTGATGACATCATGATTATCGATGAACATACCGGCCGTGTCATGGAGTGACGACGATTTAGTCATGGTCTCCACCAAGCTCTCGAGGCAAAAGAAAATGTCACCATCCAACGTGAAAGTAAAACACTCGCCAATATAACGTATCAGAACTTTTTTCGCCTCTACGAAAAACTCTCAGGCATGACTGGTACAGCCAAGACAGAAGAAGAAGAATTCCAGAAGATATACGGTCTCGATGTGGTACAGATACCAACCAACAAACCGCTCATTCGTGATGATAGATCGGATCTCCTTTTCAAAAATGAAAAAGGGAAATTTGATTATATCGTCAAAACTATAGAAAAAATCCACGCAACAGGTCAGCCTATCCTCGTCGGTACTGTCTCTGTCGCAAAATCAGAAATACTCTCTGATATGCTCACTAAAAAGTGAATAAAGCACGAAGTTCTCAATGCCAAACAAGATGCACGTGAAGCTGAAATCGTCGGGAAAGCTGGTCAAAAAGACGCCATCACAATTGCAACAAATATGGCTGGTCGTGGTACTGACATCAAACTCGGGGAAGGTGTCGCTGAAATTGGCGGTCTCGCAATACTCGGTACAGAAAAACACGAAACTCGTCGTATCGACAATCAGCTCCGTGGTCGATCTGGTCGTCAGTGAGATCCAGGATTGAGTCAATTTCTCGTCTCTCCAAACGATGATATCATGCGTATATTCGGTGGAGACAAGCTCTTCTCGATGTTCAATTCACCATTTTTCGCGAGCTTGCCAGAAGATGAACCCTTAATCCAAAGTAAGACTCTCACAAAGAGAATCACAGCTATACAAAAACAGGTAGAAGGTCGACATTTTGATATGCGAAAACATGTCCTCGAATACGATGATGTCATGAATCAGCATCGACTCATCATCTACGGACGACGTCAAAAAATGCTCGAAGATTTCGCAAATACTGACACATCAGGATCTGATATAGATCTCCAAATTCAGAAAATATTTAGTGATGAAGCAGAGCGAATGGTAACTCGCCATCAAGACGAAGAACAAAAAATCGATACAGAAAAGTTGAACGCGAGCATGAATGATATACTATGAAAAACTGTTACTCTCGGGGGCATAGATTTCGATGAATTACAAAAAGAAGTACTCTCTCTCTGGAAGGAAAAATTGAGTGAAATACAAAAATTATTCGAGAACAGAAACTTCGACCATTTTCAACGAGAAGTCTATCTGGCAGCCATCGACCAGCTCTGGATGGAACATATCGAAAAAATGGCCAATCTCCGTGAAGATGTCGCCTTTGAATGATATAACCAGAAACAGCCACTTCTCGTCTATCAAGAAAAGGCTTATAGCCTCTTCATACAAATGATAGAAGAAATCAATTATCGAGTGGTCAGAGGATTACTCGGAGCCAATGCAGGCACCCAGGTACAACAAGTAGATATCAATCTCGACGATCTCAAAGCAATAGCACCGAGTCAACCAACTGGATGACACCCTCTCATGAGACAGGCAGGCGATGATGAAAGCAAAAACGGAATAAAAGTTATAAGAATTAAATAATAAAAAAGTCAATATATCCTGTGCTCCAGAGCCTCTGGATTATATTGTATAGGGTAAAAAGATAGGATATGATAGAGCTATGGAACAAACTCAAACAAGTATAGCTCAGGACGATGGTATCCTCATTATCTCGTGCGTCGGGACTCTAGATGAAAAGACAGCTCCTCCAATATTCGGGAGCATGCTCAAATACGCGAAAGAATCATCACAGATAGCAATTTTTGATCTGACTAAAACTGAAGGTATCAAAACTGCCTTTATTACGGGAGTTATCGAAATAACCAAATATATCCAGGCATCAGGAGGATGAGTCCTCGTAGTCCCTGGTAAAATGGGAGATATTCTCGAAATCACTGGTATACAAGCTCTCACAAAAGTTATCCCAACACTCGAAGAAGCAAAATCATACGCCAAGGAACACTTTCCACAGATTATCGATTTTATTCGTGAACAAAAAAACAAACAAGAGATTTCTGCTGCTCAAAAAGTCAGTGAATCAGTCAATCTCGAAAACTGGAAATTTTTCTCAGATGAAGAGAAAAAAACCATCGATCTCGAGAGTATTCTCGATTATTCTATGATAAGCCGAGCATCTGATATACATCTCGCGACAGGAAACTCTATTACCTTCCGAATCCAATGAGTACTCGTAAAGATGGAAAAAGAACCGCTCCTGAGTAATGACCATTTGAATCAGATAAAACAGGCGATGCTCGCAGAACATCCGGAAATCATAAAAAAACTCGATGAAATCCATGACGTGGATTTCGGGTATGTTTCAAAAAAAGATAAAGTGTCATTTCGTGTCAATGGTTTTTGGACACTTCAAAACCTCTGATTCACCCTGAGACGAATCGAACAACATGCAAAAACAATAGAAGACCTCTGACTCCCCCACGCTATTGATGCGTTCCTCTCTGCCAAACAAGGCCTCGTGCTCGTCACTGGTCCTACTGGTTCAGGTAAATCGACGACTCTCGTAGCCATGCTCGAAGAAATAAATCGAACACGATGAGAAAATATCATCACTATCGAGGATCCTATAGAGTTTCTCTTCGAAGATAAGAAGTCGATATTCTCTCAACGAGAAATAGGGAGAGATACTAATTCGTTTGTCGGAGCCATACGTGCTGCTATGCGTGAGGATCCTGATATCGTCATGGTCGGAGAAATGCGTGATACTGAAACCGTCGAAGCAGCTCTCAATCTCGCCGAAACAGGACATCTCGTCTTCTCAACACTGCATACATCAGGAAGTGTTCAGACAATTAGTCGTATAGTGCAGTTCTTCAATCCTGATCAACAGAGACAGATATTTACGAGACTAGCCGACAGTATACTCTGAGTCCTTTCTCAGCGACTCGTCCATCGACGTGATGGAAAAAACGAACGAATAGCCCTTTTTGAGCTCATGATCGTCAATAGTGGAATCAAAAACCTCATCCGTTCAGGAGACCTCGCGCAACTCAATAATGCTATCCAAATGGGGCGATCAGAAGGTATGATACCAATGTACACCTACGCTCAAGAACTCGAACAAAAATGAATCATACATCACGATGATTACGCATGATTCTTTACTAATCAAGACATATAGTATGCAAAAAATACTCAAAATATTTCATACATATATCCCTCATATACTTATAGGGGCAACAGCTCTCTTGATCTCAGATAATCTCTGGGCAGCTGGATGTGTCACGGGAATTTGTAACAGCTCAGGGAGCATCGTCTCTATATTTACTGATAGCATGAGTGGAGATTTCTTCACATCTGTGAGAAATATAGCTCTCTCACTCCTTGATGCAGCACGTATAGCACTCAATTGAGTTGCTCTCCTCGCAATACTCTATGTAGGATACCTCTGGGCAACCAGTATGGGGAGTGAGGAAAAACAAGATGACGGTAAAATGCGACTCGTCCTCGTTATCATGGGATTATTTCTCATAAATGTACCAAAAGTTATCTATACCATCCTCACAGGAAGTAATTATCTCGATAGTGATTTCAGAAAAGTACAATCTATCTCTACCGGAGATCCAGGAGGCGAACTCAGTGAAAGCGCACTAGACACCTGTAATTATTTTTTCTGTCCTCAGAATTTCTGGGGAAATGGCAGTACCGTAGCTGTTATTAAGTTTTTTGAAATACTCATGCTCGTCACAGCAGTGGTAATGTTTAGTTGGGGTGGTCTCACTCTGATATTTCGTGGACATGATGAAGCCTATACGAAAACAGCGAAAATGCGTCTCATATACGGTATGATTGCTCTCATTGTAGTCGGATTTCTCGATACTATATACAGAGCTGTGTTTTTCTGAGAAGGTCTCGACGCGTCAGGAATTATCTCTGTCATCGTTGCAGCAGCTAATTTCTTCCTCTTCTTGGCTGGACCAGTGGCAATTATCTATCTCATTGTTGGCGCTTATTATTTTATCACATCTGCTGGTGATGAAGAACGAGCCGACCAAGGGAAACGTATACTCCTCTACACATTCCTCGCTACCATCCTTCTCCTCCTGTCCTACACATTCCTCGTAGAAATCGTGGGGCTCAATCTCATATAATCCATTTTATGAAAAAAATACTACAAATTACTCTTCTCTCCATCCTATTTTGTACAATAGGTATGGTGTTTGCTCGGAGTGAAACTGACGATCTCACCAGTCTCGGAACAGACCTGAATATAACAACCTATACCAGTGAGCCATGTGGTATAGCAGGAGAAGGAGCAGGTTTTTGTACAGGATCAGGTCAGCTCCGTCGATGTAAGTGTACTGTTTCAGCTGGAAGCGGATTTATCACATTTATAGCGAGTATCTACAAATACCTCTTTTTCATCTCTCTCGTAATTGGTGTATTTATGATTGTCATCCTCGGTATAGGTATGTCTATTTCTGGCTTTGAAGAAGAACTCCAAGCCAAATCAAAGAAAAAAATATTTGAAATACTCACGGGGCTTTTTGCTCTCTCGATGATACCTTGGATACTCAAAACTATTGCTCCTTATTTCTTCCAATAAATTACTCAGAATAGTCGAGCACCACTTCATGCATCTCTGAATCTAGAGCGCGTCATTCATGGAGTCATCCGATACAAGAAAGAAATTGGTCATCATCGGTATCTATGAGTTTTTCTCAGAATCGATTTTGTACGAGAAATTCTGCCCCTGACTTCACACGACAAGCACACGTCGTACAAGCGCCAGCACGACAAGCAAATGGGGAGTCTATCCCCTGTTTTTCACACTGTTCAGTAATAGAAACTTTAGAATCTCCTGTAAAGGTATGCCAATTCCCTGATGAATCTTTTAATTTAATCGTTATCATAGGGTTTTATGATATAAATTTCTTGCATTTCGCAAGATTTTTGTATTATGTCGCCTGTATTGGGACCCAGAATCACTTTTTTGAGACTTGATGCAATTTGGTTTCGAAAAAGTGGTTCTGGGGCTTGTACCAATTATTTTCTTATTTTCCTTTTATGCCACGAGGCAAAAAATACAACGCTGCACTCAAATTCGTTGAGTCAAGCAAAACTTATTCAGTAGAAGAAGCTATTGCTCTTCTCGAAAAGACAAACTATGTGAAATTCGACCCTACAGTCGAGATTCATTTCAGACTCGGTATCGACCCTACAAAAGCGGATCAGATGATTCGTATGGGTATGACACT
>DALYDS010000054.1:0-6538 GCA_031973055.1 bacterium | reverse complement strand
ATTCCTTATTTTCAGAGCTGTACCACCGTTGATATGGCGGATATTGCTGACGTAGAAAAAGAACTCAAAACAGCTCATCCTCGTGACATAAAAAAGAAACTCGCTCGCGAAATTGTCTGACTCTACCATGCTTCAGACGCTGTTGATTCTGCAGAGCAATATTTCGAAGCAACTATCGCTGGTGGAGCTCGTCCAGAAGATAAAGATATCAAAATCTACGAACATCCAGCAGGAGAGTATCCTATCGTGACACTGATTCGTGAAATAGGTATGGTGGGAAATTCTACTGAAGCACGCAATGCTCTCAGTTCTGGTGGTGTGAAGCTCGACGAAGTGGTTGTGACTGATCCAAAAATGATGGTTCAAGTCAATGGAGACAGGAAACTTATTCAAGTAGGGAAGAAGAAATTCGGGTATATCGTGGAGAAAAATTTGAAATCATAAAATATTTTCTATACTCTCCCTTGTTAGGTGGAGTAGTGCGGGGGTAGCTTAAATGAGCGAGAGCACTAAGGCTTCAACCCTTGGAGGTACCGGTTCGAACCCGGCCCCCCGCTCCAATCCTTGCAGATACGCAGACATAGCTCAATTGGCTAGAGCGCCGCCTTGCCATGGCGGAGGTTGTGGGTTCGAGTCCCATTGTCTGCTCCATTTGAAAATTTAAACATCCCGTTCGGGATGTTTTTTTATGGCTCAAATTTGAGTTTTCTTGTTATTTTAATGCTGTCGGTATAATTTTCGTATGAAAAAATTCTTTACTGATTTCTGGATGCCAATTGTGGCACTTATTTTTGTTACATTTCTTTGGGCATTATCCTTTTATGTGATAAAAATTTTGACCTGATGAAGGATTAATAATATGGGTTTAGTTGGTGACAGCTTTGGTTCCATTAACGCTTTGTTTTCAGGGTTAGCATTTGCCTTACTTATCTATACGATATATTTACAAAGAAAGGATTTAGAAATATCAAAGGAAGAGTTGAGACTCACCAGAGATGAACTACATAGAACAGCCGAAGCTCAAATAAATTCTGAGCGTGCACTTTCAGAACAGGTAAACCAGATGCAAAGAGCAGCAAAAATTAATGCACTATCTTCTCTACTTGATTATCATTCTGCATCTGCCAATGCCTTTGCCACAATGAGTAGACAGACTGAATCCTTCCAGGAAATGAAACTTGCCTGAGTTTATATAGAAAAACTTAAGGCAGAGATAAATATTTAATTTTTATTTAATTCATAAGCTAATTGATGGATTTTTTGTAACTTTTCGTTTTTTCTTATACTTCGCCTATGAAGTTTCTGATTTTTTGAGACATTTATGGGAAAGTAGGACGTCGGATGGTCGCTGAGCATCTACCAACTTTACGTGCGAAATACACACCAGACGTCGTGATAGCCAATAACGAAAATATCTCACACGGAAAAGGTCCACGCATGAATCAGATTCGATGGTGCGAGGAGATGGGAATTGATATTTTTACTGGTGGAAATCATTCATTGGTTTCAAAGGATGACATCCGAGACTACATGAATGCGCCAAATTCTCGCCAACTCCGACCGATCAATTCATACGGTGATGATACACCAGGAGTAGGAGAGAGAGTATTTGAGTTTGGCGGTAAGAAAATCCTCGTCATCAATGCGCTTGGTGTAGCGTATATGAAGATGGAATATGCAAATCCTTTTCCTCTGATTGATGCGATTTTAGCAAAATACAAAGATGAAAATCTTGAGGCAATTCTCGTAGATTTCCACAAGGAGACAACATCAGAGGGGTATGCAATGGCAAATTTTCTTGATGGACGCGTCTCACTTCTCTGGGGTACACATACACATATTCAGACAGCTGACTCTGAGATATGGCCAGGAGGTATGTGATTTATCTCTGACCTTGGTTTTGCTGGAGCTCGTAGGAGTCTCATCGGTGTAGAATGGGAGACCTCAAAGCATCGATTTATTGAGTGAAGACAAGAGGGATTGATGTCACCTGATGAAAATGGAGTCGGCGTACTCTCAGGTATGTATGCTGAAATTGTCGATAAAAAATGTATCAAAATCGAACCATTTAGAATTTGTGAATAATATGCCTATAACTATCACTATTGATGGACCAGCTGGAAGTGGTAAATGAACGACTGCGAGGAAACTTGCTGAAAAACTCGGATTTAAATATTTTGATTCTGGCTCCATGTATAGAGCCCTTGGAGTATATCTAGTAAGCAAAAGTATCGATATAGAGAATGTCAGAAATGACGATGTTGCCGGTATCGAAATAGCTTTTTCATCAGAAAATCACGTACAGATAAATGGCGAAGATTATGAGTGAAAAATAAGAAATGTAGAGGCGAGCGTTTATGCCTCAAAACTCTCTTCTCAGAAATATCCGCGAGAACTCGTAATACTCTCTGGTCAGAAAATTATCGAAAAAGATAATTATGTACTTGAAGGCCGAGATACTGGAACTGTATGGTTTCCAGATGCTCAAGTAAAGATTTATCTCACAGCCGACGCTACAGCTCGCGCACATCGCCGATGGCTTGAACTCAAGGGGAAATGAGAAAATGTCAGTGAAGAAGAAGTTCTCAAGAAAATATGCGAAAGAGACAATCTAGATATGACACGGGCTGATGGGCCTCTACAGAAAGCAAAAGATGCTTACGAAATAGATACAACACATCTCACAATCGAAGAACAGGTGGATAAAATTTATGCAATTGTGGAGGAAGTTTTGCAAAAATAGAAAAACCTCTCATAATACAAAAACCCAAGGAGATATGTGCTGTAGAGCAATCTACAGAGGAAAGTCCGGACACTATAGAGGAGCAATCCTCATAAAACCGAACAGCTAACGGCTGCCTCCTGAGCAATCAGGACGGGAAAGTGCCACAGAAACTATACCGCCTACTTCGGTAGGTAAGGGTGAAAAGAGTGAGGTAAGAGCTCACAATTGTGTATGGTAACATACGCAAGTGGAAAACCCTCGGCAGTGCAAGTGAGTTGGCCCTCGCAAGAGGAGGCTCATGCTTGAGGCGATAAGTGATTATCGTCCCAGAGAGATTCATATCGAGATACAGAATCCGGCTTATTACTTGGGTGTAAAATTCTTCATTCGTGGAGAATTTTTTGAAAAATGATTGACTTGACCACTTTGTATTTGCAATTTATCGGTTTTTCTTACAATCACCGCATAATCCTTTATTTTTCCCTATGAAGTACCTAACAATTGCCATCATCGCCCACGTCGATCACGGTAAAACGACACTCGTTGATGCCCTCCTCAAACAAGGTGGCGCTTTCCGTGACAATCAAAATGTCGAAGTTTGTGTGATGGATTCAAACGATCAAGAAAAAGAGCGTGGAATTACTATCTACGCAAAAAATACTGCTATTCAGATCGGTGATACACAGGTAAACATCGTAGATACCCCAGGACATGCTGACTTTGGTTCAGAGGTGGAGCGAGTTCTCCGAATGGCTGACTCAGTCCTTCTCCTCGTCGATGCCTACGAAGGTCCTATGCCTCAGACACGATTTGTCCTCCGAAAATCTCTCGAACTCGGTATCAAACCAATTGTTGTTATCAATAAAATCGATAAACCTACTGCTCGTCCTGCCTATGTTCTCGATGCGGTCTTTGATCTCTTCGTACAACTCGGTGCGACAGATGAGCAATGTGATTTTGCTCACGTATACACCATTGCTCGTGATGGTATCGCAAAGAAGGAAATTACTGATGAATCAACCAATCTCCAGCCTCTTTTTGACATGATTCTCGAAAAGGTTCAACCTCGTGAAAATGACGCTACGAAACCTTTCCGTATGCAAGTAGCGAACCTAGCTTACGATTCATTCATGGGTCGACAAGGTATTGGGCGTATTGCTGATGGTACAGTCAAAAATGGTGCTAATGTTATTATTATCGGTAATGATGGCGTCAAACGAAAAGGAAAGATAAGTAAAATTGTTACGTCTCGAGGTCTCAATAAAGTTGAAATTCAAGATGGTATAGCGGGAGACCTCGTCTCTATAGCAGGTATCCCAGATATCTTCGTCGGAGAAACTATTGTAACAGACGAAACTACTGAACCACTTCCACCTATCACTATCGATCCACCGACACTCAAAATGCAATTTTTCGTCAACGACTCACCATTCGCTGGTCGAGAGGGTGATTACGTTACATCTCGTCATATTCGTGATCGTCTCGAAAAAGAACTCGAGATGAACGTCGGTCTCAAGGTCGACTTCAAGAGTGATGGTACATTTGTCGTCGCAGGACGAGGAGAGCTCCATCTTGCAGTACTCATCGAGACTATGCGCCGTGAAGGTTTTGAGCTCCAAGTAGGTGCGCCAGAAGTTATTTTTCATGAGGAAAATGGCGTCAAGATGGAACCATTTGAGAAATGTATGATTAACGTCCCTGATGAATCAGCAGGAGCAGTTATAGAACAAATGGGTAAACGACGAGGTATCATCCAAGATATGAAATCTGAGCGAGGTCTTACATTCTTAGAATTTTCTATTCCAACTCGAGGACTTCTCGGATTCCGTCGTGAATTTACGACGATGACTCGTGGTGAAGGTATCCTCGCAAGTGCATTTGATAAATACGCTCCATACGGTGGTGACATAAACAAGCGTGAAGTAGGTTCTATGATTTCTGCTTGTGACGGCGCTGCCATGACATTCTCACTCTTCAATCTTCAAGAGCGTGGCCCTATCTTTATCGAACCTCAAACAGAAGTCTATGAAGGTATGATTGTCGGAGAACATCTCAAAGGATCAGATCTCATCGTGAATGTGATCAAAAACAAACAACTCACGAATATGCGAGCCTCTGGTACTGATGAAGCTATGCGTCTCACGCCTCCTCGTGTCATGAGTCTCGAAGATGCTCTCGATTACGTCGGTCAAGATGAATACGTCGAAATCACTCCTACCAAAGTTCGTCTCCGAAAGAAGAAACTCAAGGAACACGAGAGAAAGAGAGGTTAAGACAAAATAAACCTATGAAATTAATCCACCTCAACGTCGAGTCTTTTAAATACTTTGATGCTTTGGTGGATTTTTTAGAGGCTGAAAAGCCAGACATTCTTTCCTTAGTTGAAGCAACTGATGGGGCTTTTTTTGGTTCAAAAGGTGGAGAAAAAAGAGATTATCTCTGAGAGCTTTGCAAAAAATTTAACTGGAGGGATATTTATCATCCAACAGTATTTCGTGACTTCTGAGACTACCAGCTGAGTTTCGGTGCAGCAGTTTTGAGTCGCTTCCCGATAACCCTCGAAGATAAGCGATATTTTGGAGAGCAACGGCCTACGATTTTACCACACGATTACATATCATTTTCTGATAAACCAAAATACGAGCGATATCCGTATGCATGGAAATTTAACCTACCATTACTTGTCACGCAAATACAGACAGAAAAATGACATATCAGGCTTCTTACGGCTCATTTTCATGTATCCTATGAATGCCTAGAAACCCTCCAGATATGGCAAAATGCAGAGAGGATAGTAGATTATCTCAATGCTCATGACGATATGCCGACGATTCTGACAGGGGATTTCAATATTCGTAATGAGAGCATGGCAATCAAGACTTTGTCAGAAAAAATGACACAACAATCATGAAAATTTACGAATACGCTTACGCCTTCAATTCATCCTATTTTTCAGACAGATCCTCAGAATCCATTTCGAGCGATAGATCATATTTTTACACGAGATGTTACTGTGAAGAGTTGTGAAGTCCTTGATGTAGCTATTTCTGATCATCTTCCGCTTATTCTCGATTTTTCTCTATAAATTATGCCTAGAACTCTTTTTATCTGAGATATACACGGTTGCTATGATGAACTGGTTGAGCTCTATGATAAGATGGAGATTTCAGAGAGCGATAGAGTCTATGCGACTGGTGATTTAATCAATAAATGACCTTATTCTCAAAAAGTAGTGCATTTTATCAGAGAAAAAAATATACAATCAGTCCTCGGTAATCATGATGTAAAATTTATCAGATGCCTGGATTGAATTGAGAAAAAAACTAATTGGTTTGACGATATACAACAGAATTTTCAAAATCATGAAGATGATATAGAGTTTCTAAAATCTTTGCCTTACTGGATTGAAGATAATAATTTCCTACTCATACATGCATGACTCATACCAGGAAAAACTCTCACTGAGCAATTAGAAAATGACAGCATTGTCACTCTACGACTCCACGAAGGAAGGCCTTGGCATGACTACTACGAAGGCACGAAAAAAATAATATATGGTCATTGGGCCGTTCAGTGACTTCGGATTACAGCGAATACTGTTGGTTTAGATACTTGATGCGTTTGGTGATGACATCTCACGGGATACTGTTTTGAGACTGGTGAAATATGGCAGGTGAGAGCGAAGAGAATGTATGGAGATTATTGGGATGCTATAAAATAAGACTATTACACCATTTTAGCTTGAGCTAGATTTTTTGTTTTAATTATTATAATCCCTCCATGGTTGATTACATATTACATATAAATGGTCGA
>DALYDS010000053.1:0-6557 GCA_031973055.1 bacterium | reverse complement strand
AATAAATGGAAATACAGGAGAAATAAAATCCGTATAACCTATTTCACAAAATACCGGAGAAATTCCCCATGATTCAGAAATGCCTTACGGGAAAAGCATATTTTCTTACCAGAAAGCACTTCCGCACAATGTTTCGTGTCATTCTTGACGAGTTCTTTCATGGCTTCAAGTGTCTTCGGACCTTCCCCACCCCACTCAAGCGTATATTTCCCGAGCTGCATAAAGACACGACGGACACCAAGTGACGAGAGTCTAAGTCGTGCACGAATCAGGAGAAAGAGATGATCGACAGAAGTCTGTTTTACATCAATTCGAGTTTTGAGTGGTTCAATAATTTCTCCGAGTTCTTCCTCTGTTCTGACACTTTCGAGCTCTCGATAAAAGTGAATCTTCTCGATGTCAGAACTAAATGCCTCATCAGGAATATAGGCACTGATAGGCAGATCAATTGTCGTATCCACTTTTGATTCTTTTTTTCAGGATTGAAGTTCTTCGATTTTTTGTTCGAGAAGTTTCAGATAAAAACTCACACCGACATCACGCGTCTTGCCTGATTGGCGAACACCAAGCACATCACCGACGCCACGGATTTCCATATCTCGTAAAGCAATCTCAAATCCTGCACCGAGATGCGTATGATTCGCGATAGTCATGAGTCGCTCACGTGCTTCATCCTGAAGTTCTGGTTGTCGATACAGGAGATAACAGATTCACTGAATTTTTCCTCGTCCCACACGTCCACGAAGTTGGTGGAGTTGTGCGAGTCCGAAGTCTTCTGCTTCATCAATAATAATCGTATTGGTATCGAGAAAGTTGATACCATTTTCTATCACGGTCGTGGTGAGGAGAACATTGTGCATGCCGAGTTTAAACTCCATGATGCGGTCTTCGAGTTCATCAGACGGGAGCTGACCATTCGTGATAACGACTTTTGCTTTTGGCACGAGAGACTCGATTTCTTTTTTGAGAATTGGGAGCGTTTTGATGGTATTGTGAACGAAGAATACTTTTCACCCACGAGCGAGTTCTTCTTCGATAGCACGTTTCACAATTGTCTGGTCATACCGAGCGACTGCCGTATGAATCGGCTTTTTTCCGTGTGGTGGAGTAGACAATATTGAGAAATTTTTCACACCAGAGAGGGCGAGATTGAGCGAACGAGGAATCGGTGTCGCAGAGAGTGCGAGTGTATCAACTCCTGCTTTGAGATGAAGAATTTTCTCTTTATCAGTCACACCAAATTTATGTTCTTCATCGACGACAACGAGTCCGAGATTGCGAAATTTGATATCTGGTGAGAGAAGTCTGTGTGTCCCAATCACACAATGAATCGAACCATCTTTGAGGCCTTTTAAAACAGCTGTAATTTCCTTGGTAGTGCTCATACGGGTCATCATTGCTACATTCACACCAAAGGGCTTCAGACGCTCACGAATTGACTCATAGTGCTCATACGCGAGGACGACGAGCGGTGCGAGAAAGATAGTTTGTTTTTCATTGAGAAATGCACGATATACAGCATGAAGTGAGACTTCTGTTTTGCCAAATCCGACATCACCCGAGAGGAGTCTGTCCATCGGTTTTTCGCTGTTCATGTCTGCCATGATGCCATGAATCGCCTCTTCTTGATCGAGCGTGTGCTTGTGTGGAAATGCGACATGAAATGTCTCTTCTTTTTCAGGAAAATCCATCATCGATACACCGCCAGCCATACGACGAGCAGCATGATTCGCGAGGAGTTCTTCTGCGATGTTTTGAATCTCTTCGTTCGTCTTTGCGAGAATAAGCTTCCACGCAGGACTTCCTAATCTGGTTAAAGTTGGTGTCGTCTCTCCGACAAATTTTGAGACACGGTGAAGCTCCTCCACCGGTACAAAGAGTCTATCCTTCTCCGCGTATTCTATCTCGATATATTCGCGCTCCGTTCATGACAACGTATTTCGGACAATTCATTGAAATATCCCCACACCATGAAAGAGATGCACCACGGGATCCCCCGCTTTTATCTGCACGAGCAAATCCAGTTGTGGTCGCTTCTTCCGTCGAAAGACGCCACCCAAGAGTGGTCAGATGAGCTCATCAGTAATCACGCATTGGCCGTCCAGGACAAACGACGGACCACCAAGTTTCCACGCATGAATCCGTGCTTCTATCTCATTATCCGCACAAAACTTCTCCATCACGGGTGTCTGTTTGGTGAGAACAAGGATTCCTCATTTTTTCTCTTTTCTCTTTTCTTTTTTCTCTTGGAAGTCATGTAAGAACTCTACCAGCTCCGAAAGCGTATCACACTCGACATACTCGATTCCCACAGGAGGATGCTCAGGGTTGGCTATCTGGTTTATTTCTATCGGCGAATATTCACGACGAATCCTCTCAAAATCAGGTGCGAAATCGAGTCAAAGAGCCAGGGATTGTGGGTGTTTATCTGTCATGAAACGTTTGCAGAGGATAGTATCGTGGATAGAATGGAAAGCAAGTTAGCTTTATTTTATCAAAACGAACTTATCATGAAAAAAATATTTTTTTCGATTGTTTATATTGTTCTCGTCATTTTTGCCATGACTTATTACCTTCCTGCTCTGTGAGTATGAGAATTTGAAGGAAAAATGAATTTAGTACTTTTTTTAACATGATTACCGTGAATTACTAGATTTGTATATGATGCAATAGGATACTCAATATTACTAACAATAATAACAAATTTTACATTTTTATTACCCATCTTTTTAATCATAGCTGGAGTCTATTTTTTTATAGGTTGGTGAATTCTGAAATTTCTCAAAAAATGAAAATATGCCTATATCATAGTTTGCGTTTTATTTATCATTTTTGAATACTCACAATATACTATATATACTCACAGGTATGAGACAAATAAGCCTACAGATTGTAATAGTTACAATAGTACAGTTGAAAAAAATGAGTGCTTAGAAAAACTTGCTCTCAAATTAGAAAAATTTGATATTTGCAGTGAAATAGTAGATGATTATGAAAAAAATGAGTGCTTAGAAAAATTTGTATGGAAGCTAAGAGATAGCAACATTTGTGGAAGAAATAGCGGAATATATAAAAATTTCTGCTATGAGAATTTTGCTTACAAAACAAAAGATGGAGATGTTTGTGAAAAAATAAGTGATGACCAGGAAGCAAAAAATAGGTGCTACGATAGTATAGCTCGTCAAACAAAAGGTTATAATTTATGTGATAAAATAGATGATAAATCCAGCAAATATGCTTGTATTTATAACATAGCAAATCCTCTGAATGATTGTGAGAGGCTTGTTATACCCGGATATAACGATGCGTCAGATAAATGTTATGAACAAGTCGCATCATGGATTGATTCACTAACCTGAGAAAATAAATGTGACAATTTAATAAAATTCACTTATTCAGAAGAAAATATGAAGATATGTAGAGATATTCAGTCAGGAATATGAACGGTAAGCAATATTTGCAATAAAATTATAAATCCTGAAGTAAAAAAAGAATGTTGTAATAAGATAAGTGGTGGTAGTGATAACGAACATGCTTGCTTGAATGAAATAGCAGAACCTCGATTTGATTGTAAACAACTTGCCCAATCTGGCCGTACAGATTTATCAGATAAATGTTACGAACAAGTCAAGTCATGGATACTATCCTTAGCAGGATGGGGGTCATATAAATGTGAATATTTAATAACATTAACCGGCTCAGTAGAAAATGTGAAAATGTGTAAAGATTATAACAGCGGACTAACAACAATAGAAGATATTTGCAATAAAATTATAGACCCCGAAATAAAAAATGAATGTATTGCAACTCAATAATAAAATGAAAACCTCTCCTCTTCTTCTGATTAGTATACTCTCAATATTGATTGCCCTGCTCTGACATACAGAAATGGATTTTTAAGGGGCAAACTGTTTAAGGTCCATGAATACAGAACCGTGAGATGAAAACAGTCCGAGTTTTTGCCCCTTAAATCGTTTTCGTACTTTTTCGACAAAAAGTACAAAGAAAAATAAAGTACATATACTTTTCTCATGAAAAAATCCTCTTCCCTCCTCTCCACCATCACCCTCGTGATACAGATTCTGGTGATAGTCTTCCTCGTATGAGTCCTTTGGTTATCAACACAACCATCACAAGATGCTGGAGATGGTATCGCGCTGGGGATTTTTGCAGGAGTGATAGTATTACCCCTCTATGTCATAGGTCTTCTCCTGACACTCTTTTTTAGACGAACACGGAAACATATCATCCTCGCACTTATCCCGCTTATCATCGTCGGAGGTATGATACTCACGTATCGAGTGACGCATATCAGTCATTTTGATCCGGCAGAATATCAGTATCTCGTCGGAAAAAATATATCAGAGACACGAGAACTCTTCCAGAAAGCATCAGGATGAACCGGTGAAGTAGCAGAGAATGATCGAAAGTGATACACGCTTCCTGGTATGACTCTCTGGGTCGATAAAAATGAAAATATTGTTACAGTAGAATCAGATATATAAAAACTATGAAAAAAATCGTCTCAATACTTCTCCTCGGATTTCTCTTATCTCAATGTTCAGCGCCTAGAGGAGCTATAGAAATACGAGAAAAGGTATGAACATTGCTGGGGCTTCGCGCTCAAGAATCGTGAACAATAGACAACTCTGTTGAAATAGATATACAACCAGAAGAAATAACAGAACCCGTTGTAGAGGAAAACCCAGAAGAAGAGGAAGCTTGGAGAATATTGGACGAAGCAATAGAAAAAAATGATATCAATCTCTGTGATACAATATCAGGAACATTGAAGTTAACTGATAAAGATTTCATGATTCGAGGTTCCGATGTGTGGAGAAATTTTTGCCAATACTCACTCATTCAACACGTAGCGGAATACAAAATCTGTGACAAATTCAGTACTCAGAAAGTATCAAAGATCATCTCCCGTGACGATTGTCTCAATGAAGTAGCACGCACGAGATGAGAATGTAATAAAACAAAGTCAGAAATTGAGTCTGATTATTGCTATGCCACGTGGGTAGACAACATAGCATTGAATACGTACTCCGGCTGCGCAAACATAAAGAATCTCAAAAACAATGCCCTCATCTATGCAAAGATATGTGAAGACATATACTATGAGCGGATAACTCAGGAGAGTCTTTGCGTGAAAATAAAAAATCCTTCTCTCTTTAATCAATGCATGACGATACAGATGAACCATTACAAAATACCTGAACTCGTGTCAGGATCTCTCAATTAAGATATTGGTAGTTTCCATTAAAAAAATAACTTCTCTAATTTATGTTAAAAAAAATCGCTTCTCTCACTCTGATTGCATACGTCTGTACTACTCTTGCCTACACGACAACTGATGTCTCTCAAGCGAACTATCTCGCCAGTAAAAGAATTATCAAAGACTGGAGTAGCGAACCAAAAAATTATCGATTCGATGATTATATCGCCCGTTCTGAGATTATGGGCATGGTCCTCGCTATGATGAACATCACTCGCAATACGCACTGTCGTGGAGACTTTGCCGATGTTCCAAAATCAGATACTGATTGGGTGTGCCGGACTATAGAAACTGCTGCAGATAAATGATTCATCAATGCAAAACCTGCGGGCATGAAGACTCGTCCATACGGAAATATCACACGTGCAGAAGCTCTCGGTATACTCATGAAAGCATATCCCGATGACGGAGGATGGGCAGGATACAGTTATTATTGGGGATATAATTTCCCTGTTGATGGTCAAACCTGAGGCTATGAAAGTGCCTATGATTTTTCGGCAACATGGCAAGCGAGTGTTTTCTATGCTTATATCCGAAAAATACTCGAAGATACTGAACAACTCAAAGTAGCTCCACGGCCAAATGATAGCGCGACACGACGTGAAGTGTTTGATTTTGCATACCAGATTTCAAAAAAGCAAAACACAAATGTCTCGTGTGGCGAGTGGAATAATTCAGATTTTCAATCTCAATACGCCAGCAGGGTTGGACTTATTAGCACTCTCTGGAACCAACGATCAATTCTGTTCATCAGGTACTATGAGCCATCTCTACGAGAATAATACAGGTATTGCTTGGTCATGTGATGGTACGACCAATCGTGTCTGCAAAACTGATGCTTTTAGCTATGGTAGCTCACGCCTCAGAATCGATAGCGTCAGTGGTGAAGGTGTAAAATGAGCCCTTGTAACGCTCGGAGTCAGAAATTTCCCTTTTCATAGTGTCATACAGATATACGCAGGGAACTATTCTCGACATGCCATGATACAACTCGTCGAGGGATACGGAGTAACACAGGATGGCAAACAAGTGACATTCACTCTCCCAGCCAATCTCAATGGTGCGATGGGTGAAGTTCCTGGGGAGTCACATCTCCCTGATGAACCATATGCGATTTATTTCCAAAACGCAGATAACGGTGAATACGTGAAACTCTACAATCCTTTTGGAACTGGAGCAACACAATAATTATCAGATTGGTCATTTCCGAGTATACTACCGTATATGAATACCTATGTAGCCGTTCTCCGCGGTATAAATGTGAGTGGCCAGAGGA
>DALYDS010000052.1:0-6661 GCA_031973055.1 bacterium | reverse complement strand
ATTCACGAATCTTAGACATAAGTGAAAAGGTGAGAAAATTGTGGCTCCTGACTCAAAGCTAAAAAATGTTTCTTGGCTCGGTTCAAGAGGGTTCCAACTGAATTAACGGGTATTTGGAGAATATCACTTATCTCGTCATAACTCTTCCCTTCCGCGAAAAAGAGAATAATAACAGTGCGGTACTTATCTGGAAGTCTTTGAATGATATTTCGAACACTTCTTTTCTGCTCTTCTGTTGCGAGATACAGAGAGACGTTATCTTCACTGGCGATACTTTCAATGAGGGCTTGGCTGTATTCATCTTCGGCATCGAGGCTCATGTGAGTCTTTTTAGAATTCTTTCGGAGATAATCAACACAGACATTGTGTGCTATGCGGTAGAGCCAGCTCGATAATTTGAGACGAGTATCAAAACCATTGAGAGATCTGTATGCTTTGATAAAAATAGTTTGAAGCAACTCCTCCACATCTTCATGATCAGCATGTGTTATCCTCATGATATATCTCTCCAATGGCCCCTCAAATCGATCAATAATCAGAGCATACTCATCTGGATTTATGAGGGTTTTTTGAACGAGCTGAGCATCAGTGATGGTTTCGGACATGATAAAGAGTATATAACAATTCTAAAAAGAAAAACTCCCCTGTTTTTCAGGGGAGTAATTGAGAGATTATTCTCCTCGTCCACCACGTGGACCATGTCCACCCATACCTTTACCAGCAGGACCAAAACCTTTACCTATCTCAGGGAGTTTACCATTTGTTTTATAGTATTCTACGAGAGTATCGAAGTGTTTCTGGAGTTTTTCATCTGAAAGAGCTTTTGGGACATCGCCACCCTCCATACCTGGATGGTTAGCTACCATTTGAGCTTTTTGTGCCTCTACAGCAGATTTAAATGCAGCGAAATCATTATTTTTTACAGCAGCTTCTATCTTTGTCTGAGTCTCTGTCCGCGCTTTATGCGCAACAACCATTTTCTGAAATTCAGCTTCACTAGGAATCTGTGCTATCATCGCATTTTTGAATGCTGCATAGTCGCCTGATTCTATAGCTGTTTCTACGGCTGCGTGTTCAGATTTTTTAGCAACCATCTGTGCGAACTGTTCTTGCGTAATCTTGGATTTCGCGGTGTCAGAAAGAGCAGAATAGTTATTTGACTCAATGGCAGTTCTGACAGTCTCATCAAAAGGTTTAGATCATTTACCATTAATAGCAGCAAATGAGAGCGATCCGAGAGTAAGTACACCAATACCAGCAGCTATAAGGAGATTTTTTGTATTCATAAAATATGGATTAATTAAGTAAGGCGGGAAAAAGAAGATGTATTATAGAGGAATATATGTTCTGATTTCCGAAGAATTCGAGACATGAGTATTTCCAAAGTGTTTAGTACTTTTTGACGCCTACATGTGCTACTACGAAAAATATCCTCAATTATTTCAAAATCACACTCGTTTCACCTATTTTAGCCAATATTGAAGCTATTTCCTGCTCATTGGCGAGGCGTGGAGTCGAATAATTCTCAATAATAACCGGTTTGAGCTCTACTGATATGCTTTTATTGTTGAGATTTTGTAAAGGAATCTCTCAAGACACAAGAAAAGAGTCACCTGAGAGAGAGATATCCAACATCATCCCTTCTTTGGTATCCTGGCTCCATTCTTGGTCAAAGATAAAATTCCCCAGAGAGTAAAAAATATAACGAGGCCTTTCACAAAGAGTCGTCTCTACACTAGAATTCGGACAATATCGCTCAATAGTTTGTATCCAGTGAGGATGAGCACCTATCACCATATCAGCACCAGCATCAACAGCAGCATGGGCAAATTCTTTTTGAAATTGATTTGGTTCACGCTTGTATTCTTGGCCAGCATGCATAGTGACAATAATGAAATGGCAGAGAGTTTTTGCTGTAGTGATAGACTGTTGTAGGCGTGGTATATCATATGTACGGGCAACATACGGAGTTTGTGTTGTGCCATTATCGTTCACAGAAGCGTATGAAGCACCTATAAAACATATTTTGATACCATTTTTTTCTTGTATGACTGGTTTCCAGGCTTCCTCGAGATTTGAACCAGATCAAACATACTGTATTCAGAGTTTTTGGAGATATTCCATAGTATGAAACAATCATTGTTTACCTTGATCATAAGCATGATTATTGGCCAAATTGAGGACAGAAAAATTATACTTTTGTAAGCCTACTGCATACGATTCTGGAGTGCTAAAGATGAGTGATCCAGGAACTCACATATTATTGGTTGGGACAATGGGCGTCTCGAGATTGGCAAAACTAAAATCAACTGATTCTAATAGGCTGGAGAGCTGACTAAAAGGTAAGAATGGATTGTTGGCTTTTTGGATTTTATCACCGACACTTCGAGAGAGCATGATATCACCCATAGCCAAGAAATTCACCTCAGATTTCTGAAAAATAGGCTCAGTAGAAATTTCTCAAATTTTTAAAACAGGAGTCTGTAGTCCAAAGTAATAAATAAAAATATACCATGGCAGTGCGGCTACTGCAGCCATAAGAGAGATAAACAAAAATATCAGGGATTTTTTAGATGTCATAATCGAACTATAGAGTTTTTGTTTCTGAAATCATCTTTTTTATAAACATTACCCCATCATCTTCATCTGTTTGAATAATCTCATAGGGCACTCCGAGTTGTTCCAAATACTCATGAAAACCGTCCATTTTCCAGCGATACTTGATGACATCATCGATAATCATGATACCTCCTGGGAGTAACAGTGGATAAGAAAGATCAAAGAAATCACGAGTCATACGAAAGGCTCCATCAATAAAAATACACTCAAATCTTCGCTCTGGAACATTGGTAAGCAAACTCTCTGGATCATGGCATCGTAACTCAGACGCTCCTGATACAAAAGAAGGTAAAATCTGTCGCGCATCTCCGAAAAAAACGTCACACTTCCCTACCTGTTCTTGGCATGTTTGAGATATAAATTTCGGTGAAATATTCGCTGGAGCAAGAGGGGCCCCCTCGTAAGTTGGTTCAAGAATTTTAAAGAAAGAAGAGAGATTGAGAATGAGTTCTTCAAAAGCATGACGAGAGCATTCAAGCGTTGTAATGGACGATTGTGGTGCGGCCAAGGCGAGCATCATCGTACTAAATCAGTTAGCGGGTCCTATTTCCAGAATAGTATTAATAGGATATTCACGGAGAGTTTCGATAAAAAATCGAGCGGTATTCCATGAGATATTAGGAATACGTCGCTGTTCCCCCATATCTTTCATAGATTGGAGGTAGTATGCCAGCTGATCTCAAACAAGAGAAAATATGTATTCTTTTGAAGAATTCTGAGAAAACATGAATGCATGCTAGTCAATTTGCAAATCTGGTCAAATCATTGTACAATAAGGCTATGAATATTTGAACTGACACTCTCAAAAAACGCTGAAGTGATAATGCGCTGGAGGATTATTTTCTCGAACTTGTCATACAAAAGCACATTATCGATCGGGAAATAAAAGACCTCATTACCATTGTTGAAGAAAGCAGTCTCCATGAAGATTATAAACTCCTGGTGAAACGAGTATTATTCGGAGAAAAAAATATATATATCGAAAATTGGGGAACGCTCGAAGGAAGCCTCATAGATATAGTGAAGGGGGGTAACATACGATGAAGTACGGTTGAAAAACATGGCATGGTATTGGAAATGATACTCCATGTCATAGAGGATATATTTGATATTTCCGATGAATTTTTTCATGATTTTTTACTTTCTGAAGATAAAGAAGATATAGAACATCAGCTCATTATCTTGATGAAACGGATACTCGATTTCGTAGAACAATGACTCAAGGCTATGCTCGAACAATCAAAACACCTTGATACGCCAATTGATGAACATATACGAAAAGAATTTGATATCATACAACAAACGCTTGTGAAATATCCAGAAGTCATACTCTCAGAACAAAGACTCCAAATAGAAGCGCTCAAACATGAGGTAGAAAAAGTCCACTCAAAAACACTCCAAAAAAGAAAAAATCTCAAACAGATTCGATAAGAGATTGCTTCTCCATAAAAATTCATATGATTTTGTCAATCTATGAGTATCTATACGATTACATGATGAGCTGAAACCCAGGGAGAAATCTGGGTCAGTGGTTCCAAAAATGCTGCACTTCCGATGATTGCCAGCACACTTTTTTTTGAAACAGCTGAGCTCACCAATGTACCAGATATCTCAGACACACATCTGATGAAAGATATCCTCGAAAGTTTGGGGTCAAAAGTAACTTTTGAGAAAAATACGTTTACCGTTGATAATAGCCAGTTATCTCTTGCAAATATACGACAAGATCTCTTCAAAAAAGCTCGTGCAACGTACTATCTCATACCTCCACTCCTCGCTCGATTTAGCGAAGTAAACCTCACTTATCCTGGTGGTTGTAGCATCGGTAAACGTCCTATCGATGGTATAGTCCGTGGACTCGAACAGCTCGGATATGCCAGCACACAAATAGATGAAACCTTGGCATTCAAAGGCCAAAGTCATGCCAATGATATAACTGTCAATGCGTATTTCTCAGTCGGTAGTACTATTGTTCTCCTCCTGGCAGCACTGAATCGCACTGGAACAACACGAATCGAACTCTCAGCCTACGAACCACACGTCATGAATATGATTGATGTTCTCCGCGATGCAGGTGCAGATATAGCTCTCAGATACGATCACACCATTATCATACAGCCAAAAGAATTGAGTAAACACCTCTCAGGAACAGTTATCGGAGATTATATAGTCTCAGGAACACTCGCCGTCATTGGTGCCCTCACCGCAAAAGATTTTATCGACATCCGCGATGCACGGGCTGAAGACCTTTCTGCATTTCTTATTAGTATCGAGAAAATGGGGGTAAAGTTTGAGAAAAAAGACAATGATACACTTCGAGTCTATCGTTCAAAAAAACTCACGGCCAGCAATATTCAGACAAATATTTATCCAGGATTTCCAACTGATCTGCAATCTCCGACAGCTATACTGATGTCTCAGGCGGACGGGGTAAGTAAAATCCATGAAATACTCTTCGAAGGTCGTCTGAACTGGCTCGTAGAACTCGAAACTATGCGCGGACATATCGCTCTCATGAATCCTCATGAAGCGATGATTTTCGGAAAGACAAATCTCCGATGAGCAAAAGTATCGAGCTGGGATCTCCGATCAGGAGCAGCCATGCTTATCGCTGGTATGATAGCCTCTGGAAGAACAGAGCTCGATAATGTCTCTCACATCGAGCGAGGCTACGAAAACTTCGTCGAAAGACTCCAGGGTATTGGAGCAAAGATTGAGAAGAAATAGAATCTGTTCTAAGACTTTTGTAACTCACTTAGTTTCGAACTCAAACCATCCCAACTTGCAGTAATTGGAGGTCGATTAAATGGATTTTCTAGTCAAAGCTGATCTAATGTGAAACGATCTTTGCCATAATTGCATGCTGCGCAAGCAGAGACTAAATTACTAGGGTGAGTACGCCCACCGAGATTCCAGGGAATAACATGGTCTGCAACAGGCCAAGTCATGTGAACTATACCGTGAGTGTCTAAATTCGTTTCTCCTCGGTGAAAAAATGGTGAATCTAATCGTTTTACAAAATTTCGAATAAGTTTCTGCGAAATAAGCCTGTTACCACAATATCTACACCTATATCAATCTCTCAGGAATACTTCTTCCTGGTATTTTTTCGGCTCTCTCAACGTATCACGTAAAGAAATATCAACCGCCATAGGCGGTGCTAATTGCAGTATATTTTTTCTATGCTTTCAGGACATTTGCCCATGCTCAATAAACCAGGTCTGCATTTCTGCATTTCTTATCTTAGAAAGCTTATCTAGACAAGTTTCTTTATCTCCCTGAATGAAGTCTTCAAGCGCATCACAAAAAATATCAACTTGAGAATCTATCCAGATAGGAGGTCTCAGTGGACAGTAAATATCCCATTTTCTAGAGTCTAAATCAAGTTCAGTGCAATTATTTTTTCATCGACACATAAAGAGTCCTCTTAGTTATGCCCGTGATTACTTTTTGCTTTCTGTGCAATGAGTCTCTTCCCTTCAATAATAGTTTTGAATTCTTTAACCCCGAGCTGTCCTAAAAAAGCAGCTCTGAGGCCTGCGAAACCACTCATTTCTTGTGCAAATTGCATCTTCTTGTCATCATCCAAAAGACCAACCTGTTGGTTGGTTTTGGAGAGAATGTCACGTACTGATGAAGACATAGAGAGTGATGTGTTATTTAGAAAGCATAAACCGGACTTAAGTATTTTTCAGATTACATTTTCTTCTTCTCAAATATTACTCTTCTTGTGATTTCATTACAAAATTTTCTTCTGGACTTTGAAAATAAGGACAGCTATCTTGGTCAATATCCCATGCAATGGTATCAAGAGCAGAAGTGGCAACTTTATTTCTCAGCTCATCTGTGGGCTTTTTATCTGAACAGCCTGTAAGAAATCACAAAATAGCCATTCAGGTAACTAAACCTTTATTGAAACTACTCATGAGAAAAGAAAATTAAAAAATAAAAAACTATTTCTTCTCTTTTTCGTCTTTTTCTACTTTTACTGCTCACACTTTACCAGATTTGATTTCTTTTTCAATCTTATCCATGACTTTTG
>DALYDS010000051.1:0-6685 GCA_031973055.1 bacterium | reverse complement strand
AGATAGTCACCAATAGAGTTTTCACAGTTGACATTGTGTGTTGCACGAACAGGATGTGAATGATGAAATTTTTGCACTCGAGCAAGAATAGCAGGATAATTATCATGCGTTAAGCGGAGTTCTCTTATACGATTTTCGTAGGTAGTCTTATCGAGTTTCTCATTAAAAATACAGTACTGCTGACCAGCGAGATTCATACATCCGAAACAGTTCTGACATCCAACACAAGAAGAGCAAAAATTACACTCACGACAATTCGTACAGTCTTGGGAATAAAAGACAGCATAGCATTCATTACAATTGACACATTCGTAGGACTCGTAATCTTTTTTTCAGAAATACATCTCGAGACAATCCTTGGATTCTACCACCCCTTTGCAAAACATACAGTCTTCACTGACTCAACCGTTAAAGCAAAGATAACAATTTTTCGACGCTATTTTCCCACCTCAAAACCAATTCGTATAATCACAGTTTTCATTCGTCCCCGTACTATAGAGGGCCATCATCGGTACGTCATGCCAGAGCTCTCCAATCTGAGCCAGAACTGGTCGATCAAAATCTATCTTTCTTCCATAATCAAAAGCAGACCAGCTGTCACCGTGCCAGAGTTTTGGCTCACACACTTTTCTATCGTCATCAGGATGATACATCGTGATGAGATTTTTGTCAGAAAGACACGATTTCTTCTCGTAGAGATAACGTTCATTTCGAAACGACATACGACGTTGCATACGTGTAATCGGCGCGAGGGTTGGTGCTGGAATACTATATTTCTTTCCGGAAAAAACAGGAGACATCTGTTCATACAAGAGGATATCCCTATCTGTAATGAAAAATTTTTCACCCGACAACATACAAATTTTTGTTTCAGCAATCGATTCTCATGGAAGAAGGAAGGTATTCATAGTTTATTTTATTCCCAATACTATAGGGAGAATTTTATTTGTACCAAAATTCAATTCTGGAAAAGACTGAGATATATAAGCAACAGAACTGCCTCCATCGAGGTTCATAATAGAGAGAGACTGATATGTTCCGTAGAATCTCGTTTCTGAGAGAACGACATCGCGAATTTGAGCAAGGGTCATTTTAGTATAAGCAGTCAAAAACCATACGTCTTGAATATTGTCCGTACGTGTAAATACTACCATCACTGTCCGAGTATGTGGTAAACCTATGTATTGCTTTGTTGCGAGATTCTCTTTCTTTTGACCACCGCTAGATTCATAAATCATCGGGCCAGACTGGAAGGCAGTTTTGCAAGAATTTAAACGCTCTTCTGTATAATCTTTATTCTCCCAGAAACTTATTGTACCTTTGGCATCAGTACAAATTACATGGGTTATCTGAGAATCATCAGATACAAAAGGGGTATACCGAGAGCCGTCAAGATAGAGGACTCAAGCTGGATAATTGCCTCATTCCGTTCGCGCAAAATAAGAACCATTCATGAGAGTAGCAAAATTCTTCTGTGTTGCTATTGTAGAGAGAGATGGCGTATCATATGGCTCATAGATAAGTTCAAATCATTGTGGCGCATGCGTCCATGTTACACCACGGTTATCATCGTCGATGAGATCAGGAGTATCTATCATAATCGAGCCTGGCAAGTGTCGACGGACATACTCAAACAAATAAGCACGATCTATATTGCCCACCTCCACCATCCGAGCCTGCAGGACAGGGAGTTGTTTTGAGAGAGTCTTCAATAAGCTCGTTTTTCTATCAGGTTTTTGTTTTTCGAGATAGAGATTGATACGATTAGAGAGACTTTGTGAATCATTAGAAACAGTAGATGACGGAGTGTAAGCAAATACACCGAGAGTAACAAATATCAGAAATGTACAACAATATTTCTTCATAATTAATAAACGAGTTTACGGTAACACTCTTCACAAACAACTTTTTCTGGTCGGTCTACTCCGTACGTTGTAATCATTTTTTTCTGACACTCAGGACAGACCCTCTCATGAAGCTCACGAGGATTTCTGAGAGCCATTCTCTCCTTATGTCTCTGATCTGGATGTTTGGTAGGAATAGGGAGATGATGTTCTATGTAAAATACGAGCTCTTGCTTGATAATCTTAAATGGTTTCTGTGTTATGTCACAGAGAATAATTCACTGGAGAAGGGTATCAATATTCTTCTGTGCTGTTTCAAGTCAGACACTTTTTTCGTCGTACTCGGATATACTGAGAGGCTCGAGGGCTCTACCATCAAATGTCTTCTCTGGAGCATCGTACCAATTCCATCATCGTGAGAGGACTTCTTCTCTTGAAAGTGGGAAATATTCCTGTGCTACTGTCTCATTGTAACCAAACGGAGACAACTCGTGAGGAAAGAATTCTCACCACTCTCCTGTAGAGATCATATGGTCAATTATCTTTCAACAGAGTTGTTCGTATTCGGAGACGGAATAGGGTTTATTCATAATACAGTGCTCCGCTTTTTGTTTGAGGCCGGTACAAAGAAAACAATCTTTGATACCCTTATTACAATACAAACAATACCAGAGATTCGTAACATTCTCCCAACATTCTGAACAGAAACTGAGATTATTTGCAAAATGTCCCACCGTGACTGACTCATAACAATATGAGGAATTGATACCGAAACTACTTACATCGTAGCAATCATGAATAGGTCATTTTATGATCTCGCAATAGTGTATATCTTTTCACCCCGCAACATCAAAAGAATTAAAAACATTTTGTGATTCAAAAATTTTATTTCCGAGAACATTTTCTGATTTTTTATTTTGATGCTCTCGAAAAATATGAGTCGAAAAAAACTTCTGCACTTTTGTTTTTACAGTAGACAAATGGCGCTCAAGTGACAACTCTGAAAGTCTCTGAAAATAAACATCCTTTGTTAGTTGCTCATTGAAAAAACAAAATTCTTTTTTTGAGAGATTGATACAGCCAAAACAATCCTTGCAATCAAAACAAGAAGAGAGGAAATATGAATCACGACAATCCATACAATCCTTACTATAAAAGAGATTATTACAACGGACACAATCTATAATTTCATAGCAAAATTCACAGTAATGTGTACCCAGAAAATCAAGTGAATATTTAGTATAACGACAATCTTCACCAAAATAGCATTTTTCAGAATCTTCAGCTTCAAAAATCCAATAGCAATCCTTTACATGCCCGGCTTGGTTAACGTAGTCACAATTTTCTTCGAGGAGCATGGATCGAGCCAACTTTGGTACTTTTTTATCGAGAATGTGAAATTGAGAAAAAGTAGATTGTGAAAAATCAAAATTACCCTGGAAATCAAAAGGTGTCCAGTCATCAGACCAATACTTTTTTGGTTGATACGAAGTGTAGCCAAAAGAACCATTAAACATCGAGAGTCATTTTTCTACAGAAGAGAGTGAAAGTCAGCGATCATTTCTCCATGCGAGCCTCCTCCTGATTCGTTCATCAGGACACAATGTTGGACTTGGAAGACTGTATTTTTTATCTGCAAAAACAGGAGAGATTTTATCATAAAATTCGAGGTCTTTATTGGTCACAAAGAACTCTTTATCAGAAATTCGACATTTTTTTGTTTCAACTATTTTTTCACCAGAAGGAAGCATAAAATAAAGTTTACTGAAATTAACAACATTACAAATCAATAGTACAATATTTATTGACAATATCAATATACAATATTTTTATAACATCAATTATTTGTATATAGAAGATAAAAACAATATACTTTATTCTGTCATTATTTTCTGACAACAAATACAATATGTCATATTTTTCTGATTTTTGACTCTCTTGAAAAGAAGAGACAGTCTACCTCACTTGTCTCACTCTCGGCGCGAGTCCAGCATCAATCATAGCAGAGAAAGTCTGATTAAAGCGGCCAACTACATACCTCCTCCTCGAAAGCCTCGTAAAACAAGGCTATATATCACAGTCGAGTCGAAATGGCGTCATACAATTCAGCGCTGTCGATCCAGATGATCTCGCTGAAGTATTTCTCCAGAAACACCGTCAGATGTCCAATAAAATCCAGTTCTTCCGTGAAAGTATACCTGAGCTCCGAGCTCTCGAATCAAAACGCACTGATCTCCCAAAGATACGACTCTTCACTGGAAAAGAAGCAGTAAGAAAAGTCTACGATTCTCTCTTTGACGCTCCAGAATGGTGTTCATTTTTTGATATCTCCGTCTTTGAAAAAACTCATTCTCATGATGATCTCGAAAAAATTGTGTGGGATATAGGTCGAGAAATAGTCGCAAAAAAGAAAAAGGCACGAGACATATTTGTTGATTGCCCTCTGGCTCGTAATTATCGTGATAAAATACAATCAGAAAATTACGAAGTCAGACTCATACCAAAAGGTACACAGGCGGACAGTATATTTTTCGAAGACACTTTTTTTCTGATTTCTTACGCAGATAATATGCAACTCCTCGAAGTACAAAATACCATTCTCACAAATATGCAAAGGACTATGTTTGAAGGTCTATGGAAATCACTCGAAACTAAGCAGTAAGCTCAGCGAGTGCTTTCTCGGCGTCACCTGGCTTCCCCGTCCAGTCATGATAGGCCCAATTATTTTCCATAAATGAAACTCATTTACCGAGAGTGGTATGTGCAACAATCATCGTTGGGGCGTCATTTTTATCTGCCCATTGGAGTGCTTCAAGAATTTCTGTGAAGTTATGCCCATCTATCTCTCGTACGCTCCAGCCAAATGAACTATATTTCTCCGCGAGATTACCGAGAGGCATAATCTCATCCGTTGTCCCCTCGATTTGGAGGTGATTATAATCCATGATCGCAATGAGGTTCCCGAGGTTCCATTTATGAGCTGACATAACCGCCTCCCATGTCTGCCCCTCCTGATGCTCACCATCAGACATACAACAAACAACACGGTTCTTTTTTCCATCCATTTTGAGAGACAGGGCTATACCTATTGCTTGAGAGAGACCATGTCCAAGCGGGCCGGATGAATTTTCTACACCTGGTATTCAGAGCTTTGGATGTCACTGAAGCAGTGAATCTATCTTGCGGAGCTTTTGCATCTCTTCAATTGGGAAAAATCCACGACGAGCCAGAGTAGCATAGTAAATCGGACAAATATGACCATTGGAGAGGAGGCAATAATCACGATCTGGATTATTCGGATTCTCAGGAGTAATATTCAAAAATGAGAAATACAGAGCCGCAAATATATCCGCCATACCAAACGGTCACCCTATATGGCCAGAACCGGCGAGACGGAGCATCTCGAGGACATCGAGACGGAGCTGGTGAGCTATTTTAGAAAGCTCTGTAGGGTCGGAAGTTTGAAAAAATGTAGTCATAAATAAATTATGAATTAAGTTTGAGATATTCTTCTTCGCTAATTATTCTTTTATCATAGTCAGAAGACCAGGAAGTGGTAATTTTTTTTCCTGATTTTGCACACGTAGTCACACGAAGCTCTCCAGAAAAAGGCATCCAAGAAAAATTTTCTTGAATACGTCTCATATAGTGCCGATCTGTGAGGGCAACTCAGAGCTTTCGGCAAAAATTCACATCCAATGCCAGTATCTGAAATGGTGCCTGTTTTTTCTCGTCATAAAATATTTTATCTACTATATCTTGAGTGGCGTCAAAGGGTGTTTTTGGAATCTCCACAATTGGCGTATAAGAAGATGTATTTTTATCAAAATTGTCGGAAGTTACTCTAAAACCCCGTCTTTCTTGTTCTCACAGTGAAAGTGACCAGTGATATCCACTAATGGATTCATCATACGGATTTGGAGCAAAGTGTCCGGGGAAAAATCGTCACCACTCTCCTGTTTGTATCATATGATTTCTGAGTTTTTCCTTGAGAGCCGTATATTCCTGAGTCGAATAAGGAGCATTCAAAATACAGTGATGTCCTCGTACCAATCCACAACAACCAAATAGCTCTTCACCTTGGGCACAGTATGCTATATAATCAGAAAACCGACAATCGAGGTTCATAAACGACCAACGAATTTGATAGCAATTAATAGGCATAGTCACCATATAACCCATCTGACAACCTATTGTACCTACTCATTCACAAGTAAATTTTACACCTGGACCAGACCAAAAATCATGACAACAATCCTCATGATAGGTTGTCATATAAGAATTTTCAACATCTTTGCAATGGGCTAAATAATTTCATGTTGTGTTTTCAGATAATTCTATGTAATCAGCTTTGATCCAAGCAATATCATGCATCATTTGAACAAATTTTTCACGTCATTTTTGATAACCAGCTATGGTATCAAATCACCATTCTTGAACAAAGGAATCGTATTGTTCGGGTGTAAACTGCTTATTACCAACACAATACCTCTTATTTCTGAGGTTGAAGCAAAAAAGACAATCGGAACAATTGCGAAGGTTATAAGAAAATCAACAAGAATTACTATCTCGAACATCCAAACAATAATAACACTCATACGAATGAGAGACATTTACACAATCAATGCACCACTGTGAAAACTGAGAAAAGACACAATAAAGACAGTCTTTACAACTCGTTAAGCCATATCCATATCTCGTACCTTCATTTTTCTCTCCTGAGTGACAGAGATAGCAATCTCGGGATTCATACCAATCATCGGTATATTCGCACTGCTCATTTTTATTCTGAAACACATGTGGTATAGGACAGTTCTGAAAGAGACTCCATGCTTGGTCAA
>DALYDS010000050.1:5721-6782 GCA_031973055.1 bacterium | reverse complement strand
AATGCGACGATAAAGTGTCTATGAAAAATCGCCCTGATTTCGTCACCAGGGGAGAGATAGCGCTTGAAAAAATAGTGTTGCATGGATGACACAAAGGTATCATACCCAGAAACGCTAAAATAAAAGTATATAGTTATTTACAAGGTAGCTTCTTTCTTGTGTTCGTAGCGTCCGATAAGCTGGAGCTCGGTATCTGTTGGTGAAACACGGATAGGGTATTCGTGATCGAAAAATATCTTTTCGAGCACACCTTCGTTCAGTAATTCGAGACATTGACGGGTGAATCTGAGGCTGGCATTTTTTGTGTCTCCACTGGATTTGATGAGTATGTCTGTATTTCTATCATCTGCTCCTGCTTTTTTCTCTTGTGCACTTTCTCTTTCTTGGAGCCAGAAGAACAAATCTATCATGTTATTTTGTATGAGCTCTTGGATGTAGGCAGTGTAGGATGGATAGTTATCTGGATCGCTGAGTCGGTGCGTATATTCTCGCAAAATCTCATCCATATGTTCGAGAAAACCATAATTCACAGGAGCTATATTCTCCTGGTCGTCACGTTCGAGAGAGGCTTGAAAGAGCGCTACATAATCTGGGAAATATTTCTCGACGAGTGTATCAAAGTGAGACATGTAACCGAGGATGGCGAGATGTGTTTTTGCTCGTTCGCCAGTTGCTTTTTCGTATTCATTTTTGACTCGCAGAAAATATCCCTCGAGTTCTTCTTCTGAGACATCAGAAATGGAGAGATTTCTAAATTCTTCTTCAAATTTTACCAGTCTTTTTTCAAATGCAGGAAAGGGGAGCTCGAGGAGTGTATCAAGGGCAGAAAAGAGTGATTCCATAAGAGGGCATGATTGATTTTTGAGACTGGCTGCATAGTATAGAGACAGATATTTTTTACAAGTTTTTATGTCAGAATTTTTATTGATAGTTGGTGCCCATTTGCTCGCTGTGATGAGTCCAGGGCCAGATTTTGTGATGATTACAACGCGCACTCTCCAATCTGGTAAAAGAGCGGGCATATTGGTCGCACTTGGCCTCGGGATTGGTATACTCGGTCA
>DALYDS010000050.1:0-5711 GCA_031973055.1 bacterium | reverse complement strand
CACTTTTCTGACTCACGTACATCATAGAAAAATCTATTGTTATTTTTACAACCATAAAAATCATCGGTTCACTCTATCTCCTCTGGATGGCGTGGCATCTTTTGCAGAGCAAAAAAACAGAATCTGATGAGGTTAATTCGGGCCAGAAACATACATTTTCTGCATGGCAGAATATCAAAACAGGATTTCTCACAAACATACTCAACCCAAAAGCTTCACTCTTCTTTTTGGCTGTTTTTTCTCAGGTTGTTTCGCCCGAGACGTCATTTTTTATTAAGTCTCTCTATGCTTCTGAGATGGTGATGATGACGGTCCTTTGGTTCAGTATTGTAGCGTGGACAGTCGACAAGAGAACAGTTCGCAGTATTTATCTACGAATAAAACACTGGATAGATCGCTCTATGGGAGTTGTTCTTGCTGCCCTCGGATTGAGACTGCTCTTCATATCAAGAGATTAATATTATTACATATAACTCCTAAACCTCAATCAAATTTAGATTGCATGCATAAGCCAAGACGTAGAATAGAAGTACTTTTATTTCTTCTCTATTTTTATGCAAAAAGATTGTTGTTCTAACACTGGACTCGGTAAGTGGTTTTGTCCAAGTGTAACAGGCGTTGTGGCTGGTCTTATAATGATTGCTGCTGGTTCGATGAAATTCATCGCTGGTAAAGGTATGCTTACAGGTGTGGGAAGTATGGCTCTCGGTCTCGTCGGTGTCCAGAATCCTCAGATTGCCCTCGTTCTCGGTACGATTGCTGCATCTATCGAGCTTCTCTGAGGTCTCTCTATCGCTGTTGGTTGCCGAAAAACTTCTCGCTACGCTGCGATTCTCCTCTCACTCGTTATGGGTGTTGCACTTCTCTTCAAGCTCACACATCTCAAGCCTCTCGAAGGAAATCTCTATGTCAAAGCAGCTGGTCTTCTCGAACAAATCCGTCTCGACCTCCTCCTCTTTGCTGTATTTTTCCAAAAAGGCCTCAAGGTTATTATGTCATGCTGCGGTATGTCATGTGGAGGAGCATCTTGCTGCTCAATGGAAGCACCAAAGAAGAAATAATTATTCCTCGTAGTGTTTAAAAAATCCTCCCAATCGGGAGGATTTTTTTAGAGTCCAGTTGCTCACCACTCATTCATCATCTGAAGAACTTCGTTGATTTCTATGAGTTTTTCTTGGATTTCTTTTTGTCATTGCTCGAGAGATATTCTCTTTGCCTGAACTTGGTCGATAATTTCCGTGAGTTCATTCATGACAACAGTCATCCTGTCAAGCAAGCCGAGAGCTTTTTCATCGCCAACTTTTTTGTAAAAAGTTCTGAGCCTTTCATTGAGATCGAGCAATTTCTGAGCATCAAAATTATGAATAAGGTTTTCCATGCGTCATACTTTTTCAGATTTTTCTGCATTTTTTACTTCAAAATCTTGGAGCATTCTTGTCTCTTCAGGATTTTTATTACGTCATTTTTTATCTTCAGTTGTCATAGTTTAGGCGATTTGAGATATATTTTTTAAAAGTGTATCAGTTTCTTGTTCTGCCTCCAAGACCTCCGATTGGAGCTGTGCTATTAATGGAGCATCTTCACTCAGGGGGCCAATGGACGATTTTGCTTTTTCTGCTAAATTATGAAATAATTCATGATATCACTGCTGGAGTCATTCTACTTTCTGAGAAAGCTCGATCTTGATAGGAGCTATGTTCCCATCATTTACTTGTGTTATGAGTTCCTGCTGATCAATAGAACGCATGTCTCTCAAAAGATTTCGAACATATTCTATTGGTATTCCATTTCGAGACAGAAGGGCGAGGGTGGCGGGGTTGTTGAGTTTTTGTTCTAGGAGAATAGGGTTATTACGGAGCTGATTGAGTTCTGTGATGACACGCGTTACTTCTGTTTTTCCTTTTTGCTCAAGTGTATCTAATTTTTGTGAAGAAAGCGTATCAGATAATTCTGTAGCAGCATTTTCACTCTTCTCTATTCTTCCGCTATTTTTTTTGAGAGGATCGAGAAATTCAGGATTTTTTGTTTCTATGCTCATGATGAGTAATTTAAATAGTTCTTATCGTGGCGTGGTTATTCACAAAAATGTTGATGGACCCTCAGGTTTTGGTTTGGTTGATATTGTTGTAGCATATGCAAAGTCTCTCGGTGTATTCTCTCGTTCTTGTCAGTCTATTCGTCATCCGCGGACTTCATCTATTGCCGCATCTGCTTTTTTTCATGCCTCTCATCGTCTCTGCGATTCTGTGAGTGCATTTCTCGCTTGGAGCGCTCGATGCCAGGCTTCTTCTCCGCGATTTCATTCATCAAATACTTGCTGAGCAGCTGCCTGTTCATCACTGTATCTTTCTTGCTCTCGCCTATCAAAATCTTCTCACATTTTTTTCTTAAAACGACTCTGACTTTGTTCATTTTTCTGTAATTGTTGTTCAGGATGTGGTTTACTTTCAGAAGCTTGTTCTGGTGTTTTGGGCACGTGTGTTTCAGGCATAGAATAAAAAGTTAAAAAATTATATATTTATCGTCTTCGACGGAATAATGAACCAACTCTACTAACACCACGGCTCACCATACTCGGTATTCGTTCGACTGCACCTGCAACAGCTCCTACAGCGTACATAGGACTGCGTACAATGTGTCCGATTGTACTTCTGACACGTTGACCAACTGATGAGCGAGGCTTGGCTGCAGCACGAGGAGTGCGTCATCCCACCCACTCTGCTCGCTGTTGCCCAGGAACATTTACCTGTCGTGCAGGACTCGACGTCCGTCACATTGCCCTCATCTCATCACCAGTAGGAGGCCTCTTGTAGTTTCTTTCATTGTATCGACGAACTGGTGATCAGACCGCACGAATAATAGCTCGTCCTGGAGTACTACGAGCGGCAGCATCAACAGCATGAAATGGCGCAGCGAGGACAGTTCACAATCCACGGACTATAGGTCCTTGCCTATCTCGTTCTGTCTGCATTCTTTGTGCATGTTTGAGAGCCATAGCAGAATCTCGATTACTCTTGAGTCGTGCATCTGGATTTGACGGCCTGTTAGTTGATTCATTTGTTTCTAGCATAGAGAAGAGAGGAAGGGGATATAGAGCATCGTACTATATTTTTATAATAAGCGCAAATTTTATGTAAAAACCCCCTCTTTTTTGGGGGGGTATAGAAAAGAGGGAGTGTGTCTATCCAGGCCTGCGTATTTCTAATAATTTGCATTGTTCAGTACATTCAAAACCAGATTGTACAGCATCATGATAGTCACATTCTTCATTTCTTTGTTTAATACCATCGCCACATACTTCTTTTTTACAAGATTCATTACATCAATCATCATTAATAAAATTTCAATCATCACAAGTTTCAGATGCAAATCAACTGTCTATAGGAAATGTGTCTACTTTACCATTTCAACAAGGAAGAATAGTGTATAAACATGCATTAGTATTATTCTTCAGTTCAATACTATTGAATAGCCCTGGTTTAAAACCAATCTCATGCATTTGTGTCTCTGCAAGAGATCTTGGATGCCCCATTTTTACAATCATGTAATTTGATTTTGGGCCATCTCAAGCATAATTAGTAATTGGTTCTGAATTACAATGAAATGAACAAGCCATACAAGAACTATTCCATTTTCACTCTCTCTCACCAGTGTCACAGTCTTCACCATCATCAATAATACCATTTCAACAAGTTTCAACTATATCTGACAATGCACAATCATCCTGACAAGAGTGTTTATCCTCACCATATTCACATATATTATTTCAACATTCTGCTTCTTCAGGACATCGTGCTGTTTTTGCTACGACAATTCAACTCTCACATTTTTTTGTTTCGTTGTCTTCTGGTTGCACTGGATTATTTCTTGGACTATTTGGATTCTCTGCTCCCATGGGTGCGGCTGCTTCTGCACCAGGATTTGATCCTTGACCAGGCATGGTAGGGTACCCTGATGTTGGATTTGCTGCATCTAGATACCCCATTTCTGGTTGACCACAGAAGAGAATTTCTCTTGTATTGTCATCAGGTACAACATTCACAGAACTGAGTTCGCCTGTTTCATCATCATAGATTTCTGTTGTTGTCGACTTCACATAACACTGGGGGATCTTTGAGATATCATCGACACAATTTGTCTGTACGACACCATCAGCACCTTGATAGATAGGAAAACAGTAAGTGACAGATTCTTTTTGTATCTCAGGTGTTTTTGCACGACATGTTTCGAGAGCCTCTTTTGCTGTAGTGAGTCTTGATTCTGCTTGAGTGATGACAGATTGTTCTTCTTGTACCGTGATAAGAGCTCTCTGTGCTGTAGCAAGTTTTTCAAGTGCTGCTGTATGAAGGGCGAGCTCTTTGAGCGGAGCGATGTATTTCTTGTAAAGTACATCTATTGTGGTTGCCGATTTTGTTGTTTTTTTGACGAGAGCATTAAATGCTGAGAGTTCTTTCTTTTTTGCTGTGAGTTGAGTTTTGATAGTTGCTGTCTGGGGACGAATATTGGTTAATCGAGTGACTTCTGTTGTGAGTCTCTTGTGTTGCATGAGATCACGATTGAGGAGAGCAAGTGATTCATACTTTGTTCTCTTTTTTACAGTAGCAGTGATCGTGTCAGCAAGTTTTTTCTCCTCTGCCTCTGCAATTTTCACTGCTTCTTCGAGGATAGTGACACGTTCTGTGATATTCGCTCGTTCTGGATACTGTTCGAGAGCCTGAGTAGCAAGAGCGACATCATTTTCTTGTTCCTGACAGACAGGTTGTGTCGAGGTGAGAACGCTCGAGAGGAGTGAGCCTCCAGAGATATAACTCGCACCAGCGATGACTCCAATAATGGCTAGGCCACCGAGAGTTAAAGTAATATTTTTGTGCATACGGGGGGGGGTAAGAAAATAGAGAATGCACGCTACAAGGTAAAATTATCATAATTTTATAGAGAATGCAAGAAAGGGGGAGTTTATTTTTATCATAAAAAACCCCTCTTTTTGGGAGGGGGGGGTTGAGGACTTTTTATTTTCTCGGTACTTTGATAGCCTTTGACATCACTTTTGTTGGCTTATAGGGGTTTTTATCAGGATCTTTGCCATGATAATCAACTTCTATGGGTGTTCCAAAGAAACCAAATGTCTCACGGATACGGTTTTCCAGATACCGTCTCCAGCTAAAGTGGATAAATTCTGGTTTGTTCACATTGATAACAAATTTCGGAGGATTGATAGCCACCTGAGATCCGTAGTAGACTTTTGGATTGTGGATTTTTCGGCTTCCGCTCGGTGCATGTTCGAGACAGGTTCGTGTGAGAAATCGATTAAATTCACCAGTAGAGATACGTTTTTGACGCTCCTGATAGATACCGATAGCATGCTCGAGAATATCCTTGACGCCTTTGCCTTCACTTGCTACAGCAAAGACGGTCATCGCCCAAGGACAGTAAGCAAATTCACGCTGGAGGTAGGCCATATAGCGCTTATGAAAGAGCTCTGGTTCCATATCTGTTTTTGCTTTGGAAAGATCCCATTTGTTCACCATGATGATGACACCTTTTTTCTGTTCGAGGACTTCTGCGAGGATGTGCTTGTCTTGTTGGACGATACCTTCGAGACTGTCTATGAGGAGGACGCAGATATCAGCGCGTTCGACAGCAGCCTTTGTTCTGAGTACTGACCAGCTCTCGACATTGTAGACACCGATTTTTCCCGGTTTTCGAAAACC
>DALYDS010000049.1:0-6869 GCA_031973055.1 bacterium | reverse complement strand
GAGTCTATCAAGCAGTACGGTATGAGAAACTCAAACTGTATGGCTATCGCTCCGACAGCAACGATCTCAAATATCGTCGGTGTCTACCCATGTATCGAACCGATCTACAAAAATCTCTACGTCAAATCAAACCTCTCAGGTGAGTTCACCGTCATCAACGACTATCTCGTCGCTGATCTCCAGAAACTCGGTCTCTGGGACGCTCAGATGGTCGCAGAACTCAAGTTCCACGATGGTTCTATCCAGAAAATCGAACGTATCCCAGCTCGCATCCGTGCGAAGTACAAAGAAGTATTTGAGATCTCACCAGAGTGGGTGATCAAAGCTGCTGCTGTTCGTGGTAAATGGATTGATCAGTCTCAGTCAGTAAACATCTTCATCAAAGGCGCATCAGGAAAAGTCCTCCAAGACACCTATATGATGGCATGGAAGATGGGTCTCAAAACAACCTACTACCTCCGAACTCTCGGTGCGACGGCTATCGAAAAATCTACAGGCTCTTCATCGGCTGCTTCTAGTACTCTGGGAACCACGACTACAACTGCTACCCTCGAAGCTGTCGGCGTCACTGCCTCAGCTCCAGCACCAACAGGTGAACTCGAGATGTCTGCGAAACCAAAGAAAGAATATTCTGAAGCCGAAAAGGTCATGTGTTCTATCCTCAATGGGCCGAGCTGTGAAGCTTGTCAGTAAAAAATAATATATGTCCGATGTCTATAGTTGAAAACTAATCTCGAAATTATATCAGACTCAAGAGCAAGATGTATTAGAAGAAATATTGGCTGAAATGGAGAGTTTAGCTAGTCCTATTTTTATATATCCCATACTTGAGGTATATCAGAAACATAAAAATAGACCATATTCGCATTATTTTTTAAGCGCTTTAATATCAATTGATTCCCCAGAATTAATTAAGTTAATACCAGCGTTGGTTAAAGATATTCATTACACTAAAGATTATTTTTATTGTATAAGAATTTTACTTAGTCGTAATTATTTTGATTCTAATGTTGCGAAAATTGGTTTAGATTTAACAAATAGTCATCCTGACGATTTGCACGATTGGGATGTTGAATTATTAGTTTCTTATGTTAGTAAAACAGATTTACAAAAAGATTTAATATCAGCTCTACAATTTTTGTATCAAAATAAAAAACTAGAAAGTGCTGTCAGAATAACTGCGTTTCATGAATGGATTAAAATCGAACCAAAGAAAAATTTGCAAGATGTAATAAATAATTTTTCTTGATATAAAGAGAGTGGTGATTTGCTTAAAATATTAGCAAAAGTGATTATTAAATGGAAATGAGAAATGGTGGATAAAATAATTCTTTTAATAAAAGAGACTGAAGATATTGACGCAATTCATGTAATTGAAAGTTATGAGAAGAAGAAAAAATTACAAAATGAGAAACAAAAACAAGTACAACAAGTAGAAGTAAAAAAAGAGTATAGTAATGCAAATCTAATTGACTCTATTCTGGAAAAAAGAAATAAATTAAATATTTTATCACAATCAATCCCGAGTATTGGTTTTTCCATATTTCCTCCTAATGAAAACTTTGGTTTTCAGTTAAAATGTGCGAATAATATGAATAGTTTAATTGCATCATGTGTTCATTTTAGGTCTTTTATTCAAGACATAAGTCCTGATTTTGAGAATCACGGACTAGATGATGCTCAAATTAAAGGTCTTATACCCAGTGTTAATCCAAATGATTATTGTAGATCATTAATAAAGCTTTATTTATTTTTGCATGTAAAGTGATTTAAAGTAGATTCAAAAATGTGAGGAATTCAGAGATTAAATAAATTATTAAATATTTTAGGATGACATCCAGATGATATAGTAAAATTAGTTAAGGAGCTAGAATCGACTGAATTACTTGTTTTATTTCAAGCCGAGGACTGGTCAGGAATTCATCAGCTTGTTTTGAAAAAATATGATGACTGGTTGAGTTGCATGTTGTCTATACTAAAATAATTTCATTAGTTCCTTTTATTTTTTTCCTATGCCCGAACCTGAACCCCCTGTACCATCAGAACCTGCACTCCACGAGGCAGAACCCGGGCTCGAGTTGTTTCAACCTCTAAGGCCAGCTATTTCAGAACATACTTGAGGTCTACCTAGTATGGATATGACAACAGGAGGTTGAGTCGGTGAACACAAAAAATGAGTCTGTGGCAAGTGTGCGAATTGTTTGGGGTGTACGAGGAGGACGAAGGTAGGGCAGTAGATTTTCACCTGAACGAATACAAAAAATCCCCAGAAGAGGGGATTTATTTTGTTATGAGTTATTTATTCTTGTGCTGCTACTACTCTTTCTTCTGTACTAGCGGCTTCCTCGGGATGAGCGGGATTGAGGGTAACGTTTCCTACTTGAGCCGCTGTATGGAGCATTTCTTGTCGCATGTTTTCTTTTTCACGCATTTTTAGGATAACAGCAGAGGCTTCTTCTACTGTATAATCCGCTTTTTGGAGCTCTTCTGCGAGGATAAATTCATTGGTATATATACCTGATACACAATCCGGAGCATTGAAGGGATTTACTCTGTCTATTTTTGCAAGTTCTGTCTCTATTGCTCGCCAATATTCACCTCAGAGAAAGTCTGCATTTCATGCTACACCAGTTTGATTCCAGTCTGGTCCGAGGACATTCATGAGATGTGTAGCGACCGTTTCCGCATCATGCTTGCTTCATAATGTGATTATTCCGGCGCTGAGATGAGTTCTGAGTTCGCTCAGAGATTCGTCTGTTGGTGTTTCGAAAGAAATCATAATAAAAATTGATTAGATAGCTACATGGTACCATAAGAACTGTTTAATTGCAAGTATAGACAAAGAAACGACTATAAGCACGCGGCGGAGAGGTTTAAAAAAATCCCCAGCGAAGGGGATTTTGTAATATCCAAACATCTGTGGTAGAATGTGAGTATGGATAGATTACCGTCACCAGAGACCATTCGAGAGATTGCTTCAGTTCACTTTTTGCAGCAGCAAACACGTGAACGAGTTGGCGAGCTTGTGTGACCAGCAGAGGATGATGTCTGGCAATATCGGGTGATATGACGGTGACATCAGACAACGACATTTCTTATGACACTCGGAGATACACAGTTTGCATTGAAGCTCTCCAGTGATAAAAAATTTGTAAAAGATACACAGATAGAACTATGGCTACGCGAACAGGGGCAAAATACACCACAAATTTTCTCTAACTGAGAAGGACAGTTGCCTGGTATGACCGGGAGCTATTTCTGGAGTATTCAAGAGTATATACCAGGTCCACTGTGGTGAGATTCGCAGATTAATTCCGAGCAATTAGATTCATTTATTGCACAGCTCAATGCTCTTCATCAAGTCGGTCATAAATGAACAACTGGTTGGGGCAAAGTTCGCTCAAATCATCACGGCGAGTCAAAAGATTTCCCAGAACATGTCGCGAGATTTGTAAAAAAGATAGATGAATGCGATTTTTTTGATCAAGGAAATAGGCGCGAGCGAGTCAAGGCGGCTATTGAGAAGATGCAGAAGGGGATAGGTGATATGTTAGCGTATGAGCCTGTTTTGATACACAATGATGCCCATCCAGAAAATGTCATACTCGATACAGAGGCTTCGTGTAGACTCCTTGATTTCGGTAATGTGAAATGGAGCTGTCCTGAGGAGGAAATGGCTGTCATCCAGACGCACTGTATCGGTTCTCGCATGTGAGTATTTAGAGAAATCTTATCGAAGTATAAAACTCAACATCCTTTTAATGATGAACTGTTCAAATTCTTCGCTCTCCTCAACGCATGTTCTAAAATCAATACAAGAAAAAATCCAACAAAACAGATGTTTGTCTGGACACAACTTGTCGAGCCTTTGTTGTAATAAAAATCAGAACCAGCACTCCCCGAAGCAGCCCACGACCATGAGCACGGGCGGGGGGATTTTTTATTATTCCTTCATTAACACCAATATCTTTTTCTTCCCAGTAGCTATATCTCCTTTTCATTCAGGGACGAGGTCATGGAGGGCATCCATAATAACTGCGTAGGCATAGGGGAAGTTTTCTCCGAGTCGTGTACCGACATCGTTGGTATAGAAGTATTTCTCATCATAGCCTCGTATGACCAGCATATGATAGCGAGGGCCACCATTCGTGAAGTTGCTGTTTCAGAGTTTCTTGCCAGCAAAAGGTGCGACGACCGGATGACCTTGAGAGAGTTCATATTTTATCTGTTTGATGGTTGGATTATTGATAATTTTTGTTTTGAAATCAGTTCCATAATATTTCGTATAGAGCTGGGCGGTTTGGGCGACGGTTGTATCGATAGCACTGCCAAATATTTCTTCCTGGAGTTTGGTCATGGAGAGTACTTCTTCCTTGAACTTGGACAATGAGAGGCTTCTGTCCGCGAGAAAATAATGAGAGAGGATGATGCTTGATTCTTCACAGGCTTCTTTCCATGGGAGTTCCCAGTTGCCATCAGGCGCTTGAGCGTAGAAGGGGATATCGAGATTAAATGTCGCAGGTACCACCATATTTGGATTATCTTCCTGTTCTTCCTCTATTTCTTCCATTGTTTTCCCATCGGTTTCTGGCTGAGGGAGATTTTCCAGCTGGTCCTTGTCGATAATGATCTCAGGGCCACTACTATCCTCTGTATTGATGAGTTTACCTCCTGAGGATACCTCATTTGATTTCGCGACAAGGCCTCTGCTCTGCCAGAAAAATACACCTGCTCATACAATGATACACAGAGCCACAACCACCGCTACTACTCGAACGAGAGAACTTTTTGGCATAGTGAGGAGGTTAGAGTCATTCAGTATAGCCGAAATATCTGTATAGATAGGAGAAACACGAAGAGGGAGAATCTTTTAGAAAAATATTTTGAGCTCAGATTACAACGCAAAAATTACTTGCACAAAGGAAAAGATGTATATCATCACGTAAAATTTTCTATGAATGCAGCATCAAGTATACCAGGAGAGGAGGCAGAAGAGCCACAATTTTATTCACCTCGTATTGTTCCTCTAGAAGAAACTATGCGGATTTTAGAAGCACAAAGACGTCCACGTGATAATAGTAGTGTGGGTGAGGTCGTCGTAAGTTGTCATGGGAATTGTATGCGATGTTTTTTCCCAGTGTGCGGTATTCACGATACGCCGGAATAGTTTTTACTCACCTACCTTTTCCGAGCCATCAAACGACTATGAGTACGGACGATATGATTTGTTTACAATAGGTGTTTCGGAATATAATTTCTGAAATTCATAACACGAGACTATGCTCACTCAAGATATCATAATCATCAGCATCATCGCAGTTGTTTGTATTATCATGTTTTTTGCTGGTCTCCGTCTCCGCCGAAACGAGAGACGGCTCGATACTCTCTGAATCAGGACAAGGGGGCAGATTATTTCTTATAATCCACGAGATGCAGGTGTTGGAGTGCAGACCACGGGAAAGGTAACATGGTACAAGAAAGTGAAATTTGTCACTCAAGATGGGAGAGAGATTGTGTTTGAGGGGAGACTGGGGACTCTGCCGGGCGAGCCTGGTCATGAGATTCCAGTTATCTATGATCCATCGAATCCAGAGTCCGCTCTGATAGATACATTTGTAGAGAGAGAAATGCCCTGGGTTATTTGTACGAGTGTATCATTCCTTATCTTGCTCAGTATTTGAATAGCATTTGTTTTTTTCAAATAATTTTCTGATTCAGTGAACATGAGAAATCCCCGGAAACCTGCCTATTGGTAGGTAGTCGTGGATTTTTATTATAAGAATTTAATCAATCAAAAGTTTATTTGACAATATAAATAATTGTAATATAAATAAAATATGAATGAACGCTGATGCCCATTTTCCGGGAAGACCACAGGGCCAAGCAGACAAATTTTTCTTACTGACTTTAGAGCCGAGCTACCAGATGTTATAGTACAAAAACCTCTTAAGTGCCCAGGAGAAATCCCAGCTCGAGTGATAGCCTGTATGCATGCGGGGCAAGATGTGTGAGCAGAAGAACCCCCTGGTGCAGCAGTGCTCCGGACGTTATCTGGCTTTATATGTCGTTCTGGTCTCGATGTATTTCAGCGAGAGATGTCGAAGTATACACAGAGATTTCTCGCAGGAGGTCGTGGTGACAAGGATTTTGAGGCTTGGACACAGCATTGTGATCATGAGATGGTACAACCATTTAAATATTTTATTGATTTTATGCAGCAGCATTTTTCTGCTGCTCTCAATGGGGGAGTTCGAGGTATGAGATCTGATAGGGATAGTTTTCAGAGACTGCTCGACATGACAGAGATTCCAAAGTGAAGTGAAAAAAATCTATTCGAAAGCACTATAGCAAATCCTGCAGGTACTTCACATGAACTCCTCATGAGTCTCATGATTGATGGAAATATACGAGGAACAAAACTCTTCGAAAAGGCTCAGAAAGTTTCTTGTCCTTTTTTAGTGAAAGAGCTGTGACATATAAAACAGTTTGAAGGTGTCGTATTGGCTCATGTCCGAAGAGAAAATAAACAAAAGCATTATATCCGTTATGATGCAGAGAAGTGAGCACATTTTTTTGACATGTGATTGGATGAACTTCACGAATTTCTCAAGAGAGATAGAGGAGTTGAGCTACGACATCCTGGATGTGGTGCTTTTAGATTACCAGGTATACATAAGTCGGGTAAGACGCTCTATGAGGATTTCTTTCTCACTATTGCTCAGTTTTATGCGCAAGTAACCAAATAAAATAATCTGAGCTATCTGATGGATCCTTTGCCGTAGTCGAGCTCAACAGTCTATCTCGAGCTGGTCGATACTTCGGGAACAAATTTGAACCGATACTGAGTGCGTTTATCGATACTGCCACAA
>DALYDS010000048.1:0-6987 GCA_031973055.1 bacterium | reverse complement strand
ACACACTCACTCGCTCGAAGACCAAACATTCTATGCATCGTACTTTCCAGCTTTCTTGTATCAGCATCGGAGAGAGGCACTGCTTCTGTCTTAAGGAAGGGTCTGTTGTGCTCTGAGAGTAAAGTCGATCAATCAAGCATGCTATCACGAAGTGTCATAAAAAAATGTATTAACGAATTATTATTTTATAATACCGATAATCCATTCTTGTCAACAACACACATCTCTTCATATCTCGCACCGTACTTGCCGGCAATGTAGATGCCTGGTTCAATAGTAATAACCATTCCTGGTTCTAGAATTTCACGAGATTTCCCAGAAACAGGGGGAGCTTCGTGAATATCGATTCCAACTCCATGACCGAGTGAGTGAGTGAAATAAGATTCATACTTTCCAAGCATTTTCCGTGCTTTTTTATCGAGTTCTGAGACTTTCATCCCAGGTTTTGCCCATTGAATGATTTCATGGGTTACATGAGTGACGAGCTCTCCAATCTTTCGAGCTTCATCTGGTATCACATTCTGGTATACCATCCGAGTCATATCCGAACAGTACCCCTTCCAAATCAATCCCATATCTATCAATACTATCTGCTGACTGGAGCTTACGCTCAGTCGGACTATGATGTGGAATAGCTGAATTTTCTCCGAAAGCAACAATCGGAGGGAAGCTCGGACCAGTGGCTCCGAGCTCTAATTGAAGTATCTGGATCCGTCGCGCTATTGCTTCTTCAGTCACTCATGGCACCAGAAATGGCAGAATCATACCATACACTCGTTTATTGAGAGCTTGAGATGTTCGAAGGAGCTCTATTTCTCATGATGTTTTTATGAGTCGTTTCTCAATTATAGGACTTTTTTTAATGACGAGCTTTGGTCCATATCATTCGATTTTTGTTCGAAGAGATTGCGTGAGAAAATCAGGATCAGTAGAGAGTGTCTTGAATTGTGAGAGAGTTTTTCACCAAGCCTTTCTATCATCTATAATCTCGTATTTCTCGGCATCAAAGAGGGCGCTCGTTCGTGGATCGCAAAAAATTATTCAACCACGCTTTTTCAGCAATATCATTATCTCCCCGGGGTCGTGTGAACGAACCCCTGTTAAGGAATATATATCAGACGGATTGAGAATGAGGTCCATATCTCCGAGTATACTCAGACATAACAATAAAAAAAGTCTCTCTCATTACTTGCAAAGTCACGCTAAATCAAATACAATACACCTACTTACTTATTTTCTCAGTATCTTATGAAAAATCAAAAAGGGTTTACCCTTGTGGAGCTCATGGTCGTCATGGCTATCATCGCCATCCTCGCGACAGCAGGTATCTCACAGTATGGTAAATTTATCAAAGGAGCACGTGATACGACTCGTATCGCTGACCTCAATGCTATCAATATCGTCCTCCTCGACTCTGTACAATCAAAATGAGTTGTCCCGGATAGCCCTGCTGCACTTTCTACTTATATTAAACAGGTTGCTGGTAAAGATATCGTTGAGAAACTTGGATCATCAGCAACAGCTTGTCTCAATAAAACAAATGCAGCATCAGTATGTGGATATTATTATGTACCTTGTGATGGTGGAACAGGCTATATAATCGCGACCGCTTTTGAAAGCTCAAACAATACAGGGAAGTACGGCGCTGATGATGTCAGTGGCACATCAATAGATCCTGATAAATATGAGCTCGGAAGCTGTAATGTTGCAGGAACTCACTCATCTGGTTGAGCAGCAAGAACAACAGCTTTTGAGACAGCAGATCTTATCACAGTATCGACTCCTAGTGGTGGTACTGCTACTGCTGGTACTGCTACTGCTGGTACATAAAATAATTTATAATATTCAACCCCACCAAATTGGTGGGGTTTTTTGTGCGCAGAAATAAAAAACTTGCATTTTGGAAATATTATTTATAGTGGCACACTAACTTACATATATTATGAAAAATATGGATACTGCAGGTGTTGCACCAAAAACAATTAAAGAAAGCATCAGAGAAGGGCACAAAAATCCCACAAAGGCAGCTCGTGTTATTGCAAAAATTCTTTTACGAGATATATGGTCACAGGTGCACCAACATGAACAAAAAGACTTACACGGAATGGATCCTCTAGAAAGAGTAGCTGTCGTAGCTCTCAGAGCAGAAGGACAACAAAGATGAATTGCCAAAAAAGCTCAATTAGATGAATTCGTACCCACCATTGAACTACTTATAAAGGCCCATTCAGGGAAAAGAATCGACGCAATTATCTCACCTCAACTAAAAGAAATGGTTGCCCGAGCGGTATTGGAAAGACTCTGAGCGATCCAAGAACAACAGTGAAATCATGAGTTAGCGCATTTCATCCACAATGCCCCAAATCCTGTACATTTTCTTGAAAATCCTGTACGTGTGGCCCTTGCTGATTATGGAGTCACTCACGCCAATCCTAGAGGTGACACATATGATGATGGTAGCAGTGTTTGGACTGGTCACCGGGCAACAGCCAAATTTGAGAAAGGACAACACCCTCCAACGAATATATACTTACGAGTAACTGGAGGAAATCAAAAAGTAACAACTCTGGTCGAATGAGATAGTATTCACACTGGAAGTATGAATGATTTAATTGTTATCGACGGTAAAAATATCAATATACAAGAGCCGCCCCACATATCTCAGAAAGGTCGAGTATCTCCTACGAAAAGTTTCCTGACAAAACGAAATACTATTGGGAAAATTTCTGGAATACAACACTTACCAATAGCCAACTTTACAGGATGGACAGCTTATAAAATTTCTGGAGATAAGGGCACTTTATCTGCAGCAATTAATCATACACCAGGGTACGAAAGTTTATCATTTGGAACTACCAATTGACAACTTTATTCTATAGAGACCACGGCAATTTGTGTTGATGGTGGAAGAATCATAGTTCTCTGGAAGAAAGGTGAAAAAATAACATATAATCCAAAAATAAAAAGAGTGGTGGGTGTCAGAAAAAATCCTGAATCTGGAGAATCTAGTGAGGCGTTTTATTTTATCCGCTGAAATGGAAAAAAACAAAAACTAAGTTTCAAAGATGAAAAACCCGCTATAGAGGATATTTCTGGTGATGAGGAAAAATTCTTCCAAGAAGAAAAAAAATAATATCCTCACTACCCCACAAAAATCCGCTTTTTCGAGCGGATTTTTTTGCATTTCCTGGACAGACTGTAGAATAGTCACATTCTGATTCTTTTTGCCTTATAAATATGGAATTCCCAAAGGTCTACGAACCTTCTGCATTTGAGTCGTCACTCGCTGAAATGTGGGAGAAAAAATGACTCTACGCTCCCAAAAAATCTCGCACTGGTAAGACGTTTTATATACCACTCCCTCCTCCGAATGTCACGGGCGTGCTCCATACAGGACATGCTCTCATGCTCGCTCTCGAGGATGTCATGGTACGTTATCATCGTATGAAAGGTGACGAAACTCTCTGGGTACCTGGGACTGATCATGCTGGTATTTCTACACAAAATGTCGTGGTAAAAAATCTCGCAAAAGAAGGAATCAAAAAAGAAGTCATCGGTCGTGAGAAATTTCTCGAAAAAGTCTGGGAATGGAAAGAAGCCTGCCAGGGAACTATCACTGGACAGATGCGTATGATGGGCGCGAGTGTCAGCTGGGACCATGAACGATTCACGCTCGATGATACGAACAACAAGCTCGTCACTGATACATTTGTTCATCTCTACAACGAGTGAATCATTTATCGTGGAGAATACATGGTGAACTACTGTCCGAAAGATAAAACGGTTATTTCCAATGCTGAAATCGTCTACAAAGAAGAATCAGGCTTTCTCTACGAGATTGCCTATTTCGTCTCTGGAGTTGATAAAGAGCTCGTGATAGCGACGACACGTCCTGAAACACTCTTGGCAGATATGGCTATCGCTGTGCATCCAAAAGATAAACGCTACAAGAAACTCATCGGCAAAGAAGCGATACTCCCCTTCGCCAATCGCAAAATCCCAATTATCGGTGATGAAATGGTCGATATGGAATTTGGAACAGGTGCTGTGAAAGTCACCCCAGCGCATGATCCAACAGATTTCGCTACAGCGAAACGTCATGGCCTCCCTGTCGATTACCGTGTTATCGATGAAAATGGTATCATGATGAAACATACGGGTGATTTCGCAGGCAAAACAGAACTCGAAGCTCGTGAACTCATGATCAACATGCTCCGTGGACGAGGGAATCTCCTGAAGGTCACACCACACGTCTCACAAGTGGGATACTCTGAACGTGGCGGAGTGCGAGTTCAGACCATTGTCTCGACACAGTGGTTCGTCGATAACAAGAAACTCAGTGAAAAAGTCATGGCTGGTTGGGCAAAAAAAGAATTTGAGATTGTGCCAGACAGATATGGTGCCATATTTGAGACGATGATGAATGGTCTCCATGATTGGTGCATCAGTCGTCAACTCTGGTGGGGTCATCAGATACCAGCCTATTATGACAAAGAAACAGGAGACCTCCTCGGCGTCACTGATGATCCGACGAAGCTCTACAAAAAACATGGTAAAGACAATGTCGTGCGTGATGAAGATGTCCTCGATACGTGGTTTTCTTCTGCTCTCTGGCCTCTCGCGGTCGTCGACTGGAATTTCGAGAAACCAGGGAAACTCTTCGAGAAATTTTATCCAGCACAAGTCCTCGAAACAGGTCACGATATACTCTTCTTCTGGGTGGTGAGAATGCTCCTCTTCGGCTACGCGCTCACAGATAAAGCACCATTTAAGACTATCTACCTCCACGGTCTCGTCACTGATGACCAAGGTCGCAAATTCTCTAAGTCTCTCAATAATGGTATTGATCCAATTGAGGTGATAAAGAAATACTCTGCTGATGCCCTCCGTCTCTCACTCGTCGTCGGCAATACTCCAGGGAATAATCTCCGATTCAGCATCGATGACGTCAAAAATAATCAGCTCTTCCTCAATAAACTCTGGAATGTCGCCCGATTCGTCTGGATGAACGTCGGAGAAGGAAAAGATGTCGAGACAGATACCGATAAACTCGAGAAAACACTCAGCAAAAACTGGAAAAAACTCCTCGATTATGAGCGATGGATTCTCACCAGACTCAAACGAACAATCAATGATGTGACTCGTGGTATGGAAGAGAATGATTTCTCGATGATGGGAGATAAGCTCGTCTCATTTACTCGTGATGAATTCGCGGATTATGCGATTGAATGTTTCAAACTCTCAAAAGATGATTCCAAATACGGCAAAGAAGTGATGATGTACACGCTCCTCACACTCTTGAAGCTCTGGCATCCATACATCCCATTTGTCACCGAAGCGCTCACAGGTATCCTCGTACCGAAGAAAACACTGATTGATAGCGAATGGCCAGAGTGTCCTTTTGATATCGATGAGGAGAGTGAAGAGCTGATTAAATCCGTCTTCGAGGTCGTAAAAACTATCCGTACTATCCGTGGTGATCGCAAAATCAAACCAGGTGAAGCAGTCGGTGTCGTCATCTATGCTAATCCTCGAGATAGAGCAACCCTCGAACGCAATATCGCCCTCATCACTGGTCTCGGTAAGGCTAGTGAAGTAAATTTCACTCTAACAAAAGATAACCTCTCTCGTGAAAAATACACCTACGGTATGGCAGGAGAGGTAGAGGTTTTCGTCGATACCAGCGCCTGTACGCATGATGACGATATCGAACGACTCGAGAAGCTCATCGCAGAAAAAGAAGATTACGTCCGTATGCTCGAAGTCAAACTCATGGATTCTACTTTTGTTAGTAAAGCTCCGGAAAATGTCATCCGTCTCACGCAAGAGAAAAAGGAAGTCACCCTCCGACAAATCGAAAAAGCACGTGAAGAATTAAAACAATATAAAGGTTAATTTTAAATTTATTTTATGTCTCAAACACTCACCTTCTGTATCAATCTCCCTGAAGCGCACAAAGCGATTGAATGGTATAAAAATGTATTTGGTGCTGTTGTCGAAATGCAGCACGACGATGAAGCAAGTGGTAAACTCTACCATGCGAATCTCCGATTCGGTGAGACACTCATATTTTGCTGTGAAGAGCTCTGCATCCCTGGAGTGAATAGCCCTCGAACTCTCGGTGGGGCTCATATGTCTATATCATTTGAGACTGTTGATCCCGACGGAGTCTTTGCGAAAGCAATAGAGGCTGGCGCAGAAGAAGTCTCTCCTGTCGCTGATCAGACGTGGGGTATGCGTTCTGGTACTATTCGTGATCCATTTGGTTACAAGTGGAGCATTTTTAAGCCTCTGTAATGTCAGTCAAGGTGCTCATCTCCGAAATACAATCCCTTAAAAACCCTACAAAAATAAAAATCTATCAGGGATTTTTCAAGACGGATAAAGGGGAATATTGAGAATGAGATATTTTTCTCGGACTTACCATGCCCCAGACACGTGCACTCGTGAAAAAATATGCTCCCACGCTCACGCTCGATGATATAGATATACTGCTCTCTGACAGACATCATGAGATTCGTATGGCTGGTGTTCTGTCACTCGTCTACCATTCACGTGATATAACTCGACTCCCCGAAATCGTAGAGCACTATCTCACAGCACGTCCAGGCGTCAATAACTGGGATTTGGTTGATGTATCAGCACCTGACATAATTGGCGTCTATCTACAGAAATGCCTCACACATGAAGAACGTGTAGCATTTATTGATGATTTCTTGCAGAGTAAAAATCTCTGGATCAATCGCATCATAATCATCGCCTCTTTTCACCAAATCAAGCAAGGGAATGGGAAACTCACAGTCTATATCGCGGAGAGAATGCTCACACACAAACACGACCTCATCCACAAAGCCATAGGCTGGATGCTCCGTGAAGTTGGTAAACGCTGCTCGATGGACGAATTACGCGGTTTCCTCGATCAATATGCCCAGGAAATGCCTCGGACCATGCTCCGCTATGCTATCGAGAAAATGGACGAGACTGAGA
>DALYDS010000047.1:0-7017 GCA_031973055.1 bacterium | reverse complement strand
AGAGCTGATGGTACGACATTTGCTGATGCTGGATATACCTGTATCCGACAGGGCGACGGATACTGCGATAGTCGATATGAAAACTCTTATAATTCTTCTGATTGTCGAACTACTGCTTGTGTCAAAGAGGGCTGAGAGGTCGGAAATTATTCTCTTCCGCCAGAATATCAAAATATAGGAACGTGTTGTAGTGGACTAACGAGTGTTGGTAGTAAGGATCTCAGTGTCGGAGGCTCAAATATATGTGTGAATATCGGTGATGGTTATTGTGATAGTCGCTACGAGAGTACTCGAAATTCTTCTGATTGTGCTACGACGACATTTGATCCGAGCATTTGTCGGAATTATTTTGATGGATGTAATAGCTGTTCTCGCCAATCAAATGGTCAGACTATTTGTACGATGATGGCTTGTTTTACTAATGGTCCAGCTTATTGTACCACCTACAATGATTATCTCCCCGCTACTCAGGCCCAGGATGATGTTGTTCTCAACAAGATATATCTCGAAATCCAGAACTATACCAAGGACCTTTCTTGTACTAATTCATCTCAATGTGATTGGAAATTGTTTGGTTCGAACCCTTGTGGGAGCTCAAGTACTGGTATTAAATATTCATCAAAAAATATTGATATGACACTTTTTGAGAGCAAGACGAATTTTTATACTGCTGTTCAGAGACTCTATAATCAGACATACCCTACATTTGGTACTTGTGCGGTCATGACTTCTCCACCACCACTTAGTTGCGTAAATAATGTCTGCCGTCCTAGCTATTAGCTACATTTCCTCAGGGAGAGGCATACCGAGAATAGTTGCGGTGTAGCGAATAATTTCGAGGCTTGTACGGATAATTTTTATTCGTGCTACTCTTTCATTTTCGGGTGTTTCTTTGAGTTTCGGAGTATTCACATAGAGTGCATTGAGATGTCGAGTCATCGTGGCAATATGAGCTATCAAGAGATGAAATTTGTATGTTTCTCCACACGCTATGAAGAGTTCATTAAAGCTGAGAATATCTAATACGATATCTCGATCAAATGAAGTCAGTGTTTCAGTCGCGACATCTTTTGCTTCAGTTTCCCCGATTTCATCGAGAATTTTTTTCCATCGTACATAGGTGTACTGTAAATATGGTCCACTGTTACCTTCGAAAGCGAGAACTTTATCCCATTCAAAAATCCAATCTCGTTCACGATCTTGACTCAAAAAAGAATAAACAATTGCTCCGAGAGCCACTGCTTTTGTATCATTATCAGAGAGTGTTCTCTCGCGAGCTTCGAGAATTTTTTTGACCCGATCAAAACTTTCTCCAATCAAGTCTTTCAAAAATATGACACGTCCATGTCGTGTCGACATGGCTCCATCGGGGAGACTTACGAAACCGTTTCCTGCGTGAGTCAGCTCAGTATTTTTTCCGTCGAGCCAAGTCTTTGTGGCTGTTGCAAAAAGTTGTCTGAAATGAAGTGCTTGTCTATTATCGACAAAATAGACAATACGGCTCGGAGACCAGTTTTTGAGACGGTATTTGATAGCTGCGAGATCACTCGCGAGATATCCATGAGTTCCATCTCTTTTTTGAAGAATACACGATGGAAGTTTTGATTCTTTTGGAAATACGACACCGACACTTTCGTCTTCATTTTTGGTGGCAATTCATTTTTTGATGAGCTCATCGACGACTGCAGACATAGTATTGTCTGGAGTGAGATTTGGCCAATTTCCGAGCTTTGGAAGATCTATTCATTCATAAAAACTCTCACCAATCCAGATATCAGGATGGACACCAAACTCACTCATCACCGTTCTGACACCAGCGAGACTTTTATCAGTGAATTGTTGCCAGAGTTGTACTGATGCTTCGTCACCTTCTGAGAGGAGTCGAAATGCATCACGACATTCTTGTTCAATCTCTGGTTCTTTTTCTGTTTTTTCTGTGATAGCGACATAGATTTCCAACAGATGATGAACGGGGTCTTTTTGAAATGCATCTTCATCACCGAAGTATTTCCAACCAGTGATGAGTTTGCCAAATATACCACCCCAATCACCCTGATGCATATCAGCGGTTACTTCATAACCCATGAGTCGGAGGAGATTAATCGTTGCTTGTCCGAAGAGTGGCGTACAGAGATGACCGATATGGAGTGGTTTCCCAATGTTTGCCCCCATATAATCGATGATGATTTTCTCGTTTTTTTTCTCAAATACTGGGAGTGTCCAGCTGGTTAATTCTTTTGTATAAAAATCATCTGTGAGCGAGAGATTGACGAAGCCACCTTGGATATTTCCGTCAGTCACATATTTCTCATTTTTCATGAAATCGAGGACTTCTTGTGCGAGTATTGGAGGAGGCGTTTTGGTGGCTTTGACAGCAGGAAATATATTGATACAGATATCGCCAAATTTGCGGTCTGGTGGTACAGTGAATTGGAAGACGTCACTGGAACAGTCTTTGTTGGTTTTTTTGAGGTAGTGTGTGAGAGCTTCTCTGAGTGTCGTAGACTGCATAAATAAGGGGAAAAGAATTGCCAGTAGTATATGCGTAAAATAAAAACGGGCAATATTTGCATCTGAATTCGAAATAAGGTACTATAGAAGGGTAATTATTTTTTTATGGCTGGACCAGAAAAATCACCTGCACAACAAGAAGCCGAAAAGGCTGCATTACTCGAACAAACTCGCCTCAAAGCTGAGCAAGAAGCTCAAGAGCGAGAAGAGCGTGCCAGGATGGTAGAAGACATGAAAGATTCTAGAAAAAAAACAGTTGTTGTTGAGACAAGACAGCAAGAAGAGCAGCTCGAAGTAGCTCTTCCTCCAGAAAATATCCTCAAAGATGAGAAAAAATTCGGAGAAATATTTGATCTCAAACTCGCCAATACTCCTCGTAATATCCCAGCTTTTCTCGATGCTGTAGCAGAGAAAAATCCAACTCTCCTCCAAAATCCTGTCATTATTCAGGTCCTCGCTGAGAAAATTCAAACCCTTCTCCAAACTGTTGCCAAAGACTCGAGTCTCTCTGGTGATCGAGACTGGATGGAGAGACTCCGACAGAGCATCCAGCGCGTTATCATCGACCCCGATCTCTACAAAAAGATGGATTCATATGGGACGATGGATAAACCTCTCAGAGAAAAACTCCAAAACCAACTTTGAATCGAAGGGATAACCGCTGACCTCGATAAAAATACTCAAGATATAGTACGGAAGGTTCATACAGGTTTTTATCAATTTGATTCAGGAAAAAATTCTGACTGAACGAAAATTAACGCATGGGTGAATTCTCTTGGTGCTCATGTATTTCTCTGGCCAGAGAATATTGCGGGTATTAAAACATATCTCAAAGCTGTCCAACCAGACCATCCTTTTCTCTCTGTCACCAATTACCATAGCAATGATAAAGAAGGGAAGTACACATTTGAATTCAAATGAGGAGGGCACAATATGGCCCTCGCAGAAGCAGATTATCTCCAACACTATCTCACTGAGCGTGCAAAAGATGCAAAAATGACACATGAACAAATAGTGAGCAAACTCGCTCAGACTCATGCTATTACGACTGGTTCTCAATCTGCTGTTGATACTTTTGAAAAAACATATGGACATGTGAGTTCTCTCAAAGAATCTGCAAAAAGTAGCACTACCTCACAAAATGCGGAAGTGTCAGAAGGTATCCTGCCAACAGAAAAATATCTCCAATTGACGGGACTCATACGAGAACCAGATACTGCTCAAAAGAGAGAGAAATATCAGAAAATACTCCGAGATCGTCCAGAAATACGAGATATTATTTATGACATTGCGGGTGGTTTTATACGATTCGATACCGATCTTCATCGTTTTGAAACTGCGACACGTAGAGTTATCCGTTTTACTGATGCTGAACTATCGATGGTGGATGAAATCTTCCAAAAATTTCAACCAAATCATCCATTTATGATAGACAGAGATATCGTTACTATAAAAAAAGCTCAAAAACAAACACCAGAAGAAAAACAAAAGGTACTCCAAGAGAGAATCAATTTTTATCAACAATAATTATTTCTAATTTTTATTTATGTCTATTTCGTCAAAAGTGAGAGCAACACAAGGAAAAATCAATGCCATACCTGATCCTGAAGGAAAAATTAAATCCGAAAAAGCTGCAGCCAGTAATGCAGCAGACGATGTATTGTCGGACGGCAAAGAAATCGTGAGGCTAGCCCGAGCAGCGAAGACAAATGATGCTGAGATTATCACCACCGCTCGTACGGCACAACAGCAGATGGAAACTGCTCTCAATGCTGCCCGTGAGAAGCTCCAAGAGACACTCGAGAGAGCTCAACAAGATTTCCAAGAGGCTGCTACTGCTATAACCAATAACTTTGCTAATAGTATCGGGACTATGGAGACAACTAAATGAGAAAACGATGGTCTGCATGATGATATAGTATCTACTGCGTCGTAGTGATACATTATTTCTGGACTCAACAAGAGAAATCGTATACTGCATACGGTTTCTTTTTTTATGCACTACTCCGCTCCATCACATCCACTCATCCATGCTTTTCTCCTCCGTCGGGAGGAATTTCAGGATACTGAACGACTCATCGTCGAGACTCGAGATCAATGAGAAAAATTAGTCAAAATACTCCAATCTCTCGCAGAAATACAGGTGAATAATACAAAACAATACCGACTTATTTCGAATAAAACTGATATTCTCGAAGTCATGTACGATGCTGACCTTATAGGTGTTTTTCCTATTGAAACACTTGATTGGGATGTCACTGAGCTCGAATCAAAACTCACACTCTCTCTCGAGAAAAATATGAAATATAGTGAAGATAAGCTCGTCAATTGGCTCACTGATCATGGTTTCAAAGCTCAAAAATCTGACGAAGAACATACATTTTTTCGACAAGGTGACACAGTGAGTATTCAGACACGGAAGTGAATTCTTCTTGTGAATTTTTTTGGTACTACGCTCGAAACACTCTATCTCGGTTCTGAAGAAAGAGATGATTTTCGACTTTTTAGCACTCTTTAAATCAGATTTTTTTCTTTGAGTATTCCTGATTTTTCGAGAATCATTGCTTCTTCGACACACCATGGAGAATATTTATCGGTGTTATTTTTTATTTCAGTGAGAAAATCACTCCAATCAATCCATTCGATAGCTTCGACCTCGTCAGGATTTATCACAGGTGTATCATCGGTATATCAGATATGGATGGGACATATTTCATTCTCCATGACACCATCTTTGGTAAATTGATATCGATAGTATGACGCCTCTTCAATCCACCGCACTGTCATACCGAGCTCATCTTTTATTCTTCTTTTCGCTGCATCGATATTTGGCTCATCGAGTCATGGATGGCCACAACAACTATTCGACCACGCAAGAGGCCAGGTTTTTTTTACGTGACTTCTTTGTTGGAGGAGGAGTTTCTTATCAGCATTAAAAATAAAAGCCGAGAAAGCTCGATGGAGAGGCGTATTGGCACTGTGTACTTCTGATTTTGGCATAGTACCGAGGATGTTATTGCCTTCATCAACGAGGACAACGAGTTCTGCTGGAGGAGTCATAGTGAATAATTATTTTAACAGTTGTACAAAGAGAAGAGAGATTGCTATGATTCATATTCAGAGCAATATCCACAAAAACCAATGTTTTTTCTTGGGTTTCTTTTTTTCTTCTTGGGTGATGTATATGCGAGCGTCATTGAGAACAGTATTTGGTATCAATATCCACATCAAGAGAGGTATTATCATCGCATCGTCGACGATACCGAGGAGTGGTAAAATTTCTGGGAGGACATCGACGGGATTGATGACATATATCAGAGAAAGTATCGCTATGATGAGCTTTGTACCAACAGGAGTTCTGTCATCCATATACGCACGAGCGAGCATGTGAATCTCACTTCGGATGCCGCGTATTTTTTTGATATTTTGTATGAGCTTCATAGTTGGCTATATGATAATAAAATCACTTTCCAAAATATTTTGATTCAAAAGCTGATCTATCACCTGAGGTATATTTGGAATTTTTGGTTCCAAATCAGCCAATTTCTCTATCTCTACCCACACATATTCCGAATACTCTTCGCTCAGTACGATACCTCACTCGACGTGTAGGGCTAGATAATGTGGTAATATCATAGCATTGCCATCTTTTTTTCTAAAAAATGTATTATAGCTGAGAGTGGGAAATATTTTTACTTTGAAATTTTCTCCGACTTCTTCGTCTTTTTCTCGCTTGAGTCATGCTATTATCCCGTCATCTGTGGTTTCCATTTTCCCACCAATAAAAGAAAAAACTCCATCATAGTCTGCTTCTCATTTTCTTTTGCAGAGAAGTACGCTTTTTGAATCATTTGAAATGACAACAATTTTCTGACAATATTGGAAGAGGTATTGATTCATAGAGCAATTGTATCAAACAGGATATTTTTGCAATTATGCGGGCATATTTTCTGACGTTTCAGTTTTTCCAACCATAAGAGCATGGAGCGCTTCTATAGTTTTCCAGTTTCTGGTTGTCGCCGTGACGCCGAGTTTTTTCTCGAAAAACATGGTAGAAAATTTCGTCATACCATATCCGTCAGGGCAGTAGAGATATATAGTTTTTCCTGTGATGGTGAATTCGTCACTCTGATATTTTTCATCTCGTGTGCTCGCGAGGAGTTTCTCATCGGGGAGATTATCGAGGAGTGTCACGTGGAGTTTCGTGATGTCTTTTTTGTGGTCATTGTACGGATTATTCTCGAGAATATCGGTGATGTCTTTTTCGCTGAGTACCATAACTGGAACCTCGAAACCATAGTGATTGTGGATGATATCAGCTATTTCTTTTGCGAGTTTTTTTGTACTGGTCTCAGTACTTCCGAAGACGACATTACCACTCTGGATGTATGTCATCACATTTTCATAGCCTCACTTTTGGAAAAGGGCTTTGAGATCTTTCATATTGATCATCCTCTGGCCACTCACATTTATACCGCGGAGAACGGCTACATAGGTATTCATATA
>DALYDS010000046.1:4700-7080 GCA_031973055.1 bacterium | reverse complement strand
GGTATTTTGTGAAATAGGTTATACGGATTTTATTTCTCCTGTATTTCCATTTATTTCTCGTATATCATTCACTCAAAAATTGAGAGTATTTGTGACAACGACAGGGATTTTTCTCTCACGCGCTATGATGGCTAAATGAGAAAGAAGACCTCAATTTTCTGTTATGATACCATCTATTTCATCGAAATACTGAGTGAGTTCTGGTGAGAGTATTTTTGTCCAGAGTATTCTCGGGCGAGGGCTAGACTTAATTTCTGCTACAGTAACTATTACACCAGTTACTTTCCCTGCTGAGAGACCCTTTGAGGAAGCGGATTTTGGCACATCAGAGCTGAGGATGCTAGGCAGATGATATTTTTGCCCGTTTATGTACATATTCTTACGTTCTTCACACAACTTTTTATCATGTATCTTTTCTTCGATTTCAGCAATAGTTGTAAAATAGGCATCTTCTGATTCATTTCAGAAGCTTTTATGCAGACTTTTTCTGAGATGGTTCAGGTATTTTACCATCAGTATACGGGCATATTCTCTGTATTGTTGGTATGCTAGAGCTCGGGAGATGGGTTTTTTGTAGAGATTTTTTTTCCATTGAGGGAGATCATCCCACCATGTAATTATATTTTCAGAATCATTTTTTACTTTTTCGGGCGTGTAGAATCGTTCGCTATCACTAATCTCGAGGGTATTTCATACGAAACTCGTGAGTTTCTGAGTCTCTATCGTGACTGTGTTTTCTTCCAAAAAACTAGATCCAGAGAGAATATCGGCTATGCCTATTGGTTCTATTTTGAGAAGAATTTCCAGCTTTTTCAGTCATTGTGCTGCAAAGAGGTTTATCTCAAAAACAGTTTCGTATGCTTGGAGGAAATTACTCAAATTTTCTGAAAAATCTGTCGAAAATATTTCTTTTTGAATGAGACTTTTTAATTGGTGTATAGCTGCAGGTTTTTCTCTCATGAATGTGAGACCGAAAATATTTTTTATCGTCGTCCATATTCCGTGTATTGTGGTGAGTTTTGGTCCTGATGATATTCTGTTCCAGGTGTAAGACGGCAAGAGTGTCTTCGTTTCTAGATTGTGATCGACATAGAGTTCGTTTCCCACGAGAATAAAAAAAGGTTGAACGAGAAAACGTATTCAGTATTTCTTGTATGTATTCATGACCGGGCCATTTTCTCCGTAGATTTTTTCTAAGAGTGAAAAAGTGAAAGGAGTCGGCCGCGCGGCCATCTCTGATATTTCTGTTTTTTCATAAAAATATGGCTGATTTTTTGGAAGCGTTTCTTCGAGCAATTTTATTTCAGCATATTTCTGTTTTGTAATTGTCGTGATAGGACGTGTTTGTAGTATAAATAAATTATTTCCTTTTATTCACCACTCTATATCTTGAGGAAAATCATAGTATTTTTCTATGTTTTCAAAAATATCTGTTGTTTGTCCGTAAAATTTATTTTTATTACCCCAATAAAAACTTTCTTGTTTTGGAGTTATTTCACCACCGACTAATCTTTCTCCTATTCCTGTGTGAGATTCTATAATCATCTCTCTTTCTCAATTAGGATTTCGAGTGAAACAAACGCCCGAGTAGTCGACCTCTATAAATTCTTGTATGATGACGGAAAAAAGACTTAAATTTTTTAGTTTACTCTCGGCATCTTCTATTATTTCGAGCAGTGCTTGTTCTAATTGATTTTCAGTAATGGATAATTTCGTTTGAAACTGGCCTGCCATTGAGGAAATATTGCCATCTTCTGTCAGTGCCGAAGATCTCACGGCGTAGAGTTTTTTTGTAAATGTTTCTCTTATGAGAGTACAGCACTGTCCTAGTATTTTTTTATCTCCTGCACAACTCAGTATGACATTCGTAGGTATAGCGACAAAATCTGGCACATTGTATCATAAGTCTATCAGTTCTTTGAGGTGTTTTGTTTTATTCCCAACAGTTTTCAGATTCGTGGAAATGTCTTTTGATGCGATTATCATGCAGGTAATAATATAATTATTTCACGAAATTTAAAAAACCATTAATCGGAGAACCAGAACCATTTACTCATTTAAATACATAGTATGTATCTTGGAGTATCTGATTTCAGATTTTTATAATATTTTCTTTTTTTACAGAAAATACGAGTGTATTATTTGATTTTACTGAGATTTCACTCGATGTTTCAGCTACCTCTAAATCATAGCTTTTTTTTGCTTGTTTATCGTGCGATAGTGATAGTAAGTAGGCATGAGGTGTATATGTTTCACCTATTTCTTTTTCGAGTATTTCTGTTTTATCAAAATATGATGTATTTCACTCTGTGTCCCAGAATCAACCCATAAATCCATTGATTTTTGTTCATGGAAGGAGACGAGAGTGTGAGCTGTCATG
>DALYDS010000046.1:0-4600 GCA_031973055.1 bacterium | reverse complement strand
ATTTTTGGAAAAAGTGAGAAAATAATATTCTTCATGGAATGTCTGTCCTCCGAGATAAGAGTTGATAATGTAATAATTCAGGTAGAGTTTTCCAAATAACTGTGTACGGTTAAAATCACCGATAAAAAGATGGCTACCATCCTGGCTCATACTAAATACACGATTCATATACATTTTTCCGTGATATGCTCCATAAATTATATAGATTCCTATCGCTATAAATATAGTGATAGTAAGTACTAAATATTTCAGAAATTTCATAGAGTTTTTGATTAAAATTCCCAGGGTTTATTATACCTTCAGAGAAATATCGCTCATCGTCTCTCGAGTTCGATACCAGTCATTTTCGCATCAAAACAGTTCACGTAGTCGTCACAAATTACTATGATTTTTTGTCCTATTCATATTTTACCGAATACTTCTGTTATTTTATCCGTTGGTGTCGACATGAGAGGTATATTCGTTGCTCAGGCTATATGTTTACTTTGGAATTTTTCAGGTTCGCGAGAGTCTACCAAGATAACTCCTTCTTTTATATATTTTTTTACTTCTGTTGTTGAAAATACTTGTTGATAATTCTTTTTATTGAAGATGTGCGAGAATTTGATTTCTCCTTCCCAATTTCCACCAAATGTTACCCAACTGTCCACTCCTTTTTCGAGATATTTTGCAAAAATATTTTGTGTTCTCAAGTATTCTGCGACTTCTTTCCCACGAATACCTGACCAACATAAGACATATATTGGAGTATTTTTGGGGAGTGCTTTTGATCGACCTACGCGTAAGTCAGCAAAACGTATATGAGTACTTTCGGGAATATGACCGATTTCGAACTCTAGATCTTCTCGTGCGTCGAGTATGAATGGTTTTTGATTGCTCTCTTTCATGATTTTTTGTAACTCCTCATTGGTTACCATGAGTCATTCTTTTTCGTGCAGAGAAAAATAATCTGGTTCTTCTATTTTTACTTCTTCCGTCACTATATTTTCAGAAGGCGTTGGTAATGTTGTTGCTGTTTCTGAATCTTCTTTTGGGAAAAATATATTTTGTGATTTTGATTCTTCCATCCATTGTATATTTTGATTTTTTTGAAGCTGATCTCGATAATACTGATTGAGCGTTATCGCAGAGAGAAATGATAAAATCAAAATAATCGTGATGGTTGATAGCCAGAAAATTTTACTGTGTTTCTGTATGTATATTTGCAAAAATTGGTATCAAGTGGCAAAAAGAGCAGAAAATATTGCAATACCTATGGTGAAAAAGCTTGCGAGCTGAGAGGCTATTTGTATGATAAAATCTGGCGGTGGTACTGCGAGAACTCTTCATGCAAAAGTTATACTGATGAAAAGGAGAATTTTTTTTAAACTTTTTGTCTGCATGATTGTTTTAGATGTTTTTGATTGTATCTTTAAAGTCTATTTTAACAATTTTTCAAAGTTTTTAATCTTCTAGACAAAAGAGTGCGTTTCTTTCGCAAGGCGTTTCCCAATTATGGTTAATTCCTGAGGTATTTTGTGAAGTAATTGACAATTAATATAAACAGTATATAAGTATTAAATGGAATTACTCACACAAGATGTGACGATGGGTGAATTGTGTATAGCTCAGTATTTCACAGGCTGGGGTGGGGGAAATATGCGTTATTTATGAAGTAATTATGCTGAATTACTCAGCGAGCCCGAGAGACTCCATATACCAGCTATCCATGCCCTCACTCTCTATGGGCTCCGAGAGAGGATACAGGGTATGGTACTGACGTTGTGTTGTTTTAAACATGAAAAACCTCTCGATGAAGGTGGCTATCTGTATGAATTTTGTACATTTAGAATGAAAAATCTCGGTTGTGGACATGGTGAAGTGCCCCTTTTGCCACTTCGATTAGGCCTAATTATAGCTTTTAACCAGAAGATTATTAGTTTTGAAGAATACGTACCACTGATGGATGCGCTTTCTCATGCGAATCTCGCCTTATCAGTCCAGGATGGTAAGGCATGACTCCGTTATCGTATGCCGGATGAAGATCCTGCCTATAAAGCGTCTGAACTCACTAATATAGGAAATGAACAACAAGCCCAAGGGGCAAAACTGGAAGAGATTCGTGATAAAGTCGTTACCTATTTAGACCTGGTTTTATCAGCAATCTAGTATTATAGTATTATCTCATAATATATAGTTGACTTAGGTTAATTATAGAGATAATACATATAAAATATACCATGCCACCTGCAGAAGCCCTATTTCCTGATGATAAAAATGACAAGCCAGCACCTAAAGTGCTCCCTAAATTAACGCAGTTAGAAAATTTGCCTGAAATGAGGGACATGAGGAAATTGCTTTATCCTGAAGGTGCTGATAAACCGTCTGCTTCACTCACTTTTGTTATTCGGCAGAGACTTTATGAGCTCCTCATTGATCAGACTGATGGAGTACCAGCTGATTCATTGTTAAAATTGGCACATAGTGTTCATAGAAAAGATGATGGTCAACTCGTATATCCAGCTGAAGCTGTCGATGCCAAGATGTATGCCAATGGTAATGGTATGCGTATTTCGCAAATATTAGGACATATTCTTCAAATACAATATTTAGAGAAAGCTGAACCTGTTCCTCTTCCCCCTCCAGAGAAACCGGGCGAACTTTTTCAAAAGAGGGAAGGTAAGTATGTTTATCGTTCTCATTTTATACATCTTGACGCTTTGATGTTTAGATTGCTAGGCCTTAATGACGAATGAGAACCTCTAGAACATGCAGATGCAGATACTTTTGTTTTGCAGCTTCATGATGATTTTTATAGTGATGTCCTTAAGGTACAATTAGAGATGAATGCAATGCGTCATTTTTATTCAGGTCCTGATGTTGGTGAGCTAAAAACACATGCTGGACGATCTCTCGGATCACCTGATAAGGCCCAAAAGAATGGTTGGGATACTGACCTAAAAAGTTTGGAACAAAAATGTAATTCTATTCCAGATAAAGGTAAAAAAAGTGTTATTGTTGTACCGATTGATAGCTTCTATTCATATCAGCATATTTCTATCGATAGCACCATACCAAATCGTTACGCTACAGCTATTTCTCGCGCTAGAAAAAATGGACATACTATTCTCGTGACTACCAAAAAACCCCTTTCTGCACATAAACTTTTTTTCGGAACAACAGGTTTTTATAAACAAATATTTGGTAATGATACACTTACAAACAGCGCTCCTAATGTGATAGCATTTTCTCCTCAACAATGTGAAATAGACAGGGTTCATCAGATAGCTATACTCGATCTCTTATACCTCGCTTCTGTTCGAGAAATACAGGAGGAAATCGTTCTAGCACCTCTCCGTATGGCTGACGGAATGGAACTTTTTGAAGATACAGTAAAATCAAGTGCAGCTATTGAACAAAAGCTTTCTGAGATAAAAAATAGAGTAAAATTTCTCAAAGAACTTTCTCTCATTCTCTCACTTCGCCCAGAAGGCATTCATTCGATACCTCCTCTTCAGGGACCTTCTGAACTTCAACAATTGTCTGATATTCTGAGAAAAGATGGTTATTCCTGGAATAAAAATGTGATGACTTTTCTCAATTCAAATCTTAAAATAAAAGTTAATTCTGATATTGTTTTGCAGAAACTTTGGCAGCAATTTTGTTTGTTTTCTTATGAGTGAGGCGTAGAAAATGCAATGGAACGTGCCAATCAACGCTATAATCGTGCAGATGTATCATCACAAGATTCTCTTGCTCTCGGTTTCGATTATTTCCTCGCAAAATTGATACACCGAGAGTGATGGTGAATGCCTGATATTTCTAGTTTGACTCCATGGAGCCCTACTGATTTAGAAGCATTTGAAACACAAAATGCTGGCAATGAAATATTAGATGTGTCTTTTGGTGAGCATCTTTTCCCTAATCCAGGTCCCTATAAAGATGAAAAAACTGGGGCAATGATATATGATCCAGCAGACCTCATCAAACCTCTTAGATAAGCTCAATAAAACTCTCCACAGATTTCTCTGCTATTTCTGAGCAGGCCTTATCGAATCTATCGAATCGGTGAAAGTAGACTCATCGTGCTCCGCATGTTTTTGCTCCGACGAGACCCGGGAGACCGTTTTCGATGACGATACAGTTATCCAGTGATACGCCTAATTCCTCAGCACAACGTATCCAGACTTCGGGGTCGGGTTTATGATGAGTGATATCTCCTGCGCCGAGTATGACACTGAAGTACTCGTGTATTTTCATTTTCTCGAGGACCCATGTGATACGTTCTGTGAAAGCATTCGACCCAATGGCGATTGGTATGTTTTGATGTTTACAATGCTCGAGAAAGAGCATCAGTGATGGATCGAATTCGAGATGTTTATCGAGGAGTTCTATCTGTAGTGGTCCAATCCGAGCGCGGAGTTCATCCATATCGACGTCATATCAGTATTTTTCTTTCAAGAATTCGATGCTTTGTTTGAGCGATTGTGTGAAGTTTCCATTTTCTGAAAAATCCTCTTCTACTGCGTGTATTTCTTTTTCTCTCAGAAACACCCACAGCGCCTGTCGAAATGCTGGTGCAGTATGTGCGATGACACCATCAAAATCAAAGAGGACAGCT
>DALYDS010000045.1:4515-7148 GCA_031973055.1 bacterium | reverse complement strand
TATGTGACGCTGACCAGTCATGGCCAACAAAAAGGCCGCAAGTGCTCTCCAAAAAGGAAAAGTCTATGGAATGCACTCCAAACTCATCGCTGTAGCAGCGAAAGGTGGAGCAAATCCTCTCGAAAATCCAACTCTCTTTACAGCTATCGAAAAGGCGAAAAAAGATAGTGTTCCAAAGGATGTTATCGACAAAGCTATCCGTCGTGGCGCTGGTCTCGATAAAGACGCAGCGGCTATCGAAGATATCATCTACGAAGGTATGGCAGCAGGTGGTGTCGGCATAATCATACGAGCACTCACAGATAATCGCAATCGTACAGCGAGTAGTTTTCGCTCGTATTTCAATAAAAATGGTGGAAATCTCGGAGAAACTGGCTCACTCTCGAATCACATGTTCAAATACCGTGGTGTTTTCACTATCCCGACAAGTGCTATCACTGAAGATCAGATTATCGAGTCAGGATGTGATGATTATGTTGTTGATGGTGATGAGACTCGCCTTCTCTGTCTCCGTGAACAGTTTTCTGGCGTGACAAATTTCCTCAAAAGCGTCAATATCGAACCAATTTCAAGTGGATTTGAATACTTGCCTAATATGGAACTCGAGGTGACTGACTTTGAACAAGGAGTGAAAGTCATGAAACTGCTCCAGGATTTGGATGAAGATGATGATGTAGAAAAAGTCTGGACAAATGGCGTATTCGATGATATACTGCGTGAGAAAATAGAATCATTTCTCGATTCTCAGAGTTTCCGTTCTTAACTTTTACGTTTATGGCAGAGGATACAACAGGTGCAGCTCAGGGTGGTCAAGGTGACCAGTCTGGTACAGGTGGACAGCCACTTCCAGGATTTGATCCGGCTGCTGCTGAAGCGTTTTTCAAAGACCTCATCGGTCGCTACAACACTGATGACAATCAGATTATCATGGACCTCGTGTCGTTTCACCCACTGACACAGTTTGATGAAAAAGAATTCGTCGACCTCCTCGAACATTCTCTCTCCCTCTCAGTAGCAGAAAAAAAACGTGTCGTCGATGCTATCCCAACACTCTCTCAATATCAGATAGATGAGCTCAAAAAAGTCTTTACAGAAGAACGTGAAGAATTCCGTAAACTCATGCCAAAAGAAGGTGAAACTATCAAGAAACTCGTCGTCGATAAGCGTGCAGAATGGACTCAGCTCAAACAAATCTATATTGATGAGCTCAAGAACCGTCAAAAATCAAACGAAGACGCTGGCAAAATCGATGACCTCAAAAAGTCTCTCGGTCTCGATGAAGAAGAAGGGAAATAATATAATTCGTTATGAGTCTCGCATCTTCTGATGAAACCCCTCCGTCAAGACCAGTACTGGATTTAATTGATTTTGGTGAAGAACGAATGAGGAAGAGACAGAAACCTAAAACGCCAACTCAGCTTACACCTCTCTCGGAATTACCACCTGATGTACGAATTCTTGTTCAAGAGGTTCGAACAGGTGTCAAAGACTTAGGGAGTTTGAGATGAGCAGTTTACTGAGAAGGTAATGGGCACACAGTTAAAAGACGCCCAACCACGAGAAGGGCGCGGTAGTGGAAGTACTCCAAATATATTGTTTTCACTTACTATTTCATAATTTCATCCTATGCACATAGCACTTTTAACTGGCTGAATATCAGCGGAACGTCCTATTAGCCTCAGAAGTAGTGAATGATTACAGAGTTTCATCGCTGAAACATCGCATACGTGTGATGTATATGATATACCGACACAAATTGACGAATTTCTCGCGAAATATCAGTCGTATGATATCGTGTTTCCTTATCTCCATGGTCGATACGGAGAAGATGGTATTATCTCAGGGCTCTGTGAAGCTCTCGGTCTCAGATATATAGGGAGTCCGAGCACTGCTCACGCTCTGTGCATTGATAAATTTTTCGCCAATTCTGTGGTCGAAAAACTCGGTATCGTCCAGGTGCCAAAATCATGGATTCCTGGCATGACGTCACCACGTCTCCTCGGTATCCCTGAAGAATCCCATATACAGGCTGGTGATACGACTAACCTCTCGCATGCTGTTATCGTCAAACCAAATAGTGGAGGAAGCACTGTAGCGACCAACAAAGCTGCCAATATCGATAAGCTCTTCCGTAGTATCGAAGAAGTCTACCAAAATACAGCCTCTCTCGCGGCACAAAATATCAGCCTCCTCGGCAATGGAACAAAAGCATTTACGAGACACTTCTCAGACTATGCTGATAAACCACTCATACAAGAATACATCGAGTGAGATGAATACACGGTGGGTGTCGTCGGACCAAATAAAAATCCTGAAGTTCTCCCCATCATGCAAATCGTGAATATCAAAGCAGAACTCTTTGACTGGCAAGAAAAATATGAGTCTGATGGGAGCAATGAGATATTTCCAGAAAATATGAATCCTGCTCTCGCTGAGAGACTCCAGCAAGCATCTCGCAAAATCTATACACAACTCGGTTGTAGTGGTGTCGCTCGTGTCGATTACCGTGTCCGTGGAGATGAGATTTTCTTCCTCGAGGTCAATACGTTTCCAGGCTCAACGAAGGCTTCATTTATCCCAAAAATGTGGAGAAAATCAGGGAAGACTATGGGCAATTTTATTGAGATGCTCAT
>DALYDS010000045.1:3353-4415 GCA_031973055.1 bacterium | reverse complement strand
TATCATCTTCTGTTCCTGAGATAGTATAACCGCTTTCATCACGCAGTGTGACGTATTCCTGTCCGCTCGTGAAGAGGAGTTGTAATTCTGAAGAGAGGAATGGAAGTATCTCATGAAATTCATCAGTGGTCACTACATCAATAAAAGTATATCCTGGTATTCGAAGAAACCATTGTTTTGTCTCAAAATGCTCTGGGAGATACGTGGAGAGGAGTTGTGGTTCAGTTGTTTTCGCACCATCAATTGGGTCGAGGATATACCATTGTTCATCATCACCGAGAAATATGACGGCTCTATGCCCCTGCATAAAGAAGCCACGCCCTCGGTCATCAGGACGTTCCATGGTGAGAGAAGCGCTATTTTGCCTATAAGCATCAAATACAGTTTCAATATTATTTATTTTTCGCTCTTCGAGCGCTGCCATGAGAGATGCTCGATCATCAAAAGCTCGAATGGTTTTATTGATGAGTCCGAATGCAATCAGCTCTGCAGCATCTCCTTGAAATATTCGATGATGCCCATTACCGAGATGACTCACGAGCATATCGAGATTTTTGCGAGCTATGAGCGAACATTGCCCGACTAAGCTCGAAGAAGTGTTGTAGGATGTTACCGTCCCGAGTACTACGCGACCATCGAGCGTAAATACTGGGTCATTTTCAGGACGAAATATCTGAACTTTTTCAGAGAAAATTGGACTTGGGGATACTTCAGACGGAGTATTGGTATTGACAGAGGAATTGGTCTGTGGTGTAGGTAGAGCATTTTGCCCCCCTCCTGACTCTGTGTTGACCGTCATTATTGGTGCCGAAGTTGGCACAACATCATCGGCAGAAACACTGTTTAATAAGAGAAAACTCGCACCGACCAACACACAAATCTGTTTTTGAAACATAGGGTGAATTAACGAAATGATAAGGGGGTTTAACTCGCTGTCAAATACACACTCGTGATAAAAAACCCTGTTGCGAAAAAATACCGATTACTATAATTACTCTCAATGAAACGTCTTTTTTCTTCGCTTATTCTCTGGTCACTCATACTCCTCATCCTGATGGGTGC
>DALYDS010000045.1:0-3253 GCA_031973055.1 bacterium | reverse complement strand
TCCATCGGTGGAACTATTTTTATCGATAGACGTCATGCTCTCAAATCCAAATAAATATTGGTATCTCTGAGGTGCACTCTTTGCTCTCGCTCTCGGAATACTCTCATTGGGGTATGATATCTATCCTCAGTTCCCTTCTATGTGCGTGATTCTCGGTATCATACTCTCGATTTTGATAGATACTCTGGAGCCCATTCCTCCCGTCCAATCACATCATTGGCATGATATGTTCGCAGATATACGCACTGGCAAAGTATCTCTCTGGAGAGGTCTCTTATTTTTGCAATCAAAGATTGTTTTCCCTACTCTTTTTACCATCTACCTGATTCTCCTCGTCATACAAAAAGTAAAAATCGTTACTCCAGAATGGCAGTCCTACGCATCCTCAGCCATCGAAACACTCCAACTCCTCTGGGTAACCCTCATCAGTGCTATTCTTGCAAATTTCTCAGGCCTCCCAGACAATGCTTATGAAAATATGCATCACTCAAAACTCAATAATAGTTTCACACTGATACTCATCTGCCTCCTCTCTTATGGAGGCATGTGGGCGATATTTGTCGAGATAGCCAAAATAGGTCGTGTTGCGTATTTCATCTCTCTCAGTGTAGGAATTTTGATAGCCCTGGTGAGCACTATGATACTCACGGAAGAAGTCGAAGAAACAACTGAAACAAACAAAAAACCTCTCCCATCCTCACCATCAACAATCTAGTATGGTCAAACTCATCATCCAGATACCCTGTAAAAATGAAGAAGCCACGCTCCCTATGACATTCGCTGATTTACCGAAGCATATCGATGGTATCGATACCATCGAGTATCTCATTATCGATGATGGGAGTACCGATAATACCTATCAGGTGGCGAAAAAACTCGGAATTCATCATGTCATACAATTCAAAGCAAATCGCGGTCTCGGTATAGCGTTTCATCATGGTGTCATGCAGAGTCTCATGCTGGGAGCTGACATCGTCGTCAATACTGATGCTGATAATCAATACCCTGGCGATAAAATCGCTGAGCTCGTGCGCCCTATCCTCGAAGGAAAAGCAGAGATGGTTATCGGTGATCGTCGACCTGGACTCAATAAACACTTTTCTCCATTTAAGCGCTTCATGCAAAGGGTTGGTAACAAAGTCGTGAGTTTCGTCGCAGGAACTCGGATTCCTGACTCTGTGAGTGGGTTTCGCGCTTATTCGAGAGAGGCTCTCTATGAGATCAATGTGACGTCGAGATTTTCGTATGTTATCGATACACTCATTCAAGCCTATAAAAAATGACTCAGTATCAAATGGGTTCCGATTGAAACACACGCAGCCACTCGTCCATCGAGACTCTTCCGAAATATCTGGGAACATATCGGGAAATCCATGGTCAATATTTTGAAGGTCTATATTCTCTACGAACCATTGAAGGTATTTTTTGTTTTAAGTCTCCCCTCACTCCTCATTGGTTTGACGGGGGTAGTCCGTTTTACCTATCTCTTTTATTTCACAGAAATTGGGCGCAATGCGATACAATCACTGATTATCTCTGGCGTTTCTATCACGATTGGTATCACTCTTTTCTCTCTCGGTATCATAGGCGATCTCATGGCAAAAAATAGAACTCTGTCCGAGCAACAACTCTCGCTCCAGAAGAGACAAAAATACGAGGTGTAATTGTTTGACTTGGCTTTCCGGATAGTGTAGACTGAGGGAGTAATTTACTTTCTCACGTTTTTTTATGTCAAAGCACCGACGAGTTGATCTCTCTGATTTTCGTGTCAAACCCGGCGAAAATATCCATATGAATAAGATAAAAACTGACGATGTCGGTGATTGGGATGAAGAATCTGCGATGCATCGTCTCGAGAAAAATCGTCAAAAAATTATCGAGCTCCAGGACACACTCTACGCAGAACACAAACAATCACTCCTCGTCGTCCTCCAGGCGATGGATGCTGCCGGGAAAGACTCTACGATTAAATATGTCACTCAGGGTATCAATCCTCAGGGATGTAGTGTCGTCTCTTTCAAACAACCGAGTTCAAATGAATTTGCTCATGACTTTCTCTGGCGTATCCATAAAGAAGTCCCTGCAAAAGGAAAAATCGGAATCTTTAACCGAAGTCACTACGAAGATGTCATCATCACTCGTGTGCATGAACTCGTCGACCGCGATCTCATCAAAAAACGCTACGATCATATCAATGATTTTGAACGTATGCTCACTGATCACGGTGTAAAAATCGTGAAAATCATGCTCCATATCTCATCAGAGTACCAACTCAAACGTATCAAACACCGTCTCGAGAAACCAGAGAAAGCATGGAAATTTCAACCATCAGATATGGAAGAACGCAAGAAGTGGCCAGAATATATGGATGCCTTTGAAAAAGCTATCGAACACACTTCAACAGCTGATGCTCCATGGTATATCGTCCCTGGTGAGAATAAGTGGTACCGTTATCTCGTCGTCAGTGAGATTATTCTCCAGGCGCTCGAAGACATGGCACCAGAACTCCCAAAGCCAAATTTTGATATCAAAATCATGATGAACCCTGAGTTTTTGAAATAAAAACTCAAACTAAAATAAAAAACCCAGATTTCTGGGTTTTTTATTTGCTTCATTGATACACTGTATAAAATATCTCCATGACTGAAGTATTTTTTATTGTTATCGGTTTTTTCTTACTCGGTATCTCGTGTGGGAGTTTCTGTGGTGTCCTCCTCGAGGAGGGGATTCGTGATCGTTCTTTTTGGACTGGTCGCAGTCAGTGTCCATCATGTCGCAAAAATCTCCATTGGTATGAGCTCATACCACTCGTATCCTATGTTATCCAACTTGGTCGATGTCGAGGATGTCAGAAGAGTATACCAACATGGGTATTTCATATTGAGTGGGTGATGGGACTTGTTTGGATGATATTTGGAACACTTCTTATTTTAGAAGGTTACTCTCTTGCTTTCGTGACGCTGCATCTCCTCTTACTCTCCTTTGTTGTTATCCTCGCTCTCGCTGATCTGAGGAGTTTCACCATACCAGATGATTTGTCATTGCCGATGATTGCGACCACGCTCGTCATGGTCCTCTTACTCGAACACTATAGTATAGAGACATGGCTCATACCTACGGCTCGCTTTGCTCTCATCGGTGGAATAGTTGGTATGCTGTTTTATTCTCTGCAGATTATGATACCTGGCATACTCTATGCCTGGAGAGAAAAGAATTATCGCATCATGGCTGAAGTACTGACACTGCCATTCTT
>DALYDS010000044.1:0-7296 GCA_031973055.1 bacterium | reverse complement strand
ATATCCGCTCTCACTATGAAGAAAAATTCCCAGAACACGGACTCGATACAGATTTGCGTAAATATCTCGCTTCTGTTGATGAACTCTCAGGATTTATCTGGGCATGCTCTCGTATGACTCCAAATAAGTCTCTCGACGAGGTAAAGGTCAGCTCAGTTCTAAAAAAACTCAAAGACAAAGGCTTTGCTGCTGGCGTCAGTCGTGAGCATTGTCGCCGCTGTGAGACGCTTCTCAGCATCAGTTTAGAAGACTTTATCCCACAGATGATCGAGGGGATGAAGGTGGTTAATTAGGCTTATCTGCCCAAACAATAGTCGGAGGAGCTCGTGTTTCTTTATCTTCTTCATCAGCCAATAGGGCCGCTCATACATCAGAAAAGGGAAGATTAGGATTCCACCCTATAGGCTTAATACAAACATTTCCATAGCCTACTGCACAAAATGATTTTCCAAATGCATCGGTCATTTTTCATCTTTCAGTTAGTACTTGATGTAAGATAGAGCCTCTGACCGTGGCAACTGCTATAAATTTTGTATTTTTTCGTTGTTTTTCTATCATTCTTTGTCTGTGAAGTTGGGCAAATCCTTGTCATAAAAGTCAAATTTTTTGATAATTTCACTCATCTAAATCTGATTGTTTGATATCAATCCGAGAAATTAAATCAACAATTCCAGATGATTCTTCATCTGGTTTATAATGAACGGCCGAACTGCCGTCAAAGCTTCTTCTTTCAATCTTATTCTGATTTACTGATTCAGGTAAAAGTTCTATTAGTTTGGAATATCGTGTTCAGAATAAATCCTCTAACCTCCCATCAAGTCCACATATGCATACAGCCAGGGGATCATTTTTTGTTTTACAAATTCTATACAAAACTTGTTCTACAGCTCTCCTGGTTTGTCTTATGGCCAAGTTTCCTGGAAAAATACCAGAGTTTTTCCCCACCCTAATTCTTTTTTTATTTCATGGTTCTAAGATAAGTTCAGCCACACTAATTGATTCATTACCTTTTCAGTCAATAAAATTTACGACAGATAATCATTTCATATATTTATAATAATTAAATAATTAACTTGTCAAATTGCCCTATTTGTCATATTAGAAAAATCTCTACAATCATCGCATATGAAATACGAAATAGTTATCGGTCTCGAGACCCATGTCCGTGTTGGTTCTATTACCAAGATGTTTGGTGGTGAGCCAAATGCCGTTGCCCTCGAACGTGACCCAAATATCAATATCTGACCAGTTTCTCTCGGTCTTCCTGGCGCTCTCCCAATCCTCTCTGAGGGTGTAGTAGATCTCGCAGTTCGTGCGTCTCATTGACTTCGCATGACCGTGAATACGTTTTCTCAATTTGACCGAAAGAGTTATTTTTATCCTGATCTCCCGATGGGGTATCAGATTACGCAACTCTTTCATCCGATTTCTGAGCATGGTCATCTCGATGCTTTTGTTGGAGAAGAATTGAAGCGTTTTAAAATCCGACGTATCCATATCGAAGCTGACGCAGGTGGTTCTAAACATTCTGTGACGAAGTCTCTGATAGATTTTAATCGTGCAGGCAGTCCACTGATGGAGATAGTCACTGAACCAGATTTTCGATGAAAAGAAGATGTCCTCGATTATCTCAAAGAACTCCAAAAAATCATGCGATTTACTGGTGCGAGTGATGCTGATATGGAAAAGGGGCAACTTCGTTGTGATGTAAATATCTCTCTCCGACCAGAAGGGAGTCACGAGCTCCGAAATCGTGTAGAGCTCAAAAATCTCAACTCATTTCAACAAATTGGTCGCGCAATCGATGCCGAAGTAAAACGCCAAATAGAAATCTATGATGAAAATGGGTCTGTCGATCAAGAAACTCGTGGTTGGGATGATGATGCAGGGGAGAGTCATTCGCTCCGCTCAAAAGAAGATGCTATGGACTATCGCTACTTCCCAGAGCCTGATTTACCACCTCTTATCATCACTCAAGAGTACATCGATGAGCGCAAAATCGCAGAACTCCCGATGGATCGTCGCCAGAAATATCTCAATGACTGGAAGCTCCTCCCAGACGATGCTCGCATCCTCAGTTCTGAGCGAGCTATGTCTGATTTCTTTGAAAAAACAGTTTCTCTTACGAATGAACCAAAAAAATCCGCTTCACTCATCCTCACAGTTATCTTGTGAATCCTCAAAAAAGGCGATGAAGAAATCGATTTCTCGACCCTCAAAATCACTCCAGAAGCCCTTGCTCGTGTGGTGAATATGCTCAAAAATGACGAACTATCCTCTACAAACGCTCAGGAAGTTGTAAAAATCCTCTTAAATGAAGGTTGAGATCCAGATAAAATCGTCGATGAAAAAGGTCTCCGTCAGGTCAATGATTCTGGCGCTATGGAAGTCATTGTTGACACCGTGCTGGCTGCCAATGCCTCACAAGTCGAGGAGTATAAGTCGGGGAAAGTAAATCTTTTTGGGTTTTTCGTTGGCGTCTGTATGAAAGAAAGCAAAGGGCAAGGTAATCCAAAGATTTTTACTGATATTCTCAAAAAAAAGATAGGGTAGTTTTAGTCCCTTGAATAATTGACAATAATTTCAAAGTAAAGTATCCTAAAGAGGATTATGAAAAAAATCACTCTTTTATTCCTATTTTCCCTTTGTTTTCACTGGGGAGTTTCTCATGCAGAGAGTCGATGTGATTCAATCAAGGAAACCTATGAAGAGGTAAAAGTCCAAGCTGAAAAAGCTCTCAATATATGGAGAGCAATGGATTCGTCTAATCCAAACAAAGCTGCTCAGAGCAATAGTGTTTCTCAGTTATTGGCTGAAGGTGTGAAAATTGAAAAAGAATACAATAACTGTTTAGAGGATATCGTCAGTGAGAATAAACTTAAGAATTTTTACTTTGGACTCGGAAATGACGAATTTAGCAAAGAAGAGTGGGATAATGCCATCCAAAAATATATAAAAGTAGTACAGATAGATCCTGATTCATATCAAGCAAATTATAATATCGCATCTGCCTACGCAAATAAGGGATCTTATGATGACGCGCTTGATTATTATAAAAAATCTCTCGCCACTGCCACAACTAGCCATCAACTTACCGAAGCAAAAGAGGCCATAAAAGAGACAAAAGAAAGAATGAAACTAACCAAAGCATCTGGTAAAAGTTTTAGTAATGACACATTTTCATCTTCACAGTATTATCTCGAAACACTCAATGTCCCCGAAGCCTGGAAGCAAGTTGATAATCCAAAAAAGGTTACCGTAGCAATTATTGATGATGGAGTTAATATAAATCACCCAGATCTCACTCGAAATATCTGGATTGATCCATCTTCCAAATATTGATCAAGTAAAATAATAGATTTTGTGGGGGATCATCTACCAGATAATTTTCCAACAGGGGAGCACGGAACTATGATTGCTGGTATCATAGGAGCAACTTCTAATAATAATATTGGTATCGCTGGTATAGCCAAAAATGTCGACTTTATGCCTCTCCGTGTATTTGATGTTCAATGAGATGCTCGTGAATACGATATTATCCAAGCTATATATTATGCCATTGAGCATGGTGCTAATATAATCAATCTCAGTCTCGGTCAGACACAATTTCAGTATAGTGAGAGATTTGACGATGTTATCAGAAAAGCCTATGAAAATGGTATTGCTGTAGTTATAGCTGCGGGTAATGGCGATGTCTTGGCCTATAGTCAGAGTTGAGTCAATACAACAGTAAATCCTGTTTCACCTATTTGTAATAATGCAGGAAATGTGAAATATTCTCTCGGTGTCGGATCTCTCGATAAATCGGGGAAGCAGGCTCCATGGACTAATTATGGACTGTGTGTAGGTTTATGGACACCAGGTGAAGATATTTTTTCTACTTCAGTAGCGGTATACAATGTGCAGACCGGTGTTGATTATGCGACATCGAGTGGTACATCCTTTTCGGCCCCTATGATATCGGGAATTATAGCTCTAGGGTTCAATAAATATTGATTCATATCTCCTGACCTCATTCATGAGAGTCTGATGGAGAGCCGCGTAAAAAATTCCGCCGGAAATTATGTCATAGATACAGACAAATATCTCGAAATTCTCGGTATAAAAATAGCAAAAAAATCTTATCAAAATACAGTACCTGTTGCTGTGAGTGATAATTATGAAACTGAAAACAATACAACAATATCTCAATGAGAGGATGATGTATCGGATGTGGATTTTTTGGTCAACAAATGACTTGTGGTAAAGAGAGATAGTCTCGACCTCTATAGGCTCAATGATCCAATCTTGAGACAAGAGATATTGGGTTTAGCTATGAAAATACGTAACTTCCAGAGTCCTGCTTGATATGTGTGCCGGAATATATTTCGAGATGTGCTCTATAACAAACCGAACACCTGGGCTTGTCCTATTGTAGAATATGCAGCAGACACAGGGGTAATTAGTAAAGAAAATTCATATTTCCGACCAGAAGAATACATAACCAATTCTGAAGCGTTGGCCATTATAATGAAAGCAGCAGCAGTGCCTATATCACAGTACCAGTCAAGCAATCTGACTATACCTGCCTGGCAAGTCAATGTTATCGGTACAGCCTATAACCATGGATTTATTGGGACGACTGACTATGATTATCCGAATCAGCGAGCCACTCGATGATCTGTATTTGCTATCGTCAGAAAGATACTAGAATCTCAGTCCTAAGTGCGATATAAATCTTTTGCAAACACAGCAGAAAATGATATAAATAAGGCTGTTTTAATATAGTCCTCTCATGAAAAAATTTATTGTTCCATCCGTCTGTCTCTGCGTCATTTTTGGAGCCTATATTTTTTTACAAAAACGAGAAGTATTGCCACATGATTTTGGATCAGTTTTGGTCTCATGGCAGAGAGATAGGGCTGATAATATCAATGACATCATATGACTCTGGAGAGATACTCCTCTCGGGAAATGAGAAAGAAATATAGATATCAAAGCGCGATATGGTGATGTTAGTGTGCTTTGAAACCTAAAAGGTTGAACGATTTCAGATGTAGCCAAATCTCTTTCTCGTTGGAGTCCTGAGCTCGATTTGACCATAACGCCAGCAGTCCCAACAATACCTATTCCAGGTGAATTACAGATACATTGACCTGTTGTCATAGGTAATACAGAAGCGTTTTTTTATACTACTCTCGGAAAAATGACAGCAACTGTCCCATCAAAGACAGATGTTCAGAATCAGTTCCAACAAATACTTGATATTGGCATAAATAAGACTTTTCAATTAGGGGAAAATTTACCAATATGGTATTCAATCCAAAATCTTTCTTTATTTACCGAGGAGCTCCGTCGTAAGCCATTATTTTTGATGGCAAAAGACACAGGAGAAAAAGACTGATTTTATACATATACCATGACCCTAGCGAGTGATCCTTCTGTTGTTCTGACTAATTTTGGTTCGATATTGCAACACTGTGACCTCTCTGTGAAAAAAACAGATAGTTCTGATTTTCTCCTCGATTGTCACTCTGATACTACGAGGATTGTTTGGTCATCAGATAAGCATAAAATAATACCAAATCCGAATTATCAACGTACATATGAAATTTACCACAAATATTCAGCCGGTAAAAAAACCTGGTATGTGGACATGAAAGAAAACGAAAAAATTGTGAAAAATGTGGAATTCTATTGGACAAGAAAAGATAAAAAAGTTTTCTGGGAAATTATAGGGGATGATGTATCGAGGAGACTGCATTTAGCTCTATCTGGAGAAGAGAGTCGCGAGAGTGATCCGACAGTTTCAGTGGGTATACCGACGAGTATCGCTTCATGGAAAGAAATATTGCAGCAAATGGTTCGTTAGTTTTGTATTTTTAGGTATTTTTGTATTATAACATCCACATATGGCTAACAAGCATTGACTCAAATGATCTGTTGTTAAGGCACAAGCAAAGGCTCGTCGCCTGGCAAAAAATGTAAAGAAGACTGTTTATCAGGTCTATATTGGAAGTGAAAATTCACAAACTCGCAGCAATCAATCGTTCAAAAAAAGAAAACATTATCTAGAAAATAAACAGAATTGGCCAAAGAAAAAACTCCCATCAAAGAGTTTCCCATCACTCCTGGAAGCAGGAATAGTCGATGAGCGCGGTTTCTTCAAGAAAGGAAAAAAGAAAAATTTTCATACCAAATCTATGGTTGACCAAAAAGGCCTTGATTTTTATGGTATGCCGAGAGGTAAATAGATTTATGGTGACTCCTTTTCAGCAAAAAGTATATGATGCGCTGCTTTTTATTCCAAGAGGGAAGGTGAGTACCTATAAACTCCTCTGAAACTTTATAGGCTGTAAAAGCTCTCAAGCTGTTGGTCAGGCTTTGACGAGAAATCCTCATGCTCCAAAAGTCCCCTGTCATCGTGTTATCAAAACAGATGGTACTATCTGAGGGTATGCTTTTGGTGTTTCTGAGAAACAGCGTATACTTGCCAGAGAATGAGTTTATTTTGATACAAAAAATAAACTTATCGACCCAAATAATCTTTATTCTTTTCTCTAACTATTATGCTCACCCATTCACTCCCGACACTTTCATATTCGTACGATGCTCTCGAGCCTCATATTGATGCCTTGACTATGGAGATTCATCATAGCAAACACCACCAAACCTACATTACCAACTATACCAAACTTCTCGAAGGAACAGGCTTACTGGAGAAATATTCTCCACTTGAGCTCCTCATGCATATCGAAGAGGTTCCTGCAGACAAAAAACAAGGCGTTATAAATAATCTCGGGGGGCATATTAACCACAGTTTCTTCTGGACTATCCTGGGTGCCAATAAAGGGATTAAGCCAGCGGGTAATGTAGGACAAGCAATTGATACTACTTTTGGTAGCTTTGAAGCGTTTCAAGAGCTTTTTGCTGCCAAAGCATTGAGCGTGTTTGGATCAGGATGGGCATGGCTCTGTCGAGATAAAAATAATACCCTCGTGATTATCTCTACAGCTGGTCAAAACTCACCCGTCAGCGAGTGATTAACTCCTATATTAGGTATTGATGTCTGGGAACATGCCTACTATCTCAAACATCAAAATAAACGAGCCGAATATATCAAATCGTTTTGGAATATTATAAACTGGGAACAGGTGGAGCTGTATTTTGTTGCGAAATAGGTTCTAAATCACGAATTATTGTTTCAAGTTTTTCTGGTGTTGTGCCGGGGAGCATATTAATTCGATTGAGTTCTAGATGGGATTTTGTGAGATCTGAGAGTCCATGATGTGTATTAAAACCATACATATGCGATGA
>DALYDS010000043.1:0-7612 GCA_031973055.1 bacterium | reverse complement strand
TTCTCATAAGCGTATTCTCACTTTCATATTGAAATATCGCTGGTGGAGCCTTGCAAGCCAGATTAAGCTTATCTCATTTTTGCATGAGCCAATCGAGTCAACGCTCATAAATTCATTGAAATGATGGACTAGTACTTCCCGATCAGCCGAGAAAATAATGTGTATTTTTGATAAAATCAATAGTCGTACAAAATCCGCTATCACAATCTCCAGCGAGTTCATTATCAGACGATCCGTCTTCATTGTCTCATCCGCCGAGTGCTTCCTCGACATCAGATGCGAGATCTATATTATAATTTTCACCGCTTGCCCATGTTCACTGGGTAACTCTCCCCGTGATAAGAGCGGATGAGTCATTTTTCGTGGAATTTTTGAAATCACCGAATCCAATTGCTTCATTAAAGAAAATTTCATCAATTCTCGCTATATCGTCGAGGATATCATAAGGAGAGTTTTCAGTATCCCCATCCATATAGAGTCACATACCAGAAGCAGTTTCATAGGCGACCATTTGCTCTTGCACCTGTTCCACAATATTATCTATCATTCCCTGAATCAATGATTCCAATTCTGCCACAGTGTTCTGTCAGACTGCTTTTTTTTCTAGATTTTCATGAAAATAATCTGAAACTGCTATACCGAATGATATCTCCCCTGTTTCTTCATTTTTATATTGATTCGATTTAATGTAGTCATCAAATTCATCTCTTACTACATCGTCACATTCACATTGTTCGAGTAATTCTTTGAAAAGTGGTTGTTCTTTTTGTTTAGCGCGAATAGCTGCGTTCAGTTTTTTCGTAAAATTAGTAAATGCTTGTGAATTATAACCGGCTTTACTCGATTTCTCCCATTTATATGCAATGGAGAAAAAATCATCAAGTTCTGTGAGGTCTGTCACTACTGCCTCATCGGCAGTTGAAGTACTCGAAAAAACACCTGCAAATATGCCAATAAGACCTAAAAGCAGGATTTTTTTTCCATAGGAAAAAGGCGATTGAGGAGAGTGATGAACCATGAAAAAAATCTCTTGTACCCATAATACTCATTTTTTATCATATTTTCAATTATAAAAGCTTGCCAATTGATGATGAAACGATATACTCGCCTCGTTTTTTATTTATAACTATTTACGTATGCACAATGTCGGTAAAAAAGAAAGTCAGGAAGGCAAGACACAGTTCGAAATGCATAAGACACTTATCCTCATCAAGCCTGATACGATTGCTCGAGGTATTGTTGGTGACATACTCTCACGATTAGAACGAAAGAGTCTCAAAATCGTAGGAATGAAATTCATACAGATTACTCCAGAACTTTGCGCAGAACATTATGCTCATGTCGCACATCAGCCATTTTTCCCAAAAATTGTGAGCTATATTACAGATGGTCCAGTATTGGCAATGGTAGTAGAAGGTATCGATGCTGTGAGACAAGTTCGTAATATCTGTGGAGCTACTGATCCACAATTTGCTGCTCCAGGAACTATCCGAGGAGATCACTCATGTACTATTGATTACAACCTTATTCACTCTTCTGACTCTATCGCTTCAGCAGATGTTGAAATTGCTCGCTTTTTCAAAGCAGATGAGGTTTTTGTCTATACGAAAAACGTTTACGTCAATTAATCTCTCATGAGTAATATTCGATATTTCTCTATTATAGAAAATCAATCAACTCGAGCCGATAAAATACTATCGGCTCTTTTTGAAAATACGTATTCTCGCTCACAAATACAAAAAGGTTTTGCCCTCAATCAGATAAAGGTTACGAATAAAAAAGATGGTAAAACCTATTCCAATCCAAAATATTATTTGAAACAAGGGGATTCTATAGAAATGAATATACAGTCTGTCCCCTCTACACTCCCCCCGGATTTTAGACCATTAGAAATAATTGCTGAAAATAGTGATTTTTTAGTTGTGAGTAAGGATGCAGGTATCAATACACACCCCACAGCTTGATATGAGGGTCGTTTTGGGACTCTCGTGAATCAACTCATTGGTCAGATTACAGATTTTGATCGAGAAGTCGGTGAGGATAGACCAGGCATTGTGCATCGACTCGATAAAGATACGAGCGGTTTAATCCTCGTCGCTAAAAATGACAGCGCTCTCAGAAATCTCCAAAAACTTATACATGACCATGAGGTAGAAAAAACTTATCTTGCTCTCGTTATCTGAAAGCCGAAAAACCTCTCAGGGACAATAAAGTCAGTCATCGGTAGAGACCCGAACGATCGACTGAGAATGACGGTAAAAAACCCATTAGAAGCTCGAGATGCAGTGACTCATTATGAAGTAGAAGAAGTATTTTCGTATAAAAATAAAAGTTTTTCACTCGTGCGCGTTACTCTGGAAACAGGTCGTACACATCAAATTCGTGTTCATATGGCTAATATAGGGCATCCTGTTCTCGGAGATAAAACTTATGGGGTAGAATTAGAAAATATATGGGCACAAAAATATTTAGGACTTGCACGACAATTTCTCCATGCCTGGAAGCTTCATTTTTGTCTCGATGGACATGATTATAATTTTACTGCGGCGCTCAAACCTGATTTGCAACAAGCCTTGAATATACTTCGAGATTAGCAGGAACAATCGAGTTTTTCATTTCTCCGTTGATATTTTCCGCCGATAAAATTCTCTGTGAGAAAACTCTCTAAAGAAGAAATAACTGTTTCTGATTGCATTGTTCTGGCTCAGAAACAAATGATATTTGCATCATTATGGCTACGGCTTATCTTGGCTATTTCTGGATTATATGCGAGAACTGCTCGTATGCCTGTATGACGATTTGCAGCAATAGACATACCAATCCCTGTTCAACAAATGAGTACTCCCCGCTCTGCTTTTTTTTCTATGAGAGCTCGACTTACTTGCTCGGCATAGTCTGGAAAATCATCAAGGATAATTGATTCGTACGCTCAAAAATCCAAGACTTCGTGTCCTGATTTAGCTAAATATTTCAATATTTCATCTCTCAATGAAAACCCGCCATGGTCACAAGCAAAGGCTATTTTCATAGTTTTTTATATTTACTCAATTCCCCCAGTATATACCCAATAAAAGGAAGTCAAAGTATCAATGCAAAATGAATAGGCTGAAAATCCCAAAGTGACACAAATTTAAATGTCCCCGCATAAGGTGAAGCCAGGAGTCCAAAATGAGCAACGAGAGAAGTCGCAATAGCAAGAAGTAACCATTTATTGACCCGTACATCAAATGCCCTCAATCGACCACAACTCAGTGCTCTCATCATCTGATAAATAACTGAAGATGTCACAGCCAGAGTTTGAGCTAACATCAGATTATCTACAAAGATGAAAAATATAGTTCCAACAACAAAAAATCCGATTATTCCTGCCCATATGATGAATCAATTAATTCCGGCCAAAAGGCTTTCGTCTACAGGCTTTCTCTTCATAACATCTGCCTCAGTCTCTTGCGTTGATAGTGCGAGAGCTGGGAAACTATCAGTAACGAGGTTTATCCAGAGAATTTGTATGGCTACAAAAGGCACCATAAGGGGGTCGCGGTATATCAACACACAGGCTGCTAATAAGATAACTTCATAAAAATTACAGGCAAGGAGGTATTTGATAAACTTTTTTGTATTATCATAAATTCGCCTCCCCTCTTCTACTGCTGCAACAATTGAAGAAAAGTTGTCATCGAGCAATACCATATCCGATGCGTCACGAGCAACATCAGTTCAGCGTAATCCCATAGCTATACCTATATCAGATTGCTTGAGTGCCAATGCGTCATTAACTCCATCACCTGTCATGGCTACTATGTGTCATTGTGACTTAAGGATGCGGACAATTCTGAGTTTATCTTGAGGCGCTATGCGAGAAAATACATCTACAGTTTTTAATTTATCACTCAATTCATCGTCAGAAAGAGCAGAAAGTTTTGTCGCATCTATAGTGGTATTTCCTAGCCCTATCATTCATGCAACAGCTCCGGCGGTGAGCTCAGAATCACCAGTAATCATAATGACACGAATACCTGCCTCCTGACATATTTTTATGGCTCCAGCTACCTCTGTTCGTGGGGGGTCCATCATGGCCATGAAACCTATAAATATCAAATCAGATTCAGTCTCTTCTTGAGTATAGATATCTTTTTTTGGTAAATCTTTGTATGCCATAGCCAATACCCTCTTCCCTTCTGAGGCAAGCTGTGAAAGTATTTTCTGTAATTCTTTTATTCTCTCTGGGCTGGTGGGTAAAATTTCATTTCATTGTATTTCGTGACTCATGAGTTCGAGAATTCTCTCAGGTGCTCATTTAACATATGATCGAATGACACCATCATGCAATCGGACAATTGACATGCGTTTTCTTTCACTATCAAAAGGAAACTCAGAGATAAGTATGTAATTTTTCTCGAGATCTTCTTTTATAAATCAATTTTCTTCACCACATTCCAGGAGACCTATTTCAGTAGGATCTCCAAATACTTTTTCTACACCTTCTGCGTTTTTACCATGCCCAGCCTTGTTACACAACACAGCCGTATGGAAAATGAGAGGATTTGCCTTTTTATCATTTAGAACACCATCTGTATATATATCGACTACCTTCATTTCTGATTGTGTGAGAGTCCCAGTTTTATCAGTACAGATAACAGTTACTCTTCAGAGTGTTTCAGACGCAGGAAGTTTTCGTACCAATACATTACGTTTTACGAGACGTTTTGTCGCAAACGCCAAACCAAGAGCTACCACTGCCGGCAATCACTCTGGTATTGCTGATACAGCGAGACTCACTGCTACGAGAAATGAATGTGCGAAGTGTCCCCCTTCAAATAACAGTACTGCCACAATAAAAAGACACAATAGTGTTATAAATATGGCTATTTTTCTAGAGAATTCTTCGAGCTTCTGTGAAAAAGGATTTATTTCATCTTGTATCTGACCAACCATGCCTGATATATGTCCAAGTTCTGTATTTGCTCCTGTGGCTATGATTACTGCCTGACCAGACCCAGCTGCAACAGTTGTGCCTTGATAAATCATATTTGTCCTATCGGAAAGTGGTACTGATTCATTTATTTTATGGATATTTTTTTCTTGGGCGACGCTTTCTCAAGTCAGAATTGCTTGATTCACTCTCAGTCATCCAGAAATGATTACACGGGCATCTGCGACAATTTTTTCACCTTCATCAATCAATAATATATCTCATGGTACAACGTCGACAGAAGAAATCACCTGCATCTTCCCATCACGCATAATGCGTGCTTGAGGCGTGAGTAAGTTGCGTAGATGTTCCAGGGTTCGTTCGGTTTTGTACTCCTGAAGGACTCCTATTATGGTATTTATGATGACAATTCCGAGAATAATTGCGGCATCAATATAGGATTTTTCTAAAACAGCAGAAAGTATGGCCGCTATTATGAGAACGACTATAAGTGTTGACTTGAGTTGCTCATAAATCATTGACCACAAGCTTCTCTGTTTGGCCTTTGGGAGACTATTGGGTCATACTTGCTTGAGAATTTCCGCTGCTTTTTTGTTTGTTAATCATCATTCTGATGTGCCAAAAGAGGCCAAAACATCATTTATTTCGAGGGAGTGTATATTCATGCTAGGATTTTACCATTTTTTTTGTATATAATCAAGAAAAAAGCCTGTTGCACTTGTCTCAAGAGTATATATACTATTAACAATATGTCTCACGGCCATTGACACCACCACAGTCCTGATGTTACCCTCATTATTAGGATTCCTTCTGATTTTTCTGGAGGTCCAGCTGAGGTAGCTCAGATGCTCGAAGCTCTTCATCCTACACTTGGACATTCCGTTTTTAGTCTAGATTTTCACATAGTTGGCAGGAAACTTTTTTTTAGTCTCCAGGTGACGCATGATGAAAAATCTATCATTGAAAATCAGCTTTATTCTACGTTTCAAAATATAGAAATTGAAGAAGTAAAAAGCCCAATGCGCTATGATCCTGCAAACTCTGTGAAAGCATCCATTGGCATGCGTGAACACGATTTTTTCCCTATTGAAACCTATGTGAATGGTGGGGATAGCGTCTTAAAAAAAATCCTCTCACAAACAAGTGATCTCGACCTCACTGATAAATGTACATTTCAAATAGCTCTGATGCCAGCGCACACTCATAATGTCCTCTGGAATTATTCTCGAAGCATCAAATACAAGTGGCATATGCTCAAAAATTCGATGAATATCAAAAGAAGATATATCGATACCAAAGTAAACATCCGGACACATGATGCGAAACACAAATATGAACACAAGAATCATGAAAATCTCTATTATGCAAAGATTACTTGTTACATTCAGTCCTCTTCTCAGGCTCTTGCTCGCGCAAAAATACTTGCTCTTCTCAAAAACCTCTATGATTTAGAAAATCATGAAAATCAGATAGTTTTCGATGTAAAACCTATGCATGAAGGTGATATGAACAATATCCTTGCCCCTGTTCTCGGTAAAAGAAAATATCTCCTGACAGCAGAAGAAATAGCAACACTGTGGCATTTTCCTCAAGTTAAGGACAAAGTGCCTCACATACTCCGTATTCTATCACGAAAAGCTCGTCCACCTCTCGGATTACCGACAAGTGAGAATGTGCCCGAGAGAGACCTCGTTAAATTCGGTATAACCAACTACCGTAGCCAAAAAATTCCTTTTGGTCTCAAAACTGCTGATAAGGCTCGACATCTCTATATGGTCGGTAAATCTGGTTCTGGTAAATCCAAACTCCTGGAACTGCTCTGATATTCTGATATTGTGAATGGTCGATGATTTGCGCTCCTTGATCCACATGGAGATCTCGTCGATAATATACTCAAATACATACCAGAAAATAGAAAAAAAGATGTTGTTATCTTTGATCCAACTGATATCAATTTCCCTGTTGGTTTTAATCCACTCGAAGAAGTACCAGAAGAATACCGACAAGAATTTACCAATAGTTTTCTCGAGATATTCAAAAAACTTTTCGGACAAGCATGGAATGCACGCCTCGAACACGTCATGCGATTCTGTGTTCTTGCTCTCCTCGAAGTAGGTGGAGCTACTGTTCTCTCTATTATTAAGCTCCTCACAGATCGAGATTATCGACAGAGTATTATCAAGCAGCTCAATGACCAAACAGTGAAAAACTTTTGGACGAATGAATTTGCTGCTTGGAGTGAGAAGTTTGATAGTGAAGCCATCATGCCGATACTGAATAAGGTGGCACAATTCGTCAGTTCTCCAATGATTCGAAATATTGTTTGTCAGACAAATAATAAGATGAATATCGGAGATATCATGGATAATAAAAAAATCCTTCTTGTGAAGCTGAGCAAGGGGCAGCTCTGAGAATCAAATGCCAACCTCATAGGTGCTATGATGATTACTCGTATTTACCAGGTAGCGATGATGAGAGCCGAAATACCAGAAGAAAAACGGGTACCTTTTTCTGTTTACATTGATGAGTTTCAAAACTTTGCTACCGATACATTTGAAAATATTCTTTCAGAGGTGCGAAAATATAAACTCAATATTACTGTTGCTCATCAGTATATGGATCAGCTTTCTGCGAGCCTCAGAAGGACTATTTTTGGTAACGTCGCCAATATTATATCTT